>CACZUX010000039.1 GCA_902784475.1 uncultured Bacteroidales bacterium | reverse complement strand
GCGCTGGAGCCTGAACTACGACCTGTGGTGCAAGATGCAGTTCTTCGGCGAAGACATCGAGCGCGCCAACAACGGCGAAGGCAGCCGCATCGGCTCCCGCGGTCCGCGTAACCTGCTGGAGCTGTTGCCCGATGAATTCACGCTGGAGGACGCCAAACGCGTGCGCCGACAGCAGGGGCTCAGCAACGAGGGCACCAAGTGCAGGACGATGGTCAGCCAATGGAAAAAACGCGGCTATGTGGTACAGTTGACAGTTGACAGTTTTTCTAAGGAGAAGTACAAGAGCGTATGAAACGGCCGTCGAAATCGTCGCTTGCCCGTCTTTACTACGAAGACGGCATGCATAAGGACCACATCAGCGACCGCTGGGCGCGCGAGCTCTTCAACCGCGATCTGCACTGCAGCGCCGGTCACCACAAGTCGCTCAACCACTCGCTCAAGCGCCTCAAGTGGCACAAGGGCGGCCGCCTCACGCCCCGCATGGAGCAGAAGCTCATCGCCCGACTGGGCGAAGCCTAGCTTCGCAATGAATAATTAAAAATGAAAAGTGAAGGCCGCTGGCGCGAAAGCGCCGGTGGCCTTTTTCAGCCTAGCCGGCGGGGCTTTTTTGTGTCATTAGTTGGAAAAAAGGATAAAAATGTTGCATTCCATGTTAGAAAAACGGACAAAAAGCCGTATATTTGCATTGGAAAAACGGACAAACGTATGCTTAAACGAAAAATTGACAGCTATTTAGAGCTGTTTTACGAAAGGACCAACAAAGCACTTCTGGTGACGGGGGCCCGACAAACAGGCAAATCGTTCTCTATTCGCCAATACGGCAAAACACATTATGAGAATTTTGTTGAGATAAACTTTGTCGACCAGCCCGATGCAGCAGAGGTGATGAAGGGGGCCAAAAACAGTCAGGATATTCTGGTGAGGCTCTCGCTGCTGACCGACACACCGCTGGTGGCAGGGAAGACCCTCGTGTTCTTCGATGAGGTGCAGGAGTGCCCCGAAATAGTAACTGCCATCAAGTTCCTGGTGGAGGAAGGAAGTTATCGCTATATCCTCAGCGGCTCCCTGCTTGGTGTGGAACTGAAAGATCTGCGTTCGGAGCCGGTGGGTTATATGGACGTGAAGGAGATGTATCCGCTCGATATGGAAGAGTTTTTCCGGGCGATGGGGATATCCGATCAGGTGATGGACAGTCTGCAAAAGGCTTATGAACAGCAGCAGCCCGTGGATGAATACGTGCACAAAAAGATGATGGAGCTCTTTAGGCTTTATCTCATTGTGGGGGGAATGCCTGCAGCTGTGCAGAAATATCTCGACACACGCAATCTGCAGGATGTGATGGCAGAACAGCAGGCCATCATCAGGCTCTACAGGCGCGACATCGCCAAATACGACAGAAAACACAAGTTGTATATCGATGAGATATTCGACATGATTCCGTCGGAGCTGAATGCCAAGAACAAACGGTTCATCCTGAAAAACCTGAATGAGAACCTGAAATTCTCACGCTACGAGAACAGCTTTTTGTGGCTGAAGGATGCCGGTGTGGCGCTGCCCACCTATAACGTGGAAGAACCGGTGGCGCCGCTGAAATTGTCGCGCAGCCGTAATCTCTTCAAGCTGTTCCAAAGCGATATCGGACTGTTGGCCTGTCAGTATGCAGAGGGCATCCAGCTGCGTATCATCAACGACGAGAAGGGGATCAATTTCGGCTCTATATACGAGAATGCAGTGGCTCAGGAACTCCAGGCTCACGGCTTTGAGCTGTATTATTTTAACAGCAAGAAACAGGGTGAGCTGGACTTCGTCATCGAGAAGGGCGGCCGCGCTCTGCCGATAGAGGTCAAGTCGGGCAAGGACTACCAGCGACACAATGCTTTGACGGGCGTGATGAGCAACAGTGACTATGCAATCCCCCGGGCCCTTGTGTTTTGCAATGACAATGTAAGCATCAGCGGCAACATTGTGTACCTTCCCGTATATCTGATAACCTGCCTGAAAAAAGAATCTATTGGCGACGTCATTTACGACATTGACTTGAAAGGGCTGAGCGAAGCATGACGCTTCGCAATGAAAAATGAAAAGTGAAATTTGAAAATTGAAAATTAGGCCGCTGGCGCGAAGGCGTCGGTGGCTTTTTTCAGTTTTTCCCGCATAGAAAGGAAAAGCGCCCGCAGATTTTGTCTGCAGGCGCCTTGTCTTTTCGTGAAAAGATTTGTTTCTCTATTTCATCACAATCTTGACGGACTTTTTTCCGATCTTTACGATGGCGATGGAGCCAGGCAAGAGATTTGTGTCGATTTGAGCAGAATTATCTGTCGCATTTGCAGAACCTGCCATAATACCATTTACTGAATATACTCTTACTTCTGTGCCAGAGTTAATACCATTTACGCTGATGACACCACCCTCGCTCTGTATCAACACCGGCAATGCACGAACTTCTGCAACATCATTGATAAGACCCTCCGTTTCCGGTTCCTGATCAATCCAGCAAAGTGTTGCAGTTACTATCTCGGAGTTTTTGTAATTGGGCTTTGTGGCATAAGCGTTGATATGATATGTGGCTGTCAGGTTCACAGAATTGAAATGCGTATTTATGTCCTCATCTGAGATTATAATCACACACTGAGCGCCCTCCGTTTCACTCGTTGCCTCCAGTTTCCCGTCCTTGTATGTTAAGACTGGCTTTTCACACGCCTCTCGTCCGCTGTCGGAAGATATCCCAACCACTTTTTTGAACGTGCTCCAAGGGGCAACCGCTTTATAATTATCTACAGACTCATCTGGCACATGCAAGGTGATATAATCAGGATACGAATTCTCAAATGCGTCCGCCGAAGTCGTCGGATATCTCATTGCATAGCAGTAAACATCATATATGTTGCCACAATTAGCAAAAGCTTTTGTTCCGATCGATTTTATGCCGTTTCCAATTGAAATTGTGGTAAGTTCTGAACAACCAGAGAACGCTTCATCTGCTATAGATTCAACTCCATTGCCGAGCACCAAATCTTTAAGCGTAGTTACACCTTTAAACCAACTGTCAGCATTTTGACACAGAATGGTAAGTGAAGACAATCTATTTATACCATAGAAAGCGTCTTTACCAACGGTTTTAACACCACTACCAATCGTTAATGAAGTGAGATCGGAGCACCCTGCGAAAGCCTCTGAACCAATGCTCGTCACACTATTGCCAATGGTAACAGACGTGAGGCCGGAGCAACCAGAGAAGGCACGATCGTCAATGCTCGTCACACTATTGGGAATTGTGGTTGACGTGAGGCTGGAGCAATTATAGAAGGCAGACCAGCCAATGCTCGTCACACTATTGGGAATTGTGATTGACGTGAGGCTGGAGCAATTATAGAAGGCAGACCAGCCTATGCTCGTCACACCCTCGGGAATGTTGATGGTTGTAAGACCAGAGCACCCAGCGAAAGCCTCTGAGCCAATGCTTGTCACACTCTCGGGAATCGTGACAGACGTGAGGCCAGAGCAACCAGAGAAGGCAGAAGAGCCGATGTTTGTCACACCATCGGGAATCGTGATAGACGTGAGGTCGGAGCAACCAGAAAAGGCAGACTGCCCAATGCTCGTCACACTATTGGGGATGTTGATAGACGTGAGGCCGGAGCAATCGGAGAAGGCAGAAAATCCGATAAATCTTGTTCCGGCTTTAATATTATAAGTACTCTGGGTTTTATCAACAGCCTCCACCAAATACGTGTCCGCATAGCGTACATTATCTATCACGGGAAGACTCGTACAACCATAGAAGGCATCCTTGCCGATGCTCGTCACACTGTTGGGAATCGTGACAGACGTGAGGCTGGAGCAATTTCCGAAGGCCCTATCACCAATGCTCGTCACACTATTGCCAATGTTATATTCCTTCACCTGCTCTCCGAAAATACTTTTAAGATTATTGTCCCAAGAATAATTCTTAGAAAGAATCGCATTGGAATTGATAGTCACAGAAGTAAGGCCAGAGCAACCAGAGAAGGCAGAACCATCAATGCTCGTCACACTCTCAGGAATAGTAACAGACGTGAGGCCGGAGCAACCAGAGAAAGCATACCTGCCAATGCTCGTCACACTCTCGGGAATAACGAGGTCTTCCACTTCCTCTCCGTTGACATAAAGGTGATTGGCATATCTTAGAGGATTACTATAATTACTTGAAAATGATATTTCACATAATCCCTCTATGCTGGCAAATTCTGCTCTCTTGAGGCCGGAGCAACCCCAGAAGGCATCATCGCCAATGCTCGTCACACCATCAGGAATGGTAATCGACGTGAGGCCGGAGCAATTATAGAAGGCTTGATAGCCGATGCTCGTCACACTGTTGGGAATGGTAATAGACGTAAGGCCGGAGCACCAATAGAAGGCAGAAGTACCGATAAATCTTGTGCCGGCTTTAATGTTGTAGGTACTCTGCGTCTTATCTACAGCTCCCACCAAATACGTGTCTGCATAGCGTATATTGTCTATCATAGGAAGTGAAGTACAACCTTCAAAGGCCCAATTCCCAATGCTCGTCACACTCTCTGGAATAGTGATGGACGTAAGGCCGGAGCAATTTCGGAAGGCATAAGTACCAATGCTCGTCACATCGTAGTGGAATAACAACAGCACCGGAATATTTATCCCCTGTGCCCTTATATGTCACTGTAACACTAGTCCCATCCGAGTTTATGTTGTAGCAAATCCCATCAACTTCAAAGTTATACGCCCACGAAAGTGTGGTCATAAGCAGCAGTACAAAAGAAGCGAAAAGTCGCTTGAAAAGGTAGATTTGTTTCATGATGTATAGATGTTTGTTTAGATTATAATTATTAATAACAATACACAAAAAGAAAACGTGGACTTTAACTTCGTCTACGTTTTCTGACTTGAAACATTTTCTATAATTTGGCGAATTTCAGAAAACAAGAATCTAAGCGGACGCTTCTATTTCAATGTATTTTGTCTGTCTATCTGTCTATAGGCGGTTTGGTTTAAATGTTGCACATTTTGTTTCAAATCGCTGCAAATATACAAAATTTTCTTTTACCTGCAACGTTTCTGCGCCATTTTTTTTTAGAAAAAATGTCCCGCTGGAGTAACAATCCGGCGGGGCTTTTGTGCATTTGTGCGTTAGAAAAAAGTGTGGGTCCTTCTTTCGCTACAGATAAAAGTCGCGGCAGAGGGCGGCGTAGGACTCGGAGCGTTGGCCGCCGGGGGCGGTGAGGACGAGCTCGGAGAAGTGAGGCTCGGCGGCCTCCGCGCCCAGCTCGGCCAGGATGCGCTTGGGGGGCTTGCGCTCCGTGGTGCGCACGCGGCAGAGGCGCCTCAGATGCAGCCCCTCAGCGTGGGCCAGCGCCAGCAGTTCCCCCTCCAGCGCGGCGGGCAGGACCAGCGAGAGCGTGCCGCACGAGGCGCGCCCGACAAGATCCTCCAGGGGCAGGGCACGGCTGTTGCGCGCCGCCGCGCGCCGCACATCGGGCGCCAGCGTGTCCTCCGTATAGAAAGGGGGATTGCAGACAAAAGCGGTGCCCTCGGGGAACGGCGGCAGGGAGAGGAAGTCGCCCTCCCTCAGCGCGATGCGTCCGGCAAAGGGCGAAGCCGCCACATTGGCCCGCGCATCCTCCAGCGAAGGGGCGTCGATATCCACCGCCTCAATCGGCACCCCGGGCAGGCGCTGGGCCAGCATCAGGGCGATGAGGCCGCAGCCGCAGCCGACATCGACGACAAGGGGCGGGGCGGGAGCGCCCTCCAGCGCCCAGGCGCCGAGCAGCACGCCGTCGGTGCCCACCTTCATGGCCGAGCGGCCGTCGTCAACGGAGAAGCGGCGAAAGCGGAACACGGGGGTCAGTCGTCGGTCTTCTTGGGAGCGCTGTTGGTAAACTGCGTCAGCTTGTCCACATAGTAGGCGCGCAGGTCCTTCCAGCGGTAATAGGGGCCCCGATAAGGCTTGACGGGCAGCGTGACCTCGCGCTCGTTGAGCAGCGCCTTGACCAGGATGTCGCCCTCGCCCTCGGTGTAGTTGGCGGCCCAGCGGCCGCTCTTGGGGCGGTAGAAGACGAGCTGCACGTTGCAGCCCATGGGGTAGATGCGGAAGTTGGCCCAGCGGTCGGCAAGACGGTCGAGCTCGGAGAGGGGATACTGACGGCCGGCTTCACCCAGTTCGAGCAGGGCAGCCAGAGGCATCACGCACACCTCATGGCCGAAGCGCATCGTGGCGCCGTGGAAGCCGGCCTTGTGGAGCGTGGTGTCGCAGGTCTGGATGATGTTCCACAGGAGGTTCTCCTGAGTGAAGGGCGCCTTGCCAGCAACGTAGTTGACATACCACTCGAGGTTCTCCGTGCGCCAGAGGTCGAAAATCTCCTGGCCGGTGAACCAACCGTAGAGGTTGAGCGGACGGCTCTGATGCTTCCACGAGAGGGTGGGGTCGTCGGCCTGCAGGCCGGGCACGGGGCCGTGGCTCTGCATGTTGCCGGCCATCTTGAAGAATTCGCGCATGAAGTGGGTGCGGCTCTTGAGCTTGGCGTCGCGGTAGGCCGTGTCGCGGAAAATCTCGCCCCAGAGGCGCTCGGGGTGGAGGTAGGCCTTCTTGTAGTCGAAGGTGACCTCCTTCCAGCGGGCCTTCTGCTCGTCCTTGATGCGCTGGCTCCAGTCCTGGTTGAGGTAATACTGGAAGGACTCGCTCACGTCGTTGTGGATGCTGATGGCGGGATTGTAGGCCAGGAGCTCCTCGCACTCGGCCTCCATCGAGAGGATGCAGCGGATGACGACGGTGGAGCGGGCGTCCACCTCGCAGTCTTTGGCGCCGAAGATCTCGGGGAAGCGCTCCGTGAGGCGGCGGCCGATGCGGTGGTGCTGACGCTCACCCACATTGGTGAGTTCGCCCAAGCGTTTGTCGGTCGAGGGCAACCACTCGGAGAGCGCGGCCCAGAGCTGCTCGCCGCGCGGCGTCAGAGCGCCCTGCTGATGGGCGCGCTCGAGGACGTCCGTCACGTCGGTGTACTGCGCCGGACGGATGAGCCAGCGGGAGCCGTGGCGGCCGTAGTGGGTGAGGTAGAAGGGTTCGTAGCCTTTGGGCGCGGGGGTGAGCTGATAGTCGGGCGCAGGGTCCACATAGGCCGTATACTGAGAGGCCGAGAGGAGCACGTTGCGCTGAATCTCGTCGAGCGGCGAGGTCTGGGCTGCAAGCCCCAGCGTCAGGAGCAGGGCCGCAAAGAGGGGAAAGAGCTTTTTCATGAGATGTGTGTGTTAGGTATTCGGGACAAAGATAGTGCAAAAAGTGAAGAAAGAGGGGATGGAAGGCGGTGTTTTTCGGCTATTTCGCTCTTTTTTCATAATTTTGTCCCGAAAGAGCGCCCCAAACATGAGACTCTACGAACTCAACCACATCGCCGCCTCGGTCATCGGAGACAGTTTCCCGGAACCCCTCTGGGTGGAGGGCGAGCTGTATGAAGGCCGCGTGGGCGGCGGAGGCCACTACTACGGCGAGCTGGTGGAGAAGACCGAAGACGGCGTCGTGGCGGCGCGCGCCCGCATCACCGTGTGGGCCCGCAACTGGCAGCTGCTCTCGATGCGCTTCCAAAAGGAGTCGGGGCAGACGCTTCACGCCGGACTCAGGCTACGCCTGCTGGTGGAGGTGGGCTTCCATGAAGCCTACGGATACAGCCTCAACGTGCAGGACATCGACGCCCGCTACACCTTGGGCGACCAGATGCAGCGCCGCCGCGAAATCCTGCGCCAGCTGGAGGAGGACGGCATCCTGAACGACAACAGGGCGCTCCCCCTGGCGCGCCTCGTGCAGCGCATCGCCGTGATCTCATCGCCGACGGCCGCCGGGCTGGGCGACTTCGAGGACCAGCTGCACGGCAACGAATACGGCCTGGCCTTCCGCACGAAGCTCTTTCCCGCCCTGATGCAGGGAGCGCAGGCCCCCGAGAGCATCATAGCGCAGCTGACGGAAATCGACAGCCGCGAGTTCGACTGCGTGGTGATCATCCGCGGCGGCGGTGCGACGGCCGACCTGAGCGACTTCGACCACTACGCTCTGGCCTCGTGCATCGCACAGTGTCCGCTGCCCGTCATCGTGGGCATCGGTCACGAGAGGGACGAGACGGTGCTCGACCACGTGGCGCACCTCTCGCTGAAGACGCCCACCGCCGTAGCCGCCTTCCTCATCGAACGGCAGGCCGGAGAGCTGGCGCTCCTGGAAGACCTGCGCCGGCGCATCCCCCAGAGCGTGCGCACCCGGCTGATGCAGGAGCATCACCGCATGGACCTCGTGGGCGAAAGGTTGCCCGCAGCGGCCCGTCGCCACTTCGAGCGCCTGCACCACCGCCTGGAGCTGACGGCGCAGCGGCTCCGCAGCCTCGACCCGCAGCTGCTGTTGGAGCGCGGCTACAGCATCACGACCTGTGCCGGCCGTCTGGTGCGCGACGTCAGCGAGCTGCGCGAAGGCGAAATCGTCACCACGAGGCTCGCCTCGGGAGAGATTTACTCCACCGTGAACACTATAGTGATAATTGATAATTGATAATTGATAATTGATAATTAAGGGTGAAATACGAAGAAGCTATAGAGAAGCTGGAGGCAATAGCCCGAGAGCTGGAAGAGGGGCGCGTGCCCGTGGACGAAATGTCGGTGAAACTGCAGGCCGCAGAGGCGCTGCTTAAGCTCTGTAAAGAGAAATTGCAGGCCGTGGAGGAGAAAATCGACGGGATTCTTGATAATAATTCGTGAGAAGTGCGCGCCGTTTCACGCGAATTTTGTATTTTTGCGCCTGATAATGTAAAAAACATAAAGATATGGAACAAATAGATTGGAGTAGCCTCGGTTTCGGCTACAGAAAGACAGACTATAACGTACGCTGCTACTACCGCAACGGCCAGTGGGGCGAAATCGAAGTGAGCAGCGAGGAGACCATCCCCATGCACATGGCAGCCACCTGCCTGCACTACGGCCAGGAGGCCTTCGAGGGCCTGAAGGCCTATCGCTGCCCCGACGGCAAGGTGCGCGTGTTCCGCAGCGACGAGAACGCCGCCCGTCTGCAGAGCACCTGTCGCGGCATCCTCATGCCCGAGCTGCCCACAGAGCGCTTCAACGAGATGGTCGATCAGGTGGTGCGCCTCAACGAGCGCTTCATCCCGCCCTATGAGACCGGCGCCACGCTCTACATCCGTCCGCTGCTCATCGGCATCAGCGCACAGGTGGGCGTGCATCCCGCCACGGAGTATCTCTTCATGATCTTCGCCACGCCCGTAGGTCCCTACTTCAAGGGCGGTTTCTCGTGCAACGACTACGTCATCATCCGCGAGTTCGACCGCTCGGCTCCTCTGGGCACCGGCATCTACAAAGTGGGCGGCAACTACGCCGCATCGCTGCGCGCCAACAAGATGGCCCACGATCTGGGCTACGCCTGCGAGTTCTACCTGGACGCCAAGGAGAAGAAATACATGGACGAGTGCGGTGCCGCCAACTTCTTCGGCATCAAGGACAACACCTACATCACCCCCAAGTCCACCTCAATCCTGCCCTCCATCACCAACAAGAGCCTGATGCAGCTGGCCGAAGACCTGGGCCTGAAGGTGGAGCGCCGTCAGATCCCCGAGGACGAGCTGGCCACCTTCGAAGAGGCCGGCGCCTGCGGCACGGCAGCCGTAATCTCGCCCATCCGCAAGATTGACGACCTGGAGGAGAAGAAGAGCTTCGTGATCTCGAAGGACGGCAAGCCCGGCCCCGTCAGCACCAAGCTCTACAACCTGCTGCGCGGCATCCAGTACGGCACCGAGCCCGACAAGCACGGATGGACGCGCGTCGTGATCGGCTAAAAGAAAAATCGTCAGAGTGAGAAAATCCGGTCTGATAACGGAGTCGCGTAAGAACGTGCTCCTCATGCTCTGCATCTTTGTGCTGGCAGGAGCGTTTGCCTCTGTGGCCGGCATCATAGGCGGTGTGAAAGCCATGGTGGACATGACGCTGTGGCTCTTGCCCTCAAGTCTGATTCTGGTCGGCATCTTCATGGCCGCCTGTCTGGTGAGCCTCTCGGTAGGCACCAGTTGCGGCACCATTGCCGCCCTCACGCCCATCGCCGTGGGAATGGCCCCCGCAACGGGCTACTCCGTGCCGCTCTTGACGGGCGTCGTGGTGGGCGGCGCTTTCTTCGGCGACAACCTCTCCTTCATCTCCGACACCACCATAGCGGCCACGCGCTCGCTGGGCTGCCGCATGAAGGACAAGTTCATCGCCAATCTGTGGATTGCGCTGCCGGCGGCGCTCATCTGCCTGGCGCTCTACGCCACGCTGCTGAGCAGGGCGGGCGGCGTAGGTGCCGATGTCGTGTTTCATACCCGGCGCTTCCTGCTGACGATGCCCTATCTCTTCATCCTCGCAGCCGCGCTCTGCGGTATGAACGTGCTGGTGTTGCTGGCCCTGGCCCTGGTGCTCAGCGGCGCCATCGGTCTGAGCATCGGCTACGACGTCCCCTTCCTGCTCAAGAACGCCTGGCACGGCGTGCTCGGTATGGGGCAGCTCATCGTGGTGACCATTGTGGCCGCCGTCGTCATTGAAGTGGTGCGCCATCTGGGATGGCTCCAGCGCGTGATGGACTTCGTGGGCCGGAAGGTGAAGAGTCCGCGTGCGGCGGAGCTGGCTATGGCGGCCCTCGTCAGCGTGGCCGACATCCTGACGGCCAACAACACCATCGCCATACTCTCCGTGGGGCCCCTGTGCAAGGAGCTGACGGAGCACTACGGCATGTCGAAACTGCGTGCCGCCTCCATCCTCGACACCTTCTCATGCGTGGCGCAGGGCTTCCTGCCCTACGGCGCACAGTTGCTGATTGCCGCCGGACTGGCCCATATCTCGCCCTTTGACATCATCCCCAACCTCCACTATCCGATGGTGTTGGGCGTGGTGGCGCTGTGCTACATCCTCCTGAGAAAGAAGGTGTCCGTCAGCCTTTGACGGGCACAATCTTTGTCTTTTCCTTTTCGAGATTGCGGCGGTCGGTCTCCCTCACCACACGGGCGGCCAGCTGCAGGAAGGCCTGGCCCGAAGGCGAGGCGGGGTCGAGTGCTGCGGGCGTGCCGCTGTCGCCGTTCTCGCAGATGCTCTGCACCACGGGAATCTGACCCACTCGTCGGGATGCTCCGCCGGCGTGAACCACGCCATGTTCTCCACCAGGCCGAGGATGGGCACATCGACCTTGTCGTTGCGATACATGTTGATGCCCTTGCGCGCATCGGCCAGAGCGACCTGCTGCGGCGTGGAGACGATGACGGCGCCTGTGATGGGCAGGGTCTGCACCAGCGTGAGATGGATGTCGGAAGTGCCGGGAGGCGTGTCGAGAACAAAGTAGTCGAGATCGCCCCAGGCGGCGTCGCCGATGAGCTGCTTGAGCGCATTGGAGGCCATGCCGCCGCGCCAGAGGGTGGGGGTGTCGGGATCCACGAAGAAGCCGATGGAGAGCACCTTGATGCCGTATTGCTCCACGGGCACGATGAGGTCGCGGCCGCCGATGTTCTCGGAGTAGGGGCGCGCCTCCTCCATGCGGAACATCTTGGGCACGGAGGGGCCGAAGATGTCGCAGTCGAGCAGGCCGACGCGATGGCCCAGACGCGCCAGCGCCACAGCCAGGTTGGCCGCCACCGTGCTCTTGCCCACACCGCCCTTGCCGCTGGAGACGGCGATGATGTTCTTCACCCCGGGCAGGAGGTCGGGCAGATCGGGGCGCGGCGCCTGCAGCGTCTTGGTGCGGATCTCCACCTCGACGTCCTTGGAGACGTAGGCGTGGATGGCGGCCTCGGCGGCTTTGACGAGGCTCTTGAGGAAGGGGTTGGTGGGTTTGTCGAAAATGAGGGAGAAGGAGACGTGCATCCCGGAGATGCGCAGGTCGTCCTCCACCATCTGCATCTCCACGATGTTCTTCCCGCTGCCGGGATAGCGCACCGTGGAGAGGGCGTCCATAATGAGTTTCGGATAAAGTTCCATTATATTATATAGGTATTAAACACTTATTTGCCGATGACGAAGTGCCCGTCCTGCGTGATGCCTTCGACGGAGAACTCCATGTCGGTGCACGAGGAGTTGTTCCAGAACTCCACGCGGGCGCGGCCGTTCTCGTCGGTCCACAGGTTGGGCTCCCAGAAGAGCGTGCGGCGATAGTCGGCCACGGGGGCGATGTCGCTGTAGTCCTCGGTCTCAAAGACCTCCACGGGATTGTAGCCGTGGTAGTGGGCGTAGCGGGTGCCCTTGAGGCGCTCCTTCGGGCGGTTGAGCCAGGTGTAGCAGTAGATGATATAGGGATTGCGGCGCTCGAGGTCGTCGCAGCGGATGTGCTGGCGCAGGCTCCTGAGGTCGTCGGTGGCGTAGATGGAGCGCACCTCGTCGATGAGGACGGGCAGCTCGGTGGCAAAGGAGGAATTGTCCACCGCCGATGCATAGGCGCGCTGTGTGTCGAGGAAGTCGCCCTTGAAGCTGGTGATGGAGCAGAACTGGTTGTTGACAATCCAGACGACGGGGCGGTTCTGGATGCTGGTGCCGTCGCCCCAGAGGATGGCCCAGTTGCGGCGCGTGCCCGAGGCCAGATCGGCGTAGATCTCCTGAATGCTGAGATTCTCATTGCGCTCGGTGATCTCGTCGCCGCGCTTGCTGCGGAGGATGTGGGCCACGGTGCCCTTGAACTCGTCGTCGGTCATGTTCATGAGGTTGACGTCGATGACCATCTCGGAGAGCAGACCTTCCCAGGTGGGGTCGGAGACGCCGGTGTTGGTGTTCTCGTAGTTGTTGAGGTCCCAGGCCAGACGGGTGGAAGGCTGAGTGCCCTCGAAGATGGGGTTCTTCTGGTGCAGCCAGTCGGCTACTGAAGGAACTTCCTCGCCGCGGTCTGCCAGCTCTTCGGCTTCGGCTTCGCAGTCGTAGTAGAGCACCGCCTTGCGGATGGCTTCCGTCTCGTCGGTGCGGGCGCTGTAGTCGTAGTGGTTGTCCTTGCGGCGTGCATTGACGCGAACCTCCTTGAGGGCGGTGGCGTCCTTGCCCAGGATGAAGGGCTTCCAGAGGTCGGCGTCCTCGCCGGGGATGTCCCAATGGTGGATGTCGGCGGTGTCGAGGGGCACGATGACCTTCTCATCGTCGCCGACGGTGCGCGCCTTGGGGGCGAAGTGACGGTCGATGGTGACGGTGTGCTCCGTGCGTTTGCCCTCGTAGGTCGTCATGATGTTCATCACCCATTCGTCCTGAATGTCGGGCAGCACCATGGCGTAGCGGCCGGCACTGTCGGTCTTGGCCGAGAGGAAGAACTTCTCGCCGTCGCCGATGAAGGTGGCCGTGACGGTGACGCCCTCAACGGGGTCCTTCTTCTTCTTGGGCTTCACGGTGCCGAAGAGGTAGAGATTCTCCTCGATGACCTGCGGATGGTCGAAGCTGCGGCGACCCGTGATGAAGTCCCAGTCGAAGCGGCGCCAGCCCTGCACCAGCATCAGCAGATCGGCGGCCTTGCGGTGGGCCTCGTCGTCAGCCTCGAAGTAGTAGTCGGGATTGGCGATGTAGCCGCGGAGGTCGCTGCCCAAAAGCATCCAGGTGCGGATGTTGCCGCTGCGGCCGTTGACGGCAGAGGCGGCGTCGGTGGCCGAGAGCGAGAGTGAGGTGTAGGGTGCGGCGGTGATGTCCACCGTGACACGGCCGCAGGGCGTCAGCGCCTTGTTGGCGGTCTTCACCTCAACGGGGGTGTCGCTCTTGGGCGGGATGAAGAGGAAGCGCTCGGAGAGGATACGGCCCTCGCTGTCGAGCAGCGTTATCTGAGAGACACCCTCCGGCATGGCCCCGCGGGAGAGCGACACGCTGTAGCGGCCGGAGGTGGTGAAGCTCTGACAGCCGATGACCGTGCCCTCGTGCATCAGGGCCCAGGCCAGTGTGCGGCCGTTGAGCGAGGACGTGTTGAAGACGTCGAGCACGACGCTGTCGGCGCGGGTGGTCTCCAGGCGGAGGACGCAGCCCTCTTCCTGGGGCTCGGGCAGGACGGCTTCACGCTTGCGGCCGTTCACCTCGATGCTGACCTGACGCAAGTCCGTCATGCGCTCGATGTTGAGAATGCCCCGTTGGCCCTGACAGTCCCACGCCACACGGGCGGGGAGGCCCTTCACGAGATAGCCGCCTTCGGGGAAAAAGCGCACGGCCTTGGTCTGATCGTCGGTGCGCTCCAGCAGGCGCGAGTCGCCCGTCATCTTGGGATTGCTGTAGTCGCCCTCTTTCTCGGGTTTGTCGAAGATGGGGATGACGCGCGAGAAGCAGCTGTTCTCGCCCCAGTTCATCATGTAGCGCGTGTAGGCCCGGATTTCGTAAAAGCCTGAGGGCAGCACGTCGTTGTCGAGGTCGATGCTGCCGGCGGCGATGCCGTGCGTGACGAAGAGCTTGCGGCGGGCCACCACGTTGCCGTCGGGCGAGATGAGATCCACGTAAAGCACGCTGGAGAGATTGCCTCGACGCTGGGTGTCCGTGCGCGTCAGATAGGCCTTCATCCAAACGGTCTCACCCTTGAAGTAGCCCGTGTTGTCGAGGTGGAGATAAACCTTCTCCTGAGGCATGGACTTGGCCCATGCGGCCGCGCGGGTCAGAATCGGGCGGAAGGCCTCGAGGTTGTTGTCGGCTGCGATGCAGAGCGTGCCGCAAAGAGCGATGAGTGTGACGAGAATGTGTTTCATAGCTGTTGTGTGTTGGTTATTGTCCTGTGATGAAATATCCGTCTTTTGTAATGCCTTCTGCAGAGAAGATCATGTCGGTGCAGGAGGAATTGTTCCAAAACTCTATGTGTGCCTTGCCGTCGGCGTCGGTCCAAAGGTTCGGCGCCCAAAAGAGTGTGCGCCGGAAGTCCGGCATGGGCGGAATGTCGCTGTAGTCCTCGGTCTTGAACTCCGACGGCGGACTGTAGCCGTAGTAGTGGGTGTAGCGCGTCTGACGGTTGGTCTTGGGAGGCTTTGACCATTTGCTTGTGTCGTGTTCGTAACTGTAGGCATAGACGGTGACGTTCCCTTCGTTGTGCCCGTGCGAATCGCTGATATAAACGGACTGGTATTCGTCAAGGAGGACAGGGCAGGGATACCAGATGCCGCCCACCGGTTGGTTGTCGACATACCACATGACATGGCGCCCGTTCCACGTCGGAAAGTGTTTGATTTTCGCGGCCTCTTCTCCCGGGTCTTTGCTGTAGCTGGGGCCCTGCCCGTAACTGTCTTCCCGGTAGCGGCCGGCAGTCTGTACCAACCATGCTGTCAGTTCCGGAATTTCCTCACCGCGGTCGGCAATATCCTCCGCGGCCTCTTCGCAATCGAAATAGATTTCGGAGAAATGTTCCGCATCCTCGGTGTTGGTGAAGGCGTTGTAGTCGTAGTGGTCCAACTTGCGTTTGCCCTTTACGTTGACTTCCTTCATGACGGTGGCGTTCTTCTCATACATGTTCTGCCACTCTTGCTCGTCTTGCGGTGCTATCTGCCAGCGGTGGATACGTGCGGTGTCCACCGGGATCTGCCTCACTTCGCTGTCCTCGAGGGGGCGTAGGGGCGGGGCGAAATGCCGGTCAACGGTGATACGGTATTCCGCTTCCTTACCTTTGACCTGCGGAGAGAGTTGCATGTTCCAAATGCCTTCAATGTCGGGCAGGATGATGGCGTACGCTCCGGTGCTGTCCGTCTTTACCGAGCCGAACATGCGTTCTGTCGTGCCCCTGAATGTGGCTGAGACGGTAACGCTGTCAAGGGGCAGGTCTTTTTCCTTGGGTATGACTTTGCCGAAGAGATAAAGTCGGTCTTCTATCACCTGACTGCCGTCCCAGGGGGTGATGCCCGCCATCGTGTTCCAGTCGTAGCGATGCCAGTTCTCACTCTTTCGGAGCATCCACTCGCGGATGTCCTCCTGGAATCCGTTGCAGACGGTGGCAGCATCGATGGCGGAGAACGAGAAAGCCGTGTGGGGCGGTCCCTGAATGTCCAGGCTTATGCGTCCGCAGGGACGGATGCCTGCGGTGCGTACCGTGATTTTGAGTTCCCTGTCTGCTTTGGGCGCGATGACGATGTCGCGATGTGTGATTTCCTTTCCCGCTTCATCGAAGAGCACCATCTGCCACACGCCCTCCTTCATCTTCTGCCGGGCCAGGGACAGGCGCACATGTTCTCCCTCCCTGATGGCGTTTCCGGCGATGATGTTGCTGCCGTGAAGCAATGCCCAGCCGCAGCCCTTGTCCGCTTCAAAGCAGACGCTGTCCGGGAGTTCGGTGATGCGGATGTCGCGGTCAACGTTTTCTGATTCGGAAACGGAAGCGCGTCGCTCGTCGGGTTGGCGTGTCACATCATATTGCTCAAGCGACATGCGGCTGTAGTCTCCCTCTGTGCGCGGCTTGTCGAATACGGGAAAGACGCGGGAGAAGAAATTCCTTTTGCCCCAGTTTGTCATGTAGCGCGTGTAGGCCCGGATTTCATAGTAGCCTGCCTTGAGTATCCTTTTGGTCAGTTTGATGTCGCCCCAGGCCAGTCCGTCCGTCACCTGCAGTTTGCGCCGTTCCACCACAAAGCCTCTGGGCGAAATGAGTTCCACGTACAGCACACGCGAGATGTTGCTCCTGTTCTCTGTGTCGGAGCGCGTCACATAGGCCTTCATCCAGATGGTCTCACCCAGGAAATAGGCGGTGTTGTCCAGATGCAGATATACTTTCTCCTGAGGATAGAGCCTGTTCCACTGCGCTGCCTTGAGGATGTGCCCAGCCGCCTCCGAGGTCTGCGCCGGCAGGGCGGAGGCCAGAGACATCATGCAGGAGAGAAGCAGGACCCATCTCATCTTATCCCGGTAGTGTCACCCGAGCGCTCAGAGCTCCACCAGTTTGTAGGCCTTCCTGCCCATGCCGATCTTCTCGGCGTGGTCGATGATGTGGCCGCCGTGCTGCTTCTCGATGCGCTTGATGAGCGGGGTGGGGTTGTTGTTCTGGTCGGGCTGTATGCCGTAGACTTTGTCCAGGCAGGCTTTGTCGAGTGCGACGGGATCGGTGGAGGCCAGGATGCCGATGTCCTGCACCTCGGGCGCCTTGGGATGGGCGTCGCAGTCGCAGTCGATGCTGATGTTGTTCATCACGTTGATGTAGACGATGTTGCCCTTGCCCATATACTGCTCCACGGCGTCGGCGGCAGCGGCCATCGATTCGAGGAAGGCATCCTGGGGCTGGGTGTACTGCCAGCATTGGGGTGTCTGGTCCGTCACGCCGTGACTGTGGATGTAGGCCTTGCCGGCGGTGGAGGCCACGCCGATGCTCTGATTCTTCAGCACGCCGCCGAAGCCGCCCATCACATGACCCTTGAAGTGGGCCAGGTTGATCATGAAGCCGTAGTCTTTGAGCTTCTTGCCCACGATGTCGTATTTGATCCACGTGGTGTCACGCACGGGGATGCGCATATCCTCTTTCTCGTCCATCAGCACCACCTGGGCGATGGAGTCAAAGCCGTGGGCGTGAATCGTCTCCCAATGCTTGCGCTTGTCCTGGCGGGAACCGCCATAGGCCGTGCAGCACTCCACAATGGTGCCGTCGACTTCATCGACAAGCTCGCGGATGAGGGTGGGCTTGAGGTAGTTGTTGCCGCCCATCTCGCCCGTGCTGATTTTCACGGCCACGCGTCCGTGGGGCTTCACACCGAGCTGCTTGTAGATCTTGACCAGACTTTCGGGCGTGATCTCTTTGGTGAAATACACGGTGGCGGGCTCCTGCTGGGCGCAGGCCGTCAATATCAGGGCAAAAAAGCCGCACAGGCTAAGTGT
Organism: uncultured Bacteroidales bacterium; assembly: GCA_902784475.1. GTDB lineage: Bacteria > Bacteroidota > Bacteroidia > Bacteroidales > Bacteroidaceae > Physcousia. The sequence continues at coordinate 9,103 of CACZUX010000039.1, read as the reverse complement.
GAATCTTTTCATTGTTGTATCCGGTTTGTGTGTTGTCATCGTGAGGTTTCGAGCGAGGAGCGTTTCTCGCGGGAGTAGCTACGGTATTCGTCGAGCGGGATGTCCACTTCGGGTTCGGCGAGCGTGCCCTCCAGGGGCAGACGGAAACGCAGATACTTGATGGAGATGCCCCGATCGCGCCACATGCCTTCGTAGTAGGTCTGCAGGGCGGTGGCTTCGCTGAAGCGTGGGCCGTCGCTCTCGCCGTAGAGGTCGCGCGTGAGGGCTTCGGGCACGATGCCGTTGGCGCGCAGCATTTCCTCGGTGTAGGTGAAGAGGAAGTTGGAATCCGTCTTGAGGTGGATGAAGCCTCCCTCCTTCATGAAGCGGCGGTAGCGCTCGAGGAAGTAGGTGGAGGTGAGGCGCTTCGTGGCCTTCTTCATCTGCGGGTCGGAGAACGTGAGCCAAAGCTCGGAGACTTCGCCGGGAGCGAAGAAGCGGTCGATGAACTCAATGTTGGTGCGCAGGAAGCCCACATTCTTCATGCCGGCCTCCAGCGCCTCCTTAGCTCCCGTCCACATGCGCGCTCCTTTGATGTCCACGCCGATGAAATTGCCTTCGGGGTGGAGGCGCGCCAGACCGACGGTGTATTCGCCGCGGCCGCAGCCGAGCTCGAGCGTGAGCGGACGCTCCGCTTCCTGCCGGAAGAAGTCCGGCCCCCACTTGCCGCGAAGGGGGAATGCGTCCCCCATGACGGCGGCCATGGGGCATTCGACCACCAAAGGATTGGCGGCCATCTCGGCGAACTTTTTGAGCTTCCCGTGTCCCACTTGGCGTTAACGGATGTCGATGACGGGGATGTTGTCCTTGTCGTTGTAGTAAAGATTCTCACCGGCCATACCCCAGATGAAGGTGTAGTAGTAGGTGCCGGCGGCAGCGTGCATGCTCCATTCGGGCGACATGATGGCCTGCTCGTTGTGCAGCCACACGTTGCGGCTCTCCTGCGGCTGGCCCATCACGTGGCTGATGGTCTGACCCTCAGGCAGGTTGAAATAGTAGTAGGCCTCGATGCGGCGGCCGTGGGTGTGAGGGGGCATCGTGTTCCACACGGCACCGGGATTGAGCTGCGTCAGGCCGAGCTGCAGCTGGCAGGGACCTTCCTCCAGCACGTCGTTGACGATGAGCTTGTAGACGGTGCGGTTGTTGGCCTCTTCCACCGTGCCCACAGGGCCCCAAACGGCGGCCTTGAGCGAACCCTTGCGGCCGTCGAGTGTGATCCACTGCGTCTTGTAGTGCTGGTGTGCCGTAGCCGAGTTGAGGTAGAACTTGGCGGGCTTGGAGGCATCTTTGCTCTTGAATTCCACCACCTTGTTCACGTCCTTGTCCTTGCCGATGTGGCCGCGACCCACGTAGAGCGCTTCCTTGGGAGAGAGTGCATACTCCTTGCCGTCCACCACGACGACGCCGTCGCCCTGTCCGCAGTTGACGATGCCGATCTCGCGGTTGTAGAGGAAGTATTTCTCCTTGATGGTCTTGTCCACATCGAGGCCCAGCTCCCAGAAGTTCTCCAACTTGAGCGTCTGGTTGACGGGCATTGCGCCGCCGAAGATGAAGCGGTCGTAGTGGGAGTAGGTCAGCAGGATGGAGTCGGCCTCCATCACCTTTTCCATCACGAAGCGCTCGCGCAGGGTCTTGGTGTCGTAGCCCTTCACGTCGGCGGGATGGCAGGCGGTTTGGAATTTCACATGCTGACGGCCGACAAAGCGGTCGGCTTCCTGAGCGGAAGCGCAGAGTCCGAAGGCCAGAATGGCCAGGGAGAGAACGGTCTTTTTCATATTGTTATTCGTTATTCGTTATCGTTTATTTCTTGTTAATCTGGATACGGTTCCAGGCGACGAGGGCGAAGGTGGCTATCGTCAGCAGGGCGGCACCGATGTGGCTCATATACTTCATGGCGGCGTAGATCACCGTCGAGAGCGGCGAAGAGGCGAAGTCGAGCGCGCCGGCGCTGAAGCCTTCAGGCACACGCACCGAAGCGTCGTCGGGATGGGCCAGAGCCACAGAATGGGCGGCGGAGGTGAAGTCGGGCGCCATCCAGGTGACGAAGTAGAGGCCGATGGCCAGCACCACGAGACCCACGATGATGGAGCGTAGCACGTTGCCGCCCGTGTAGGGGAGCACCATCACGAAGACGTAGAACATGCCGGCCAGAGAAGCCAGAGGCAGGAACTGGTTGCCCGGCAGGAAGACGGCCATCACCAGCGTGACGGGGATGAGCAGCAGGCTCACCACCAGCGTGGTGGGATGACCGATGACCAGAGCGGGCGACATGCCGATATAGAACTTCTTGTCGGCGCCGAACTTCTTGGCGATGAGTTCGCGCGTGGCTTCCGAGATGGGCTTCAGGCCCTCGATGAAGAGCGAGGTGATGCGGGGGATGAGCTCCATCACGGCGCCCATCTTGATGCCCAGACCCAGTGTGGCGGGAATGTTGTCCACCACAGCCTGCCAGCTCTCGCAGGCCAGACAGCCGATGATGATGCCGATGAGCACACCCAGGAAGAGCGGTTCGCCGAAGAGGCCGAACTTCTTCTTCATGCCCTCCGAGTCGATGTTCACCTTGTTGATGCCGGGCACGTAGTCGAGCACTTTGTTGATGGCAACGGCAAACGGCATGAAGCCCTGACAGAAGGGCTGGGGGATGCTGATGCCCTCCATGCCGGGATAGAATTTCTGGAAGCGTTCGGCGCTCATGTCGGCCAGCACGAGGGTGACGATGTAGCACACGATGGCGGCGAAGAAGCCCCACATGATGCTGCCGGTCATGAAGTAGATGACGGCGCCGATGAAGGCGAAGTGCCAGTAGTTCCACAGGTCGATGTTCACCGTGCGCGTGCAGCCCAGCAGGAGCAGTACGAGGTTCACGCCCAGGCAGACGGGAATGATGAACGAACCCACCAGCGTGTTGTAGGCCACGGAGGCGGCGGCGGGCCAGCCCATGTCGAACACCTGCAGCTCGAGGCCGTAGATGTCGACCACTTTACCCAGTGCGGGGCCGAGCGACGAGGTCAGCAGGGCCGTCACAACGGAGAGGCCCACGAAGCCGACGCCCACGCGCAGGCCGCTGCTGAGGGCTTTGGAGAAATTGATGCCGATGCATACGCCCAGGATGGTGAAGATGATGGGCATCATCACGGCCGCACCGAGACCGATGATGTAGGAAAAGACTGCTTCCATGGTGTGATGTGTCTATGCTTTGTGTTTTTGGTTTATTTCAGTTCGAAAGAGGTGTTGCCGATGTTGTGGCCGTCGGCGAAGATGTCCGCGCGGTATTGCCCGGCCGGAAGCGTCTCGGCGATGTCCCAGTAGACGGTGACGCTCTGCTCTTCGCCCGTGTACTCGATGTCCTTGCGGATGGAGTATTCGATCTGGCGGTTCTCAAACTCGAAGGTGCCGCCCTTGGTCAGCACGGCGCCCGTCGGGGTGAGGATGCGCACGTAGAGGGTGCGGATGCCCGTCTCGGTGGTGACGTTGCGCGAGATGTTGAAGCCGACGACAATCTTCTTGGCGTCCTTCACCTTCTTGGCCTCCTTGCCGCGCTTGTTGTTGGCCCGGGCATAGATGCCGGTGGCGTCGAGCTGGGCGGCGATGGCCACCTTGTCGGAGAGGGCTTCGTTTTGCGAGGAGAGGTTGCTGATGTGGGCCTGTGCCTGACGGTTTTGCGTCTCCAGATTGCTGTTGGTCACCTTCAGCTCCTGGTTCTCGCGGTTGAGCGAGTCGATCTGCAGGATGTAGCTGCGCAGCACTTCACGCAGCGTGGCCAGCTCCTTCTTCAGGCGCATGATTTCGGCGGCATCCTGTGCTTTGGTCTGACGCAGCTCCTCGAGCAGGGCTTCCGTCTTCTGCTGCTCCAGGGCGAGCTGGTTGACGAGCGAGTCGTTGTTGATCTGGGCCATCATCTCGTTGTACTGCATGGCAAACTGCTCGTACTCGTTCTCCATCTCGCGCTTGTCCATCTCGAGCACTTCGATCATCTTGTCGCTCTCGGCCTGTTGGGCGCGCATGTTGAGCACGAGTCCCACGATGACGGCCACGAGGACCAGCACGGCGGCTGCGGCTCCGAAAATAAAGATTTTCTTTTGGTTCATGTCGTTATTGTTTTTTGTTGTTTTTCGTGTTACGTCGGCTTGCAGTTTATGTAAATACATAAATCCACGTGCAAAGATATAGTTTTTTTGGAATATGTACGAATGCTCCCCGTGTTTTTTTTGCTTATCTTGCCGCTTTGGTGCAGATTTTCCCTTCTCAGAGGCTTCTCAAAGGCTTCTCAGAGTCTTCTCAGAGGCTTAGCATCACCGCTGCATCACTGCTGCATCACCGCTGTTTGCACGGGCGAAAGACGGGCGAAAGTCGGGAGAAGGGCGGGGGAGAAGCGGATAACTTTTTGAAAAACGAAATTTGAAAAGTATGCCGAACAACACAACTTGCGTCAGCGGCAAAAAAATCGTTTTGGACAACTTTTCTTGAAGACAAAAAATTTAAAACACAATAAATCAATGTGTTATTATTTCGTTTTGGACAACTTTTGAAATTTTTCGAAAAAAAAGTTTTCAAAATTAGGCAACTTTTTTGCAAAAATGTTTGGAGGTTTCAATCCAAATTCATACCTTTGCATCGATTTTCGCGCCGAGAACAAAACGGCGCCGCACAACAGACAGAAACATACCTAATTAAATAAATACAACATCAAAAAATAAAAACCACTATGATTCAGACTGTACTTAAGAGAGACGGACGTGTCGTAGGCTTCAACGAGCAAAAGATTGCCGCAGCCATTCGTAAGGCCATGCTCACCACCGACGGCGGTGAGGATACTGCCCTGATCGAGAAGATCACCGACCGCATTGCCGTGAAGGGCAAGAGCCAGATGTCGGTGGAGGAGATTCAGGACCTCGTGGAGAACGAGCTGATGAAGAGCTCGCGCCCCGACGTGGCCAAGAACTACATCCGCTACCGCTCGGCCCGCACCGTGGCCCGCAAGGCCAAGACGCGCGACGTGTTCCTGGAGATCATCAACATCAAGAACAACGACGTGACGCGCGAGAACGCCAACATGAACGCCGACACCCCCGCCGGCATGATGATGAAGTTCGCCAGCGAGACCACCAAGCCCTTCGTCGACGACTACCTGCTCTCCGAGGAGGTGCGCGAGGCCGTGAAGAACAACTATCTGCACATCCACGACAAGGACTACTATCCCACCAAGTCGATGACCTGCATCCAGCACCCGCTGGACAAGATCCTCGAGCACGGCTTCCAGGCCGGTCACGGCGAGAGCCGTCCCGCCAAGCGCATCGAGACGGCCTCCATCATCGGCTGTATCTCGATGGAAACGGTGCAAAACGAGATGCACGGCGGTCAGAGCATTCCCGCTTTCGACTTCTACCTGGCTCCTTACGTGCGTAAGAGTTATATTGAAGAGGTGAAGGTGCTCGAGCAGCTCATGGGCGAGGACTACAGCCAGCTCTACGACGTCGAGCTTGAGGATTACCTCACCCTGCCTCTGGCCGGTCTGAGCGGTCTGGAGCGCATCAAGCAGCATGCCATCAACAAGACGGTGGACCGCGTGCACCAGGCTATGGAGGCCTTCATCCACAACATGAACACCATCCACTCGCGCGGCGGCAACCAGGTGGTCTTCTCCTCCATCAACTACGGCACCGACATCTCGGCCGAGGGTCGCTGCATCATCCGCGAGATCCTGCGCTCCACCTACGAGGGTGTGGGCAACGGTGAAACCGCCATTTTCCCCATCCAGATCTGGAAGAAGAAGAAGGGTGTGAGCTATCTGCCCACCGACCGCAACTACGACCTCTACAAGTATGCCTGCAAGGTGACCGCTCGCCGTTTCTTCCCCAACTTCGTCAACCTGGACGCCACCTACAACTTCCACGAGAAGTGGGACATCAACGACCCCAAGCGCTATATGTATGAGGTGGCCACGATGGGCTGCCGCACCCGTGTCTTCGAGAACCGCTTCGGCGACAAGACTTCCGTAGGCCGCGGCAACATCAGCTTCTCCACCATCAACATCGTGAAGCTCGCCATCGAGTGCATGGGCATCAAGAAGCAGGAGGAGCGCGAGGCTGCGTTCTTCGCCAAGCTCGACAACCTGCTGGAGATTACCGCCCGTCAGCTGCACGAGCGCTTCGAGTTCCAGAAGACGGCCTACGCCAAGCAGTTCCCCCTGCTGATGCAGGGTCTGTGGGTGGGTTCGGAGAACCTCAAGCCCAACGACACCATCGCCCCCGTCATCAATCAGGGTACGCTGGGCATCGGCTTCATCGGTCTGGCCGAGTGTCTGATTGCCCTTACGGGTAAGCACCACGGCGAGAGCGAGAAGAGCCAGGAGCTGGGTCTGAAGATCGTGAGCTACATGAGAGACCGCATCAACGAGTTCAGCGAGCGCTATCAGCACAACTACAGCGTGCTGGCTACGCCTGCCGAGGGTCTGTCCGGCCGCTTCACCAAGTACGACAAGAAGAAGTTCGGCATCCTGCCCGGCATCACCGACAAGGACTACTACACCAACTCCAACCACGTGCCCGTCTACTATCACTGCTCCGCTCTGAAGAAGGCACAGATTGAGGCTCCCTATCACGAAATCACCCGCGGCGGTCACATTTTCTACGTGGAGATCGACGGCGACGCTACGCACAACCCCGAGGCCGTGATGAAGATTGTGGACCTGATGGACGAGTACAACATCGGTTACGGTTCGGTCAACCACACGCGCAACCGCTGTCTCGACTGCGGCTACGAGAACGCCGACAAGAACTTTGAGACCTGCCCCAAGTGCGGCAGCAGCAATGTGGACCGCCTGCAGCGCATCACGGGTTATCTCGTCGGCACCACCGACCGTTGGAACAAGGCCAAGCTGGCCGAGCTTAACGACCGTGTAGTGCATGATTAGGGTGCTGGACATCCTGCACGACACCACAGTGGACGGCCCGGGATTTAGAACGAGTTTCTATCTCTCGGGCTGTGCCCACAAATGCCCCGGCTGCCACAACCCGCAGTCGTGGGATTTTGAGGGCGGCCACGAGATGTCGGTAGAGGAAATGATGCAGGAGATCGTTAGCGATCCCTTTGCCGACGTGACCTTCTCGGGCGGCGATCCGCTCTATCAGGCCGAAGCCCTGCTGCCGCTGCTCAAGCGCATCAAGGCCGAGACCTCAAAGACCGTCTGGGTCTATACGGGCTTCACCTACGAGCATCTGCCCGAAGCCGCGCAGCCGCTCCTGGACTATATCGACGTGCTGGTCGACGGCCCCTTTGTGCAGGCCCTCCGCGACGAGGATCTGCTCTTTAGGGGCAGCAGCAATCAGAGGCTGGTGGACATCAGGCTTTCGAGGGAGGCTGGCTCTGTGGTGGAGTGGTCTCGTGATTTCTGATGGCCGCGCGGCGAATCTTGCCTGAAATGGTTTTCGGCAGTTCGTCCACAAACTCCACGATGCGCGGATATTTGTAGGGCGCCGTCTCCCGTTTGACGTGAGCCTGCAGCTCGGCGGCAAGTGCTTCACGGCCGTCGTTGCTGGCGACGATGGAGCGGAACTCGGGCGTGACCACAACGGTGGCCTTCACCACCATGCCGCGTATCTCGTCCTTCTCGCCCGTGATGGCGCACTCGAGCACGGCTTCGTGGCTCATCAGGGCCGACTCCACTTCGAAGGGGTCGATGCGGTAGCCGCTCGACTTGATGACGTCGTCGGCGCGGGCCACAAACCAGAAGTATCCGTCTTCGTCATACCACACGATGTCGCCCGTATAGTAGATGCGGTTGTTGCGGGCTTTGCGCGTAAGGCGCGGATTGCGGTAGTACTCTTTGAAGAGTCCCAGCGGGAGCTCCCTGTAATACATAATGTTACGCACGCGCGAGCGAAGGTTCTTACGTATGTTCTGCAAGAGCTCGCTGCCCTGACCGGTGACGGCGTTTAGAGGTTGGCCCGTGCGGATGACCAGCCGTCCCTGCACGCCGGGTCCGACGGGATTGCCGTTGTCGTCGAGCACGTCGACCATGAACTGGGGATTGGGCAGCCCCATGCTGCCGGCTTTGGGTTTGGCGAAGGCGTAGTTGCCCAGCACGAGGGTGGTCTCCGTCTGGCCGTAGGCTTCGTAGATGGTGATGCCCGTCTTCTCCTTCCACTCTTTGAAGACGGAGGGGTGAAGCGCCTCGCCGGCCGTCGTGCAGTATTCGAGCGCAGAGAGATCCCAGCGGCTCAGGTCCTCGCGCACCATGAAGCGGTAGACCGTAGGCGGAGCGCAGAAGGAGGTGACTTTGTACTGCGCCATCTTGTCCAGCAGCTTGGAGGCTTCGAAGTGGCCGTCGAAGTCGTAGACGAAGACGGTGGCGCCGCAGATCATCTGGCCGTAGAATTTGCCCCACACGGCTTTGCCCCATCCCGTGTCGGCCACGGTGAGATGCAGCGAGCCCTCGTGCACGTTGTGCCAATAGGCCGCAGTGAGGATGTGGGCCAGGGGATACGAGAAGTCGTGCATCACCATTTTGGGCGCTCCGCTGGTGCCGCTGGTGAAATACATGAGGAAGTCGTCCGTCTTCTCGTTTTCGCCCTTCTGGCTCTTGAAGGGCGAGGCCATAGCGGCGCCCTGCCACAGATTTTTCCAGTTTTGGGGCACTTCCGGACCGATGCTGATGCAATGCTGCACGCTGGGGCAGAAGGGGCGCGCCGAGATGACGTTCTTCAGGACGGCGGTCTCGCCGACGGTGACGATGGCCTTGATCTCGGCCTCGTGACAGCGGAAGATGATGTCCTTGCTCGTGAGCAGATGGGTGGCCGGGATGGCGATGGCGCCGATCTTGTGCAGGGCCGCCATCGTGATCCACCATTCCAGGCGGCGTTTGAGGATCAGCATCACGCGGTCGCCGCGGCCGATGCGGATGGAGTGCAGATACGAGGCCACTTCGTCGGAGAGCATCTTGTATTCTCCGTAGGTGAGATGGCGTTCGTCTCCGTTGTCGTTGACGTAGAGGATGGCTTCCTTCTGGGGCTGTGTGGCCGCATAGGCGTCGATCACGTCGTAGGCGAAATTGAAATGTTCGGGC
>CACZUX010000038.1 GCA_902784475.1 uncultured Bacteroidales bacterium | reverse complement strand
GGGCGAAGAGGGCCTTTAGAGGAAAGACTGAATGTCTTTCCGTGTCCGATGAGGGGAGCCATAACTCTTATGGCGACGGAGGGAAGTAGGTAGCCGCCGACTAATTTCCACAAAGCTCCCGATAATGACTGTTATTCGGGTAGTGCTTGAGAGCTTCTGCAGCCAGTCTGCGTGTCAACTCAACTTTTTGGAATTCCTTCGGTGCCAATTCGAGCAGATGAAGCGCCTTTTCGGCAATGGCGTCGTAGTAGGTGCCGCGCTTGGACTTGTGGCGCTCCCAATCTTCCTCTCTCAGATTCTGCGGCCCCCACATCTCGAAGAAGGCGGGGAAGTTAAATTCCGTCCCGATGTGCTGATGCTCCTTCGTCACAAAAAAGAGTATGGCGGAGTGGAGCGGCGACGGTGTCGGGAGTTTCATCTGAAGGAAGGCCAACAGTTTCGCCCGAATCTCGTGAGACGGCATGTTGAGCACGTGCTCGCTCAAATAATGATAGATAGCCCATCCGCGTTTGAAGTCTTCCTCGGCAGAGAGGACGGGCTCTTCCGCCGGAAGGAGTCGGAGCACGTTTCTGACGCCGATGATCTGTGTCTCGAGACGTCCTCCGGCCTGTGCGTAACCGACGACAACGGTCTTTGAGATGTTGAGCATCCAGCGGTTACGCAGTTCGGCATTTTTCTGCGAGGCGGCATTTTCGTTGCTGTCGTCATTGACAGAAGCGATGAGCAGTTTGCCCGCACCCATCATGGAGGAGAGCTGGATGCCCTGCAGCTTGACGGCAATCTCTTCTATGGTGTCCGGCAGACGTTCTGCCAGCACGATAATCAACGGAATCTGGCGTTCGATGCATTGCTGTATCACCCATTTCTCGAAGCCGGAGAGACATCCGCAGACCACACAGTCGTCCGTACGCAACGTGTCGAGCCAGCGCTTCAGCGCCGGGAAGATTTCGGTCGGGGCCCGATGGGAGCAGAGAAAGGCGGTCTTATCGCGTTCGAGCAACGCTTCGTTGCCGAAATAGTGCAGTTGTACCATGGTATTAATATATTAATAAGGTGTAAGAAACAAGGGTCTCAGTCCACGTCGTCGGGCAGTTTGACCAGCATGCTGACGAGGAAGGTGACCAGGCAGCAGACGCATACCCAGATGAAGAAGTTCACCCATCCCAGCGTGTCGGCCAGATAGCCGGCCACCATGCCGGGCAACATCATGCCCAAAGCCTGGAAGGCGGTGCAGATGGAGAAGATGGCCGTGCTGAATTCGCCTCTGGAGAAATAGACCAGGAACAGCGAATAAGCGGCAAAGCCGAAGCCGTAGCCCAACTGCTCGATAAACACGCAGGTGTCGATGATGGCCAGCGAGGAGGGCTGCATGTAGGCCAGATAGATATAGACGGCGTCGGGCAGGGAGATGGCCAGAATCATGGGCCACCACCAGCGGCGGAGTCCGTGCTTGCTGACCAGCCATCCGGCAACGATGCCGCCCAGAAGCAGGCCGAAGACGCCGAGTGTGCCGTAGGCGTAGCCGACGGAGACGGTCGACAGAGAGAGTCCGCCCTCTTCCAAAGAGCGCAGCATGAAGGGCTGTGCCATCTTGGCCAGCTGGGCTTCGGGCAGTCGGAAGAGCAGCATGAAGAGTATGGCGGCAACGACGCCTTTCTTGCTGAAAAAGACGCTGAGGATGTTGCCCTTGACTGCAGCTTCAGCCTTAGTCTTCTCGCTGTTGGGACGGGGAAGGGCTACGGTGTGCCACAGCGCCAGCAGGATCATGATGGCGCCCATCAGTCCGAGGGTGACGCTCCAGGCCAGGGGGACGTTGTAGCGACTCTCCAGATGGCCCGCCAGAATCACCAGCACGCCCTGACAGAAGATGCTGCCGATGGCCATCAGCCAGAAAGCGGCCAAAGTGAGTCGCAGCCAGAGGTCGGTGTGCAGCGAGAGGGCAACGGCGGCCAGTGAGGCGCCGATGAGCAGCTGCATGGCCAGAATCCACCAGCGCTCCGTGCGGAAGCGGTCGACGATGGGGCTCCACAGCGGTTTGATGACCCAGGGCAGATAGAGCCATGAGGTGTAGAGGGCCAACTCGGTGTTGGACAGGCCGAGATTGGTGTACATAATCACCGAGAGGGTCATCACGGCCATATAGGGCAGTGCCTCTGCGAAGTAGAGTGAAGGAACCCAGCTTATTGGGGACATACTTGTGTTTCGGGTGTTTTGGTGTGCCATAGTATCCATACGATTAGCCATGAAATGGGAGTTGTTAATGAGTCAAAGAGAAAAAACGCCCGAAAGCCCAGGGTGGAGCAGAGCCATCCCGAAGCCGCCATCGGCACAAGCATCGAGGCGGAAACGAGCGGGATGTAGAGCAGGTTGATGGTGTTGCGGTGACGCTCGCCCGAGATGCTTTTGACGGCGCCGTGACAGGCGTTGAGTCCGAGGCCGAAGAGCAGCTGCGCCTGGAAAGTGGCGATGCATAGCCCCATCAGGCTGTTCGGCGTCTCGACGGTCATAATGAAATAGACCAGCGGCGAGAGTCCCAGCACGAGGGTCAGCGGGCGGAAGAGTTTGCTCTCGGGCACTCTGGCATTGCGCAGCAACCAGCGTCCGCCGGAGATGCCGATCCAGAAGGCGATGACGCCGACGGTGCCCTGTGCGAAACCAATCTCCTGCAGCGTGCAGCCCAGTCCGCCTCCGTCGCTGTGGGTCAGAAGGAAGATGGCGCGCGTGAAGAACATCAGGCTCTGGGGCAGGAGGATGAGCACGACGGTCAGCACGTGTTTCCACCAGAGTGGCTGCGCCTCGATGCGGGCGATGACCTGCATTTCGGCCTTGAACGAGCCGCTCACGGTGTTGCTGCGGAAACTGCTCTTTACGTGGGTGGAGCGGAGCGTGAGCATGTGCCAGAGCGTGAACAGCAGCATGATGCCGGCGGCGGCGTAGCAGCCCATCGACCAGGAGAGCATAGGGGAGTGCTGACGGAAATAGATCTGCAGCACGCCCACGGCCATGATCATCATGCCGTAAGTCATGATGACGGCCATCTGCGAGGCCAGCATTTTGGGTCCGTTGTAGAAGCGCTGCAGGCGCGGGCGCAACATCCTTTCATAATAGAGGTGCGAGGTCAGTTCGTGTCCGGCGGAGAGCAGTGAGACGAGCATCAGGGTGGCGAAGGTCCATTCGAGGCTGTGCTGCAGGGCAAAAGCCAGTGCGGCCAGCGACAGCGACAGGAAGAACTCCAGCAGGAGCAGCGTGCGGCGGTAGTGTCCGGCGCGGAAGACGTAAGACCTCATCCACGACTTCGACACCCAGGGCAGAAACAGCAGGGCGGCCAGAAGGGTGGCAACGGCAGGACTCACTCCCATTTGCAGGAACATCAGCAAGGCCACGAAGGTGGTCATTGCCGAAGGTATTTCCTCAGCGGCAAAGAGAGTAAAAATCCACTTCACGTCCGTCCGTCGCGCGAAGGGTTAATAGGAGCGGGCGATGAGCACGCGGGCTTTGGCGGGCTTGCCGCTCACCATGTCGGTGCCGGGTGTCTGCTCCACGCCGAAGGGCACGCAGCGGATGGTGGCCTGTGTCTCCTCCTTGATGCGGGCCTCGGTCTCGGCGGTGCCGTCCCAGTGGCAGAGGAAGAAGCCGCCGTCCTTGATGCGCTCCTTGAACTCCTCGTAGTTGTCGCACTCGTAGATGCGTCCGTCGCGCCAGTTGCGGGCCTTCTCGAAGATGTTTTTCTGGATGTCGTCGAGCAGCGCCTTGGTTCTTTGGGCCAGTCCCTCGAGGGGCTGATTTTCTTTCTCCAGCGTGTCGCGGCGCATCACTTCCACCACGCCCTGCTCCAGGTCGCGGGCGCCCAAGACGATGCGCACGGGCACGCCCTTGAGTTCGTAGTCGGCGAACTTAAAGCCGGGACGCTTGTTGTCGGCGTTGTCGTATTTCACGGAGATGCCCAGAGCCTTGAGTTCCTTCATCAGCGCCTCGGCCTTTTCGTCGATGGCGGGCAGCTGGTCGGGCTTGGCGATGGGGATGATGACGACCTGAGTGGGTGCCAGTGCGGGCGGCAGCACGAGGCCGTTGTCGTCGGAGTGGGTCATGATGAGGGCGCCCATCAGTCGGGTGGACACGCCCCACGAAGTGGCCCAGGCGTATTCCGTCTGGTTGTCTTTGTTGAGGAACTGCACCTCGAAGGCCTTGCCGAAGTTCTGACCCAGGAAGTGGCTCGTGCCGCTCTGCAGCGCTTTGCCGTCCTGCATCATGGCCTCGATGGTGTAGGTGTCCAGCGCGCCGGCGAAACGCTCCGTCTCGCTCTTGACGCCCTGAATGACGGGCACGGCCATGTATTCCTCTGCAAATTTGGCGTAAACCTTCAGCATCATCTGGGCGCGTGCTTCAGCCTCCTCTCTGGTGGCGTGGGCGGTGTGGCCCTCCTGCCAGAGGAATTCGGAGGTGCGCAGGAACAGACGCGTGCGCATCTCCCAGCGCATCACGTTGCACCACTGGTTGACCAGCAGGGGCAGGTCGCGATAGGAGTGTATCCAGTTCTTGAAGGTGTTCCAGATGATGGTCTCGGAGGTCGGACGGATGATGAGCTCCTCCTCCAGTTTGGCGGCGGGATCGACCACCACGCCGTCGTGCGTGTCGTTGGTCTTGAGGCGGTAGTGTGTCACCACGGCGCACTCCTTGGCGAAGCCCTCCACGTGTTCGGCCTCCTTCGAGAGGAAGCTTTTGGGGATGAGCAGGGGGAAGTAGGCGTTCTGCACGCCGGTCTCCTTGAACATGTCGTCCAGGGCGCGCTGCATCTTCTCCCAGATGGCGTAGCCGTAAGGTTTGATGACCATGCAGCCGCGCACGTCGCTCTGCTCTGCCAGGTCGGCTTTCACCACCAGTTCGTTATACCATTTTGAATAATCTTCGCTGCGTTTTGTGAGGAAATCCAGTTCCTTTGCCATTTTTCTTTTATGTTTTTTGTTTATCGCGTGCAAAGTTACGAAAAATCCCGAAAATGTCGTATCTTTGTACCCCGAAATGTTGAAGAGTGTACAGAAATTCGTCCGCGGAGCGCTCATTCTCTTTTTTGTGAGCAGCATTCTGGCCGTGGTGGCCTACCGTTGGGTTCCGGTTTACGTGACGCCGCTGATGGTGATTCGTTGCGTGCAGCAGGTCTCGCGCGGGGAGAAGATCCGCCTGCGCCATCACTGGGTGCCGATGGACGAGGGGATGTCGCTCTACATGCCCATTGCCGTGATGGCCAGCGAGGACCAGCTTTTTCTCAGTCACAGGGGCTTCGACTTCAAGCAGATCGGCAGCGCCGTGAAGGAGCGCCGTGAGGGCAAGCGCAGCCGGGGCGCGAGCACCATTTCGCAGCAGACGGCGAAGAACGTTTTTCTCTGGCCGGCCCATTCGTGGCTGCGCAAGGGTTTGGAGGTGTATTTCACCTGCCTGATTGAAATTTTTTGGGACAAGCACCGCATCATGGAGGTCTATCTCAACAGCATCGAGATGGGCGACGGCATCTACGGGGCCGATGCGGTGGCCTGGCAGCATTTTTCAAGGCCTGCAAAAGACTTATCCAGAGCCAATTGCGCCTTGATTGCCGCCACGCTGCCCAACCCCCTGAAGATGTCCTCCGCAGCCCCTTCGGCCTACGTGCTGCGGCGCCAGAGTTGGATCATGAACCAAATGCGACACATCGACATTTTTCCGTCGAAATAGTCATTTTTTGCAATTTAACGCTGTTAAATAGATTTTTTTTTGTACCTTTGCCGCGTAAAACAGCATTATAAGGCATGTTAGAACCCTTTTTCCGTACTCATGAGTACCTTGTAGAGCGCGTCAGCGCCCCGGTGCGCCGTCAGCTTATTGATGAAATTAACTGGAACGACCGCCTTATCGGCATTTTGGGTTTCAGAGGTGTAGGTAAGACCGCGTTGTTGCTCCAATACGCTCGGGAGAACTTCTCTCTGAGGGAGCGCAAGTGTCTCTACATCAACATGAACAATTTCTTCTTCCAGAACAACGATCTGGTGGAGTTCGCTGCAGAGTTCCTCAAGAGCGGCGGCCACACGCTGCTCATCGACCAGGTCTACAAGCAGACGGGCTGGAGCCACATGCTGCGCGAGATCTACGAGCGCTTCCCCAAGCTCCACGTGGTCTTCGCCGGCAGCAGCGTGATGCCGCTGGACAAGGCGAATCCCGAGCTCGACGGACTGGTCAAGTGCTACACGCTCAAGGGCTTCTCCCTGCGCGAGTATCTCAACCTGAAGGTGGGCCTCGACCTCAAGTCCTACAACATCCGCGAGATTCAGAACCGCCACGAGCGCATCGCCCAGGAAATCATGGAGCAGGTGAATCCGCTGGAGCACATCCGCGGTTATCTGCACCACGGCTACTATCCCTTCTTCCTGGAGCAGGGCAACTTCACCGAGCGTCTGCACCGTATGATGAACCTGATGATCGAGGTGGACATCCTGCACCTCAACCAGATAGAGCTCAAGTATCTCGACCGCCTCAAGAAGCTGTTCTACATTCTGGCCACCGGCGACACCGGCGCGCCCAATGTCTCGCAGCTGGCCGTTGACGTGAGCACTTCGCGCGCCACGGTGATGAACTACATCAAATTCCTCACCGACGCAGGCCTCCTGAACCTCATCTACCGCAAGGGCGAGGACTTCCCCAAGAAGCCGGCCCGCACGCTCCTGAGCAACACCAACCTGATGTACGCCGTCTGCGGCGGCAAGCCCGACACGCAGATCCTCATCGAGACCTTCTTCCAAAATGCCCTCTGGGGCCTCTACGACGTGAAGGCCGGCGACCGTTCGTGCACCTTCCTCGTGGACGACGACCAGCGCTTCCGCATCGTGGCCGAAGAGCCCCGTCGCCGCGCCTCCGAGGTGATCTATGTGCGCAGCGACATCGAGACGGGCCGCGACCAGGAGATACCTCTCTGGCTCTACGGCTTCCTCTATTGATTTTCAAAAACAAGACACAATAAATTTCACTCAAACAAAACAATGGCAAAAGAAAAGAAATTTGTGACTTGGGACGGTAACACCTGCGCCGGACATGTGGCCTACATGTTTTCCGAGGTGGCTGCAATCTATCCCATCACTCCCTCTTCGCCCATGGCCGAGCACGTGGACGAGTGGGCCGCTCAGGGCCGTAAGAATCTCTTCGGCGACACCGTAATGGTACAAGAAATGCAGAGCGAGGCCGGCGCCGCCGGTGCCGTGCACGGTTCGCTGCAGGCCGGTGCCCTCACCAGCACCTTCACCGCCTCTCAGGGCCTGCTGCTGATGATCCCCAATATGTACAAGATTGCCGGCGAGCTGCTCCCCAGCGTCTTCCACGTGAGTGCCCGTACGGTGGCTTCCCACAGCCTCTGTATCTTCGGCGACCACGGCGACGTGATGGCTTGTCGCCAGACCGGTTTCGCCATGCTGGCCGAGGGCAGCGTGCAGGAGGTGATGGACCTCTCCGCCGTGGCTCATCTGTCGGCTCTTGAGGCCCGCGTGCCTTTCATCAATTTCTTCGATGGATTCCGCACTTCTCACGAGTATCAGAAGGTGGAGCTGCTGGAGGAGGACGACGTGCGCGACCTGGTCAACCAGAAGGCGCTGAGCGAGTTCCGCGCCCGCGCCCTGTCTCCCGAGCATCCTCAGGCCAAGGGTATGGCCGAGAACCCCGAGACCTTCTTCGCCCATCGCGAGAGCTGCAACCGCTACTACGACGCCGTGCCCGGCATCGTGGAGAAGTACATGAAGGCCATCTCTGAGCGCACCGGCCGCGAATACAAGCTCTTCTCCTACTACGGCGCCAAGGACGCCGAGGAGGTGATCATCCTCATGGGTTCCGCCACCGAGGCTGCCCGCGAGGCCATCGACTACGCCGCCACTCAGGGCAAGAAATACGGTATGGTGTCCGTTCACCTCTACCGTCCCTTCAGCGTGAAGCACCTCATGGAGGTGATGCCCAAGAGCTGCAAGCGCATCGCCGTGCTCGACCGCACCAAGGAGCCCGGCAGCAACGGCGAGCCTCTGTTGCTCGACGTCAAGGACGCCTTCTACGGCCAGGCCAATGCCCCGCTCATCGTAGGCGGCCGCTACGGTCTGGGTTCTGCCGACGTGACCCCCACCATGATTCTCGGCGTGTATGAGAACCTCGAGCTGCCTCAGCCCAAGGATCGCTTCACCGTGGGCATCGTGGACGACCTCACCATGACCTCTCTCCCCGCCAAGGAGGAGATGGCTCTGGGCGGCGAGGGCATCTTCGAGGCCAAGTTCTTCGGTCTGGGTGCCGACGGCACCGTGGGCGCCAACAAGAACTCCGTGAAGATCATCGGCGACAACACCGACAAATACTGCCAGGCTTACTTCAGCTACGACTCCAAGAAGTCGGGCGGCTTCACCTGCTCTCACCTGCGTTTCGGCGACACGCCCATCCGCTCCACCTATCAGATCAAGACCCCCAACTTCGTGGCTTGCCACGTGCAGGCTTATCTGCGCATGTACGACGTCACCAGAGGTCTTCGCGAGGGTGGTCAGTTCCTGCTGAACACCATCTTCGAGGGTGAGGAGCTCGTACACTTCATCCCCAACAGCGTGAAGAAGTACTTCGCCGAGAAGAACATCACCGTATACTACATCAACGCCACCAAGATCGCTCAGGAGATCGGTCTGGGCAACCGCACGAACACCATCCTGCAGTCGGCCTTCTTCCGCATCACCGGCGTGATCCCCGTGGAGCTCGCCGTGGAGCAGATGAAGAAAGCCATCGTGAAGAGCTACGGCAAGAAGGGTGAGGACGTGGTCAACATGAACTTTGCTGCCGTCGATCGCGGCGGTGAGTACAAGACGCTGGCCGTGGATCCCGCCTGGAAGAACCTTCCCGACGACGAGGCCGTCGTGCGCGAAGAGCCCGCTTACATCACCAACCTCGTGCGCGTCATCAACGCTCAGAACGGTGCCGACCTCCCCGTCAGCGCCTACAAGGGCATCGAGGACGGCGCTTGGGAGCAGGGCACTGCCGCCTACGAGAAGCGCGGTGTGGCCGCTTTCGTTCCCGAGTGGACGCCCGACAACTGTATCCAGTGTAACAAGTGTGCCTTCGTCTGCCCCCACGCCTGCATCCGTCCCATCGTGCTCGACGCACAGGAGAAGGCCGGCTTCGAGGGCGACACTATCGAGATGAAGGCGCCCGCCGCCATGAAGGGCATGTTCTTCCACATGGCCATCAGCCAGAAGGACTGTCTGGGTTGCGGCAACTGTGCCGACGTCTGCCCCGGCAACCCCAAGCTGGGCAAGGCCCTTGCCATGAAGGCTTACGACGACTCCAGCGAGAAGGCCGACAAGATGGCCGCCCTGTGGAAGTACTGCACCGAGAAGGTGGCTTCCAAGCAGGACCTCGTGGACATCACGCAGAGCCCCAAGAACAGCCAGTTCGCACAGCCCCTCTTCGAGTTCAGCGGTGCCTGCTCCGGCTGCGGCGAGACGCCCTATGTGAAGCTCATCAGCCAGCTCTTCGGCGACCGCGAGATGGTGGCCAACGCTACGGGCTGCTCTTCCATCTATTCTGGTTCCATTCCTTCGACGCCCTACACCAAGAACGCCAAGGGTCAGGGTCCCGCCTGGAGCAACAGCCTCTTCGAGGACTTCTGCGAATACGGCATGGGCATGGTGCTCGCCACCAAGAAGCTGAAGGCCCGCATCCAGAAGCTGCTTGAGGAGCTTATCGCCGGCGATAAGGCTTCTGCCGAATACAAGGCTGCTGCACAGCAGTGGATCGAGCAGCAGGGCGACGCCCAGGGCAGCAAGGTGGCTGCCGCAGCGCTCAAGCCCTTCATCGCCGAGGCTGCCAAGGCCGGCTGTCCCGCCAGCCAGCAGCTGCAGGAGCTGTCTCACTATCTGGTGAAGCGCTCCCAGTGGATCATCGGCGGCGACGGTGCCTCCTACGATATCGGTTACGGCGGTCTCGACCACGTCATCGGCTCGGGTGAGGATCTCAATGTCTTCGTCATCGACACCGAGGTTTACTCCAACACCGGCGGTCAGGCTTCCAAGGCTACGCCCATCGGCGCCATCGCCCAGTTTGCCGCCAACGGCAAGCGCGTGGGCAAGAAGGATCTCGGCCTGATGCAGGCCACCTACGGCAACGTCTATGTGGCTCAGGTGGCTATGGGTGCCGACCAGAGCCAGTGCCTGAAGGCCTTCAAGGAGGCTGAGGCTTGGCACGGTCCTTCGCTCGTCATCGCCTACGCTCCCTGTATCAACCACGGCCTGAAGGCCAAGGGCGGCATGGGCAAGAGCCAGGCCGAGGAGGCCAAGGCCGTTGAGTGCGGCTACTGGCAGCTGTGGCGCTACAATCCCGCTCTGGCCGAGGAGGGCAAGAACCCCTTCACGCTCGACTCCAAGGAGCCCCAGTGGGACAAGTTCCAGGACTTCCTCGAGGGTGAGGTTCGCTTCCTCTCTCTGAAGAAGGCTGCGCCCCAGGAGGCTCAGGAGCTCTACGACGGCTGTAAGGCTGCCGCCCAGCGTCGCTACCAGAGCTACATCCGCAAGACTCAGGAGGACTGGAGCAAGTAAGGCTCCGGCTCCTTCCCGCCAATATGAAATGCTGCCGTTCCCCCCGTGGAGCGGCAGCGTTGTTTTTGTTCGCGTGAAAAATGTTCATGAAGCTTCGCTCCATAGACATTTCTCACGCTCGGCAGTGTCGGAACAAGCTCCACACTGCACTCACTTACTCGAAAATGCTCGTGCAAACATGCAAGCAAGCAAACAAAAAAGGCCGTCGGAATTGCTCCGACGGCCATCACTTTTGTTTCAGGTTTCAGGTGCCCTGAAAGGGCTAAATAACTTAGCGCAGGGCGACTGGGGTCTTTAGAGTAGCCACTGAATGTGGCTACGGCCCCACCAAGGGGAGCGAGTCCCCACTCGCGACGGAGGGAAAGGCTCTGTGTAAATGGATCGCCCCTATTCCCACGCCCCTGTAAGGGGCTAATAATTGTGGACGGTATGGGGTCCCATCGATAGGGGGCGAGCCCCTGGCCTAAATTACTACGATGGGACAGGCGTCAGCCAGAATAAAGAGGAAGCCAAGAAATGGCTGCGCAAAGCGGCCAATCAAGGTTATGAGAATGCCAAAGAAGAAGTGGAAAATTGGGAGGAATGAGGGCAACTATCAATAGTACTCTATCGTCCTAGTCTCTGTTTCTTGCTGACCCAAAAAGCTCCTCTTGCGGCTAATCCAGTTACCTTTGGCGTCATATTTGTAGTCGGAATATTGATACTTGAATGTATCCATTGCGCACTCTATCTGTTCGCCTTTGTTGTTATATTTTAGTTTGATGGACATTGTGATATCGTTTATGGAGGTAGTGTTAACAGCTTCAATCAGTCGGCCGTTTTCCCAAATATATTTCGTGGTGACTGTAATTTCGTTATTCTTATTGGTGGATTTGATGAGATAGCCGTTACTGTCATATTCCGCATCCCTCACACCTTTCTGTTTGCCGTCAACGGTGAATTCTATGGTTATTAACTGTGACTCCCCCAACACCACAGCAGTTGTTGAAATGGACTTCACTTTACCCTTGGCATCGTTGAGCTCCGCGTCGTGGTACCTCATTTGCGCACTCACGCCCATCGTCACACACAGGGCGAGAAGCAGGAGAATGGTCTTGATTTTCATGGTATAGATTGGTTTTTAGGTTATTCTCGGGGGCAAAGATACGAAAATTAGTTGAGAATTGACCATTGAGAATTGATAATTTGTATTTTTAGCGTGGAACAGTGCTCATGTAAACGATGCGTTTTGAAAAATATTTTATACATTTGGCGTGGAAAAATGATAAAATCGTTTCAGCGATGAAGAAGATATTGACATTATTGGCGCTGCTTATCTTTTTGGGAAGCAGTCTCGCCACAGCTCAAAACAGGAAGGTTGCAGCTTACGGTATTGGATTCTACAATCTGGAGAACCTGTTTGACACACTCCACGACGAAGGGAAGAACGACTATGACTTTCTGCCCGAAGGCAATAAACACTGGGATAACGAGAGGTATTCACACAAGCTGCAGAATATGGCTCGTGTGCTTTCCGATATGGGCACTGACAAGATTCCTGCGGGCTGTGCCGTCATCGGCGTGTGCGAGGTGGAGAATGCCCATTGTCTGGAGGATCTCTGCAATCAGGAGCCACTCAAAAAGCGCAACTTCAATTTTGTGCATATTGAGGGAGCCGATCGCCGCGGTTCCGACTGCGCCCTGCTCTATAATCCGCGTTTTTTCTCCGTACGCAACGTAAAACTAGTGCCCTATGTAAACGAACTCCCCAGGGATTCAGATTATAGGACGCGTGGCTTTCTGACCGTCAGCGGCACCCTTGCCAACGAGCATGTGACGTTTATTGTCAACGACCTGCCTTCGCGTTTGTTTTCTTCCCGCTATCGCGAGCGTGCCGGCAGTCTGATTCGTGCCATCAAAGACTCTCTGCTGAGGGATGATCCGGGCGTGAAAATCATCATCATGGGCAACATGAATGACAATCCTCAAAACACGTCAATGGCGGTGTCTCTTGGCGCCAAGGCCAATGTCGTCGAGGTTGAGAAAGACGGACTGTGGAATCCCTGGTTTAAAAGAAACTCCGCTTCGTGTTATGACGGCATTTCGCCCAGTATGTACGACCAGATAATCCTTTCCTATTCGCTACTTGACCCTCAAAACAGCAAGGACTACACCACTTTGAAATATTTTACCCATCAGGTCTTTCTCCGCGAATATTTCATTACCCAAGCGGGTATAAACAAGGGTCTCCCCTTAAGAACCTTTTTCGGTACAACGTGGCTCGACGGCTACAGCGACCACTTCCCTGTTGTCCTGTATCTTGTAAAGGAGGTGAACAAATAATTTCGTGTCGCTCCTTTTGCGTAGCAAATGGGGCCGAGCGCAGCGATGGCTATCTCTAACCCTTAACCTTTAACCTTTACATCCCCTCAATAGTACACTATCGTTCGCGTCTCTGTTGACTGCACACCCACAGAGCTCTTCTTGCGGCTGATCCAGTTACCTTTGGCGTCATATTTGTAGTCGGAGAATTGTATCTGGATTGCATTCGGTTTTACACTACCCATAGACATCTCAATCAGTTCGCCTTTGGC
Source organism: uncultured Bacteroidales bacterium (assembly GCA_902784475.1). Taxonomy (GTDB): domain Bacteria; phylum Bacteroidota; class Bacteroidia; order Bacteroidales; family Bacteroidaceae; genus Physcousia. The sequence goes on along the minus strand of CACZUX010000038.1, from coordinate 5,382 downwards.
ATTGTATTTATTGTTGACGATATATGGCGGATTCCTGTCGGATGTAACGGCTTTAACCATTCTGCCATTTACCCAAAAATATTTCCTGGAGTTCCTTGACACACAATAGCCGTTACTGTCATATTCCGCCCCGGTCAAGTCTTTCTCTTTGCCGTCGATGGTGAATTCTATGGTACTTGGCTTTAGCTCTGGCAAATATATTGTGATGGACTTCACGTTGCCCTTGGCATCGTAAAGTTCCACGTCGTGATACCTCATTTGTTTTGTACCGTATTCGGCCATGACCTTCTTCCTTTTCTCTGCCCAGCGCTTCCCTTCGGGTGTCGTCTCACCCGCATTTACACTTTTTATCCAATACACTCCCTTCAGGCCATCGCATACCAAGGTGCTTTCGTGTTTGGTATCCAGTGAATAAGCCTTCTCGTAGTAAAGAAGAGCCTTGTCGACGTCATCCTCGTAAAGGTAATACCAGCCCATTGTATAATTATTAACAACGGAGTTCGGATTCATCTTCAGCGCTTTCTGATAGTAAGTCAAAGCCTCTGCCTTTTTGCCCTGCTCTTGAAGAAAAACACCTTTTGTGCGGTAGCGGTCGTCATTATTCGGGTCTCGCGCTATGGCCTTGTCCAGATACTGATTGGCGGCAGCATAATCTTTTTTAGACATATACAGACTGACTAACTGGATCATGAACCCAGGTTCGTCCGGAAACTTGTCAAAGCCTTCCTTCAGGATTGCTTCATAGGCAGACTGATTGTCTACTAAATAATATTTCGAAGCCAATGCCTGACATACCGTACTTTTCATTTCCATCCCTCTGGCACGCGGCTTGAGAAACTCCAGTTCCTTAACGGCTTCCTTATCCTCCAAGTTGTGATACGCGATACCGATACAATTCCTAATCAACATATCAACAAATACATCCTCGCTGTATTGCTTTATCGCATTCTGAGCCTGAGGATTGCTGGTCAGGACGGGTTCTTTGACGGCTGTCAGGGCTGTATGCCATGCCTCCAGTGCTTTGCGAAACTCCTGCTTTGCGGCATAGGTCATCCCCACCGTCACCATCCCGGAGGTCATTTCGAGTACAAACAACGCTCCTTCCTGCGCCCTCTTCACGATGTCCGGTTTTTTGTTCAGCGCTAATGCGTAGGCTTTCTTGTAATGGTCAAAGGCAGCCAGACCGGCAGGCGCAAGCGCTGCTTCGTCATTTTTTATATACGCGTCCTTATAGGCAATCTTTTCCACATCTCCGGCCACAATCTCGTATTCGGCTGTACCCTCGCCCCCTGCACTGTTCAAGGCCAGCCTTGCCGCAGCCACATTGGGAGTCTTGCCATTGTCTGTATTTATGTATTTTTCAGCCTCGTCCAAAAACTTTTGTTGTGATTTGCGCATCGCCTCGTAGGCTTTGTAATACGCTTTCTCTGATTTCTTACTTTGCGCACTCACGCCCATCGTCACACACAGGGCGAGAAGCAGGAGAATGGTCTTGATTTTCATGGTATTTGTTTTTTCTGGGACAAAGATAAGGATTTTTTGGGAGATTTAGGTCATTTGTCGAAATACGAAAATGCGAAAATGCGAAAATACGAACATCACGAGTAAGCGAGGGCTGAGTGGAGCTTGTTCCGACTCAGCCGAGCGGGAGTGATGTCTATGGAGCGTAGTTTCATGAACATCCGCCCGAGTCGTTTCTGTCCCCCGATAACGGGGGAACCGAAGGGGGTGTAAAGACCATTGAAGCAATGACAAGCTTGTTTGATCATTGCTGAGACGAGTAGGATGTCTATGGAACGAAGTTACATGAATCCCATCGCGTTCACAACGCTACATGAATCCACGTCCCTTCATTTATAAGTTCGACGCACCCACAGATGGTCTCTGCAGGTGCGTTTCTGATTATGCGCGAAGTTATTGCGCGTTACTTCACGAGGTACTTCTTGCCGCCCTGGATGTAGAAGCCGCGCGCGGGCTTCTCGGTGAGACGGCGCCCTTGTAGGTCATAATAGTGCGCATCGGAGGTGTCAGAGTCGTTTGCTGAGATGGAGGTGACGGCAGTGGGGGCTTCAATCGCTTCGACGTAGCTTTTGAGGTATTCGTAATCTGCAGTTCTTACTTTCAGGTAAACTACGCCATTCATCAGGAGGGGCATATAGAACTTGACTTCGGCATCCTGTCCTGCACGGATATAAGCACCTGCTACCATGCTATCGCCATACCTCTTTACTTTGGATGTGGCAATGTCAGCAGGATCGATGTCTCCATAAAAATCGGGAGTGATATATAGATTGTCCGTAAAGTCAGTGTCGTTATTGTTGTGGATGGTGAGTGTCAGTTCTATTGTCTCGTTGGGTTTACTTATTGAAGGGTTCATTGTAAGATCCACTACTGTCAAATTCGGCTTCGGCACTTCCGGATTGGTGTAGATGGTGTAGTATTTTCCGTCTTCGGTGCGTCCTACGTTGACATAGTATTCCTGCGAACCGTACAATTGCCAATCGCTTTCGGGAAGGTGACGGAATTTCATCATCGGGTAGAGCAGCAACGACTCGCCTGGTTGGATGGCTGTAGTATCTATCACCACCGTCATCGTGTTGTCTTTGAAAATGATGCTGTCGTTGGGGTCACCAATGAAACGCGGTTTCAATTTACCCTCTGCATCGATGGTACCGAGGGCATAATCCTGCGTGGGAGCGGGGTAAGCTATTCCTCCGAGGTAACTGAACTCGTATACTACGGCAGAATCTGATTTCGGTTTGATGCCATGTAGCACGACACGACCAAGAGGTGGCGGCAATATACCTTCCGATGGCGGCTGTATGCCAACGACTGCACTCTGATTACGGCAGAAACCTAATCTGGTTGCCCTGCCGAGGGCGTCGTCGTAATAAGGATTGAGCACACTCAGCACATAATAGCCATCATTTTCGCCAGACCATCCCCAATTGATGTGGAACATCCCATAGCCATCGTAACCGTCACAGACGAATGAGTGACCGCTATAATTCTCAACACCATTATAATGCACGGGGCGTCTGGCAGAAAGTTCACTATAGATGAGCTCTTCCCACTCATCAATGCCCCTAAAGGCACGATTAACCAACTGAACGGAAGGGGCATAGTTCATATAGTAGTAAGCACGGGGAGTCGTTGAGTCACTTGTGCCGGAAAAAACTGTCCCAAGTTCCATTTCGCAGGCTTGTGAACAGTAGCGCATCAATGTGGCAACGGCATCTTGCTGGGCCTCAGTGCCGACAACTGTTTTCTTGCCTGTCACGTTATCTCGGATTGTATATTTGTCTATAATATTAGCCCAGTCGAAGGTAATCGGTGGCAGTTCGTCGATGTGCCATATTTTCGATTTTCCATCATAGTATGTCTCCTGATCATAGGCAGGAATGGCTTTCGTTTCTGCTTTGGGCCATTCGTGAAACTTCATGATTTGCGCCATTGCTGTAGCAACGCAGCCGGTAAGGCAGTTTTTACCATGCTTTTGGGGGTCGTCACCGTCATATAGAGGAATCTTGTTCCAATAAGGAGCATCCTGATACCATTGAGTTGTAATCATTGGTTCGATAGCGGTGCGTGCCAGACGTGTGGAGGATGTCTGTTTGCCGTCGGCAGTGAGAAGATTGCCGTCGGCAAAGTCAGTGCTGCTGCCCAGCGTGGCAATGGCCTCGTCGTATCCCTTCAGCCATGCGCGCATATTCTCAGGCATATCTGCCCAGTCGATGCTACCGCTGTCGGAATAGCCCAGCACGGGCAAGGCACGGCTGTCGCCTGACGCAATGACATATCCTCCGCCATCCACGTTGAAGGCATATATCCTCTCTGCCTCCACCTTGACGGCTTCCAGTATTTTGGGAGAAGTGGCCCGAATCATCGCTCTGGCACGTGACGAGGTGTTGTGCTTTCTTATAAACTGAAGGGCACGCTCAGCTGCCTCTTGTTCCGTAATAGGTTGTGCCCAGGTTACAAGAGTTGTCAGTAATGACAGTAGCAGCAATATCCATTTTCCTTGTTTCATATCAATCGGCATTTCTGCGAGCAAAAATACAAATAAAATCCAATTTCACCAAAAAACAGAAGAATTTTTTGAAAAAGGTGAAAGGTGAAATGCAACACTCCTGCCGGTGTTCATGACTCCGTTCCTTTAGATGACAAGGTTTTAGCCCATTTTGAACCAATTGGGCCACATTTTACTCACGCAAACATGCAAGCAAGCAAACAAAAAGGCCGTCGGAATTGCTCCGACGGCCTTTTTCTAGTTTCAGGATTCAGGTTTCAGGTTTCAGGTGCTTGAATCTTGAATCTTGCATCTTGAATCTTGCATCTTGAATCCCATCGCTCAAAGAGCGACGACCCTTTGTGTGGTAGCTGTTGACCGCTCCGCCAACGGCAGCATTGAGTGCCTTGCAGCGGAACGCGCTGTTTATTTTAATAGGTACGCCAAAGTGCGCGCGCAAAGGCTCCAACACCTTTTGACACAAACGTACCAGGTTATCGACTTCCGCAGCATTGATGCGGTTTTCTATTTTCTTCTTCTCAGCGGTGTCGCTGTGAAGCATTTCTTCCAAAGTAAAGTGCGGTGATAAGTTCATAATTTAAATGCTTAATGCATAATTTAATCTTGAAAATTTGGTTGATTCAAATAAAAACACTACTTTTGCGCTAGTAATGGTGAGCTATATGAGCAAATTTGCAGAGAATACAGAGAAAAAGCAGGTCATCTCAAACCAAGAATATAACAGGAAGGAGAAGATGGCCAGTTACTTCTATGACCTCTCTAAGCTCTCTTTTGGAGGTGTTGTTATCGGCGCAGGAGCATCGTGGCTTGGAAGTACTGATGACAGCATATATCTCTATGTATTGATTTTAGGCTTGTACATCACCATCGGCCTTGCATATACAGCTAACAGAATTCTCAGACCTAATAAATAACACACCATGACAGCAATTATCATAGTAGCATCGATTGCCCTGATCGTCACCGTGTTTAATTTTTGGCTTAATACGAGAAAGGGCAAGGATTGGCTTGCTCGCCTTTAATCCTTCTTACATCTTCCATCTTACTTCTTGATGAGGTCACGCATCTTGTCGTAGTATCCGTCAACACCGAGGAGTGTAGCGCAGAGGACGAGGAGTTGGGCAGAGAGCATCAGCACAGAGCCGTCGATGACGCCGAGCGGAGGCAGGATCAGCCCCGCGGCGGCGAATGCCACTGCGGAGCCGAATGCCATGAGTGCGATTTTGCGCTTCATAACGGTCAATGTTCAATGTTCAATGTTCAATGAACATCAAATCTTCGAGAGGTCGAGGAAGCTGGCCTCGAGGCGCAGGTTGCGCGAAGGGATAACAGTGCGGGGGTTCTGGCTGTTG
>CACZUX010000037.1 GCA_902784475.1 uncultured Bacteroidales bacterium | reverse complement strand
GCAGAGCGAGGATGTGCCCAGCATCTACGAGGTGCCGGTGCGCATGCAGCGACAGGGTCTCGATGCGGCCATCCTGCGCAAGATCGGCATCCCCGTGGGCGAGACGCCCGCCATGCTGCCTTGGAACCGCTTTCTCGAGAAGCAGCGCCAGGCCACCCGCGAAGTGCATATCGCCCTGGTGGGCAAATACGACCTGCAGGATGCTTACAAGAGCATCCGCGAGAGTCTCAACCTGGCAGGTATCTATAACGACGTGAAAGCCCGGCTCCATTTTGTCAACAGCGAGCAGCTGACGGAGGACAACGTGGCGGAGCGGCTGAAGAACATGGCGGGCGTCGTCATCTGCCCGGGCTTCGGCCGCAGGGGCATCGAGGGCAAGATTGTCGCAGCCCAGTACACCCGCACCCGCGACATCCCGACCTTCGGCATCTGTCTGGGCATGCAGATGATGGTCATCGAATTTGCCCGTAACGTCCTGGGTTACAGCGACGCCAACAGCGCCGAGATGGACCCCGACACGCCACACAACGTCATCGACATGATGGAGGAGCAGAAGAGCGTCACGGAGATGGGCGGCACGATGCGCCTGGGCGCCTACGAGTGCGAACTCGTGCCCGGCAGCAAAGCCGCCGCAGCCTACACAGCGGCAGATTCTTCACTCTTCACTCATCACTCTTCACTCATCCGAGAGCGCCACCGCCACCGCTACGAGTTCAATAACCGCTATCTGGATGCTTTCGAGCACCACGGCATGATGTGTGCGGGTTGTCATCCCGGGGCCCATCTGGTGGAGATTGTCGAGATTCCCGCGTTGAAATGGTATATCGGCACGCAGTTCCATCCTGAATACTCTTCCACCGTGCTGCATCCCCATCCGCTCTTTATGGACTTTATAAAATCTTGTATCGATGGAACAGCTCAAGCATGAATGCGGCGTGGCGCTGGTGCGCCTCCTGAAGCCCGCCGACTATTACACTCAGAAATACGGCACGCCGTCCTACGGTCTCGGCAAGCTCTATCTCATGATGGAGAAGCAGCACAACCGCGGGCAGGAGGGTGCCGGCATCGCCTGTGTCAACATGCAGGCTCCCGTCGGCACGGAATACATGTTCCGCGAGAAGGCCGAGGGCAAGGACGCCATCACCGGAATCTTCGACCGCGTGACGCCCGAGTGGACCGGGGCCCAGCTCTATATGGGCCACCTGCGCTACTCCACCACGGGCAAGAGCGGGCTGCAGTATGTGCACCCCTTCCTGCGCCGCAACAACTGGCGGGCGAAGAACCTCTGCCTGTGCGGCAACTTCAACATGACCAACATCGACGAAATCTTCGATAAAATCGTCCAGCAGGGGCAGTCGCCGCGCATCTACAGCGACTCCTACATCACGCTGGAGTGGATGGGCCACCGCCTCGACCGCGAGGTGGAGCGCTGCTTTGCGGAGGCCAAAGGGCTGGGGCTGGAGCACACGGACATCACGCGCCACATTGAGGATCACGTGCAGATGGCCAATGTGCTGCGCACCACGATGGCCGACTACGACGGCGGCTACGTGATGTGCGGCATGACGGGCTCCGGCGAGATGTTTGCCATGCGCGACCCCTGGGGCATACGGCCGGCCTTCTTCTACCGCGACGACGAGGTGATTGCCGTGGCCAGCGAGCGTGTCGTCCTGCAGACCACCTTCGACCTCCCCCGAGAGGCGGTGCAGGAGTTGCCCGCCGGTCAGGCGCTGATCATTCACAAGGACGGCAGTTCCTCTCTGGAGTCTGTCCTCGAGCCCCGCACGCCGTCGCGCTGCTCCTTCGAGCGCATCTATTTCAGCCGCGGCAACGACAGCGACATCTACCACGAGCGCAAGCAGCTTGGCCAGCAGCTCGCTGCGCCCATCCTCAGGGCCGTCGGCGACGATGTGGCCCACACCGTCTTCTCCTTCATCCCCAACACTGCCGAGGTGGCCTTCTACGGCATGATGGAGGGCCTGCGCAGCCAGGGGCTCCCGGTGCGCAGCGAGAAGGTGGCCTGGAAGGACATCAAGCTGCGCACGTTCATCGCGGAGGCCGGTTCGCGCAACGACCTCGCCTCCCACGTCTACGACATCACCTACGGCTCCCTGCGCCCCCATGTGGACAACCTCGTCATCATCGACGACTCCATCGTGCGCGGCACCACTCTGCGCGAGAGCATCTTCAAGATCCTTGACCGCCTGCATCCCAAGAAGATTGTGATGGTGTCGAGTTCGCCGCAGATACGCTATCCCGACTACTACGGCATCGACATGCCTTCTCTGGAGGAGTTCTGCGCCTTCCGCGCCGCCATAGCCCTCATCGAGGAGCGCGGCATGTGGCAGTTGCTCCACGACGTCGCTGAGGCCTGCCATGCGGAGCTCCGCAAGCCCAAGGCCGAGCAGCGCAACTGCGTCTGCGCCCTCTACGAACCCTTCAGCGTGGACGACATCAACCGCAAGATGGCGGAGATGCTGCGCCCTGCGGGCATGCAGGCCCCCGTGGAGTTTGTCTTCCAGACGATAGAGGGTCTCCACGCCGCCTGTCCCGACCATCCGGGCGACTGGTACTTCACCGGCCGCTATCCTACGCCCGGCGGCAACAAACTGGTCAACGAGGCTTTTGTGAGATTCATGGAAAAAAACTCTAAACTCTAAACTTTAAACTCTAAACTATACATGTGTGGCATCGTAGCTTTGTTGAACGTTAAGAAGCCGACGCAGTCGCTGCGCCAGAAGGCTTTGTGTATGAGTCAGAAAATCCGTCACCGCGGGCCGGACTGGAGCGGCATCTATTGCGGCTCCACCGCCATCTTGGCCCACGAGCGCCTGAGCATCGTCGATCCCGAGTCGGGCGGCCAGCCCCTCTTCTCGCCCGACGGCCGTCAGGTGTTGGCCGTCAACGGCGAGATCTACAACCATCAGGACATCCGCCGCCGTCTGTCCAACCACTATGAGTTCCGCACGGGCAGCGACTGCGAGGTCATCCTGGCGCTCTATCGCGAGAAGGGCATCGACTTCCTCGAGGACCTCAACGGCATCTTTGCCTTCGTCCTCTACGACGAGGAGCGCGATGCCTTCCTCATCGCCCGTGACCCCATCGGCGTCATTCCTCTTTATATCGGCTACGACAGCGACGGCACCGTCTATGTGGCCTCCGAGCTGAAGGCGCTGGAGGGCCAGTGCGAGCGCTACGAGCCCTTCCTGCCCGGCCACTACTACTGGAGCTTGGAGCCGGGCCTTAAGCGCTACTATCAGCGCGACTGGATGAGCTACGACGCCGTGAAGGACAACGGCGCCTCCGTCTCCGACCTGCACGACGCCCTGGAGGATGCCGTGCGCCGCCAGCTGATGTCCGACGTGCCCTACGGCGTGCTGCTCAGCGGCGGTCTGGATTCATCGGTCATCTCCGCCGTTGCCGAGCGCTTTTCGGAGCGCCGCATTGAGGACAATTCGCAGAGCCGTGCCTGGTGGCCCCGCCTGCATTCCTTTGCCGTCGGCCTGAAGGGTGCGCCCGATCTGGCCAAGGCCCGCATGGTGGCCGAGCATATCGGCACCGTTCACCACGAGATCAACTACACCGTGCAGGAGGGCCTCGACGCCCTGCGCGACGTGATCTATTTCATCGAGACCTACGATGTCACCACCGTGCGCGCCTCCACGCCGATGTATCTCCTGGCCCGCGTCATCCGTTCGATGGGCATCAAGATGGTGCTCTCGGGCGAGGGTGCCGACGAGGTCTTCGGCGGCTATCTCTATTTCCACAAGGCGCCCGATGCCCGGGCCTTCCACGAGGAGACGGTGCGCAAGCTCTCCAAGCTCCACTTCTACGACTGTCTCCGTGCCAACAAGAGCCTGGCCGCCTGGGGCGTCGAGGGGCGTGTGCCTTTCCTCGACAAGACGTTCCTCGATGTGGCGATGCGCCTGAATCCCGAGGCCAAGATGTGTCCCGGCAAGGTCATTGAGAAGAAGATTGTCCGCGAGGCCTTTGCCGACCTGCTGCCCGAGGCGGTGGCCTGGAGGCAGAAGGAGCAGTTCAGCGACGGGGTGGGCTATTCGTGGATTGACGCCTTGAAGGCGATGACCTCCGAGGCCGTCAGCGACGAGGAGATGGCGCATGCCGCGGAGCGTTTCCCCATCAATCCGCCGCTCAACAAGGAGGAGTATTTCTACCGCAGCATCTTTGCCGAGCACTTCCCCAGCGATTCTGCCGCGCGCAGCGTGAACCAGGAGGCCAGCGTTGCCTGCTCCACCTCTGTCGCCCTTGAGTGGGACGCCGCCTTCCGTGGGCAGAACGATCCCTCCGGCCGCGCCGTCAAAGGCGTCCACGAGCAGGCCTACTCAGAATAAAGAATTGCCTCCGAAGCATACCCCAGGCAAACCTTTGGCATAGCCTTGGCATACCCTAAGCAAACCCTAGCAAGCACTTTGGGCTTGCCAAAGGCTTGCCTAGAGTATGCTTAGGGAGTCATTAGGCTGTGCCTGAGGTTATCTTTATCTTACTTCGTCAGGATATCGCCGTTGTACACTTTGTTTTTTTCGTTTTACGATTTTTTTTTAGACTCAAAACTTGAGAAATTATTTTTTTTCCATATTTTTGCCTTTCATTAGGAGTAAATCAAGCATATAAAAAGTCATTTCCCATGAAAAAGCTGCTGGTCAACTTATTTCTGGTTATCTTTTCCGCAGGGCTTGCGGCACAGGATTTCGACCTGTATTTCGCCAACAATGTGGGCGACGTGGCAAGAGTGAGCAGAATCAAGGAGGACACCAACCTCAAGTGGAAAAAAATCTCCGGCAGCTCTGTATCGGGCAACCTGGTCGATGTGAACAGCGTCGTGGCGATGTTCAAAGAGAAAAGGATGAAAACACGGGCAGACCAACGCCTGTTTTGGAAGATGCGCGATGACAACCTGCTCTGTTTCCGTATCAATGACGGCAGCGGACGCACGGGCGAATACGAGGCAAGGGTGAGAATAGGGCAGCGCACGGTGGTGAAGGACGTGTCGAGCTACTTCTTCGTCAACACGCAGAGCAACAACGACTCGCTCTATATCAGCGTATGCCGTAAGGGATGCAGTGAAGGCGACACGCTGCGCTTCACCTACTACGTGTATGACTGGGACAATGAAGGATTGCTGCTCTTCAAACTCGATTCGAAGCGTCAGCGCACAGGACTCACCTACCAATTGGAATACCAGCTGAAGGGCGCCGGCGAACAGCTGGGCGGCGTGCAGCGCCTGAACCTCTCGGGCAGCAGTTTCCAGAGCTTCTACGTGGCGCCCGACTCCGCTATCAGCAGTCTCTGCATGGTGAGCGAAGGAAACCGTTTGCCGCTGGACCAGAGGCGACTGGTGTGGGGCGCCAATCTGAACGACCGCCTGAACAGACTGTGGATAGGCACCAACTTCACGCTGGACAAGCACGAGAACCGCGAGCTGACAATCTTCAACATGCTGGGCTCGGGCCTCTTTGAGCGCTACGACACGCTCTATCTGCAGGTGCTCGACGCCAAAGGTGCCCCCATCAAGGCCGACGTGGATGCCGGTACGAAGTTGGCCAAAGGTTTCACATTCAACGTGGCACAGGTGGACGCCAACGGCAAATATGTCAGTCACGGCCACATGAAATACGTGGGCTACAACAAGAAAAACGGAATACACAAGATTCTGACCTACGGCAATCCCGCCTACATCGAAGTGATCGCCACGGGATATTATCCCGCTGTGTATAAATACGCCGGTGCTGTGGACCCCAAGACAAAGGTGCTGAACAGCAAGCACACCTCGGGAGTGATACGCCTCATAAGCGGCACGATGACGGCGCAGGGGCCGGATGTGTCACGGCAAATGATGTATATCCTGAAGGATATGAGCAGGACGTACACCGAGTCCGGCACCACATACAACTGGTTCGGAAAGGACTCGTGCGACCTTTCACAGTCCTCCTCGTCGAAGACATATCTCTACTTTGAGGACGGCGGACAAAAGAACAAGCGCCTCCACCCCTCGAAGACGCCCGTGGATAAATATGCCGAAATAGGAATCACCTATTCGATGGCCAAGAGCGTTGGCAGTGGTGGTGCCGGCACTGCCGATCTCTATCTCTATGAGAAAGACGGCACGGGCTCCGTGAAGCTGCAACGCACCAGCCACACGCTGCTCGACGGCAACGAGTTCCCCAATTTCCAGCGCAGCTACTTCCAGCAGCGCTACAGCCTGGTGGGGCAGGTGCCGCAGAAGGACAAGGAATACAAGTTGCGACTGAAGATCGGCGACAGGGTGTTCACCTCCATGCCCTATATCATGCGCAAGGAAATAGATACGGAGGAAAAGAAGCAACAGGCCGCCAAGGAGGCCGAGAAGTTCAGTTATATCAAAGACGAGCCGCAGGGCGGCGGGGATATCAGCATAGACTTTTTGGGCAGTTTGGGTCAGATTAACTGGAATGCCAAAAACTGCCCCGGATTCAGCTTTTCCATCATACCGTATTTCGACCCCTTCAAGCTCCTATTCGAATTGGATATCACCATGTCGAACGCCTGGAGAAGCAAGACGACAGGAGAAGGCGAAGAGGAACGCCCGACGTTGGGCCAGAGAATGCGCGACAGGCAGAAGGAGGTGATGCAGCCCAGCCGCTTCGAGACAAAGAAAACCGAGAAAGGCGGCTGGGGGAGGGATCTGCTCGGCGGCACCAACCCGGCTACAGACGCCATCAAAGAGCGCAATGCATGGTTTATGAGCGAGATGGACGACATCTTCAAGGTGGAGTCCAATAAATTGGGCTACGGGCCATACGTCACCATTCATGCCGGTTTCGGATTGAATCTCAGTAAGAATAACGAAAAGTCGCCAATCTACTTGAAAGCCCTCGAAGGGTCGGCCGGGTACGGCTTGTTCATGTCATACAGCAAGAACCTCAAGGATCTTTTCAAAGACACGAAATTCCCCGTAGCGCTCATATTCCACGCCAACGGCGCGCTCTACGGAGAGGTCGGACTGGGCTTCAAGACTTACAATTACGTCAAGGATAATGTCATCTACGACCGATCGTGCGGCTTCTATATCTCATTGGAAGGCACGCTGAAGATGGGCGCCGGCGTCATGGCCAAAACCAACTTCGGCCCGGCAGATCCCGAAGAAATAGAAGACGAGACAACCACTTTGCTCGCGCGGGGACTCAGGATTTCCGTGGGCGGACGCATCGGTGCGAAAGGCTCTTATAAGAGGGGCTGGGTGTGGCCGTTTGAGTCGCGATTTAAGGAGGCAAGCGGATCCACGTTCCTGCTGATGGGGGCATTCGAGTTCTATGCGGACGTACAGTCGATATTCGGTTTTCGCCTAAGGGGGCGTTGGACAGGGAACTGGGGCAGATACTGGTTATGGCCCGACTCCCCATTCAATCCCATGATACCCTCATACCCCAACTACAAGCCGCAACCGAAACAAAACCGCGTAGCGGCGTCCGAAGAGGAAGAGGGAGAGGAATATGCCCTGGCCGAGACGCTGCTTGAAGGCGTTGGCTACAGAGCAGCACCCTTCTTCCTGGGTGGGGACCGCATGCTGTTGAGCCACCAGCAGAGCGGCGACAATCTCAACGACGACCGCCTGATGGAATTCCGCCTGCCTGAGCCGGGCAGCGCCGAAAGCACCACAATGAAGACGGGCGACGGCACGCCGCTGCCCAACAACGGACACCGCATCGACCGTCCGCACGCCGACAAAGTGGGCGACAACGAACTGGTGGTGTATGAGGAAATGACGCGCGACATCACGGCGGAAGACATGGCGGCGGAAGATCTGCTGGCGAAGGACACGGAACTGTCACGATACAACAGCATCTGCGCCAGCCACAGGACGGCCGGCGGACAGTGGCAGCGGAAGACGATAGCCTACGACGAGACGCTGGTGGACAAATGTCCCGTGATGGCCATGAACGTGGACACCGACAACGGCATTTCCTACTCCTCGGATGCGGCGGCCTGTTTGTGGATGCGCGGACAATATGTCTTGCCCCAGGTGGATTCGCTGAGAAACTTGGGCGTGAGAGGCTTCGTGGGCGACCTCGTGCTGTCCGTGTACGACGGCGAGAAATGGGGAGAGCCGCAGAGCATCATGCCGCTGACGTTGGATGACGTGGTGAACAAGTATGAATTGCTCATGCGCAACGACACCGTGCTGGCCATGGTACACATGATGCCCAAGGGGCGGGAAGACCTGCAGCTGAAATACGTGTGCAAACCCGTGAACGGAGCGCTGCAGCCCGTCATCACCGAGCAGCGTGATGTCAAGGATTTCTCTGCCGAGATGGTGGGGCCTTACGCCTTCGTCGGCGTGCTGCATCCGGCCGATTCGATGAGCAACGACATATACGTGAAGGAAATCAATATGCGCGGCGAGTATCAGAACTACGGCGTGGATCTGGACATCGCGCACCACAACCCGCAGAGCGTTACGCTGGTGAGCGACCACGACCTGAGTAGCCCGGACGACTTTGCCGTGGTGTGGAAGAAGGACGACAACTGCATCCGCATGGGAGACAGGAGAATCGCCACGCAGAAGCAACTCACCATGTTGAACTGTTCACGCCTCTTCATGAATGAGAATCTGCAGGCCACGCCTTACGTCACCCTGGGCTGCACGCTCGACACGCTGGAGATGACCCACTACACCGTGTTCCTGAACAATCAGGAGGTGACGGCTCTGTACACTCTGGCCGACCCCTACAACAAAGAATCGTGGCTCATGCGCAACACGGAAGAATTCTATGACGACTTCAACTACACCGTCAGCTATCCGCAAATGGGCATGAGGAGCAACACCGGGACGCTGCCTGTCAGCGTGAACATCTACAACTCGGGCGCCACACCCATCACGGGCGTGTCGGGCTACATCAACAGTCAGGAATTCTCGTTCCAGGACATCTTCATCGGTCCCTACTCCGTGCAGACGCTGACCGTGGACTACGAGCTGCCGGAGGATTTCGACGGATTCCTGAAGGCAAGAGACGTGAAGGCACTGTTCCAGGACGGCTGGGATATGGAGCAGGGCGCAAGGCAAAACAGAATTGCCCAATGTCGCACCAAGGCGGCCGAATACGAACAGAAGGAAATGGTGGTGGACTTTGCTGATGTGCGATGCGAAATGTTGGGGCATGAGGTGAAGGGAGCAAAGAACACTGTTTACGTTGAGCTGACCGACCTGACAGAAGGCGGACTGAACGTCAACCACAGCGTGCGGGTGGGACTCTATCCCGACAACATTGCCGATGTGCCCATCGTCAACTCGGCCGAGGTGGTGCTCAGGAGAGAGGACTTCGAGTTGATTGGCGACGAGCGTAAGGCTTACGTCGAACTGACGGTGGAGAACCTCTCGGAAGAGACGGAGACCTATCTCCGCGCCCGCATATACAACGATCGCATCAGCGAAACGCTGACTGAGGTCGACGACAACCCGATGGACGCAACGGTGGAAAACCTCTCATGGCGCGACAATCTGCGCATGCTGACGCTGCTGCCCTCGGAACTGGACGACATCACCGGACTGCCTGTGGTGGCCCCCAATCTGACGCAGCATCGCGTCACGGTCACCTGCGAGGAGGGCGGCGTGCGCATCAGCGGACTGGAGCAGGGCGACTATGTGCGCATCTTCGAGGTGAACGGCGTTCCCTACTACCTGCACAGCAATCCCTCCTCCGTCATCTTCGTGCCGATAAAGAGGAACGGCATCTACCTGCTCAGCACGGGACGCGAGGCATTCAAGTTTACATTCGATAAAGAAACAAAATAAAAAGCATGACAGACATGAAAAGGATGCTTTGCATGGCGTTGGCGGCCTGCATCTGTGCAGCGGCAAGCGCGACGGTGAAATACAGTCTTTATATCAACTACACCGATTGGGAAACGAGTTTTTACGAAAGTGTTCAGCAGGCGGGACAAAGCGAATGGCCTCTCTCGGGAGAAGGCACTTCGGCCGATCCGTATCGGATCAATTCGGAAGGAGATCTTGCCGCAGTGGCCTACCACGTCAATGTGAACCACAACAGCTTTTACGGCAAATATTTCCGTTTGGAGAGAGATTTGAATCTCATCGGCCTCTCCTGCACGTGGATTCCCATCGGGGTGGACGACACGCCGTTTGAGGGCTATTTCGACGGCAACAACCACACTATAGCCAACATGCAGATGCATGTCGTCAACAGCCCGGAGTGGCATGGTTATAACTACGGTCTGTTCGGCAAGTGTACGGGCGCCATACGCAACCTCAAGATGACCGGAGCGTCCGTGACGATTGGCCAGACGGACAACAACAACAGTTATCAATTGAATATTGGCCTGCTTTGCGGTCATCTCAGCTACAACTACAGCAAAGCTCTCTACGGTGCCATCTACGGATGCAACGTGAGAGGCGAGATGCGGGGCACGGTGAGTCAGCAGGCAGACTGCAGCAGTCTGGGTGGACTGGTGGGTTTAGCGCAAAACCCCGTCTGCATCTACCGTTGCCACACGGAATTCACGACCTACCTGAACGGCGCCTTCGACGTGGGCGGCATCGTGGGGTGCGTCAGTCCCTATCCAATCGACATTGCAAGATTCGGACACGCTAAAGAGTCCTTCGTCTTCGACTGCACCGCCGACGTCAACATCACGGTCAACAGGACGACAATCGACTATTTCCACGCGGGCGGCATCTGCGGCACCAGCGGAGGCAATATCGAGGCCTGTGCCTCTTCGGGATCCGTTACGGTCAACACCGACGGCACGGCAGCCGGCATCTGCGGTCGCAATAAGGGCAATATCATAGCCTGCGTCAGCACCGTCACAGCCACAGGAGGATACAACGTGGGTGGCATTGTGGGCAAGAACGAGAGCAACTCCGTCGGCGAGAAAGAACTCCCGGGACAAATTCACAACTGCGTGTTCAGCGGACATCTGTACGGAGCCGATGCCACCTATTGCGGCGGCATAGCAGCACGCTCGCCGGGAGAACGCGTCTGCAACTCACTCTTCCTGGGCACCGTTGAGCCCTCCACCGTGTCCAATTATTCAACCCCTATACAGCAGCGCACCAATGGTGAGGCCAACAGCAAAGAACCCATAAACTGCTACTACGACCGCAGTCTGTGCCAGTTGAGCAACAGCAATGCCGTCAAGACGTTCAGCGAGCTGACCGGCAATGGCAATGAGCTTACCCTCTCTGCAGAAGAAGACGTCCTTTACACCAATGAAGCAATTTACTACAACAACAGGTCTGTTAGCGTCAGAGGTGTCACGTGGGCGTATGCTGCGGGTTTCTACCCCCGTCTCTGCGTAGCTGGCAACAACAACGCCAGCTGTAAAGAAGATTACATGGAGGAATCAGTTCTCCCCAGGGCAATGACCAATTGGGGCGACGAGACGGATCTGTACACCCCCGCACTCTTCCCGGCCTATGCCTCGCTAGCGGCGATACCTCCCGGTTTCACCGAAAGCAACCGGGCGCACTATTTGGACAACGCCTTTTCGCTGGCTCCAAAGACCTGCAACGAAAAGACCTACAGCTACGGGCTCTCAAATGAGACGCTTTTTGGCATCGAAGGCCAAACGGCAACGCCCCGCGATCCGGGCACCTCGATGCTGAGAGTGACGACGGCGGAGGGCCCCTCCAAGCAGTTCCTCCTGCGGGTGACCTGTGGCAAGACATGGGACGGAAACTTCGCCGACGGATACGACGGTGGCAACGGATCGCAGGAGACCCCCTATCTCATCCACAACGCCCGACAGCTGATGATGGCCATACGCGACAATCAGGCGGGAGAGTACTACGCCCTGACGCAGGACATCTGGTTCAACGAAGATCTGCTTGACGCCACCGGAGAGGTTAAAGAAGGGAAGCGGGCCTGGGACCACAGCAGTTTCACCGCCAACTGGAGCGCCCGTCTCGACGGACGCGGGCACCTGGTGCGCGGCATCTACGCCACCAATGCCTGTGGCATCTTCTATCACGTTAAGGAAGGCGCCGTGATAGAAAATGTGGGCTTCGTCAACACTTATACCCGACGCACTGCGGACGACCGCGACCACGCCAACGCTCTTCTGGCGGAACAAATTGAAGCGAACGCCACCGTCAGCAACTGCGTCTTCGAAGGTTCGGTCGTGGCAGGTAGCAACCACGCTTTCTGGGCCTATGCCCTTGCTTACCAGATATACGGGACGGTGAAAGACTGCATTATCGCCGTCAACGGCGTTGATGGCAACATCCGGAATCTCTGCCGTCGGGTTTCATCCAGTCAAAACGTGGTGCGTTGTCTGATGTTGTCGAACAACGTGGTCACGTTGAAACCTGAAGATGACGGGTATGAACCCATTGACTTCTATGTGCCGGAGGGAACGGTCAGCCAGGTCAACGCAGAGAATGTCAAGACCGTCGGTGCCCTGATATCCGGCGAGGCACTCAGCGGAGAACAGTGGATCACCGCCACGCGGCGACTGCCCGCGCTGAAAACCTTTGCCGAGACAGACTACGGGCGACTGCTTTCACTGCCGCTCTACAGTTCGTCGGCCAATCCTCTCTATGGCCAGGTGACACAGATAGAGTTTGAGCCCGGCGCAGCGTCGTGGTCGCTCAACACCGACAGTTATCTGGAAATATATCCCGAGATGGGTATCATCGCCCCCAAGGGAGCTGGCACGTGCTTTATGACCCGCCATCTGGACGATGCCAAAGTCATCACACCCTTGACGGTGTCGGCCTCGTGTAAGCCCGGCGTCACCTTTACGGACGACAATACAAAGACTTTTTGTGTCAACCATTTTGACAGTGATGCCAACGGCTATCTTACATTGAGTGAACTGGCCGCCGTCAGCAACAGCAGCCTGTCCACGGCGATGAACTATGCTTCAGCGACCACTCAGATCGGCCAGTTCCCTGAGTTCCGCCTGTTCAACAGCGTTGACGACTTCGGCGCATCATTCCGTGAGAAGACAAACATAACGGAGCTGCAGTTGCCTCAAAACGTGACGGCCCTCAGCGGCGACGCCTTCAAGGGATGTACCGGTCTGACCGCCATCTCCCTGCCTGCGAGGGTCGGTACCGTCGGCGAGCATCCGTTCTACGCCTCTGCCGTGACCAACATCTATGTAGACCCGGACAACGGCTGTTTCGCCTCACGCGACGGCGTGCTGATGACGAAGGAAGGCAATCAGCTCGTGTGCTATCCCGGCGGACGCACGGGAGACATCACACTTCACGGCAGGGTAGAGTGCATCAATAGCAATGCCATCTATAAAATCGACGGAGCGACCAGTCTCTATCTCGACGCTCCCGACCACGACAGTTACACCGAACTGGCCGCCGACGGCATCACTTCCGCCAACGGTGAGCTGATGACCGTCTATGTGAAGGATGCCACTAACGACCTGACGGAAGACCAGAGGCAGGAAGCCGAGACGGGTGAGGGCCGGGGCGTCCTGTTGGAACAGTTTAAGGACGCCGCCTGTTGGAGCGCCTATCGGGAGGCCGGCAAGCTGAAACGTTACTTTGACTTGGAAGTCAGTGCCAACAGTCGTGACAATGAGGGCAATTATTGGGCCACCATGTATATCGGATTTGACACCACACTGCCCGACGGGCTCACTGCCTACATCGTGGACAAAGACAAGACGAGCGAGAACGAAGAATATCTCGTTCTGCGCGAAATCAGTGGGCGAGTGCCCATGCTGACTCCTGTCGTCATCCGTGCTACAGCCTCAGGCACGTATAAGCTTTACCCCTCTGAGGCAAGGAAATTTGCAGAAAGAAATATGTCCGAGAATCTGCTCAACGGCATCGGACGTAACGGTCTGGACGTCAACCAGAGTGATGCCATCGAAGGCGGTTGCCTCACACTGGGTCGAAACAAGAAAGGTGAGGTGGGATTCTTCATTTACAGAGGTACAAAGAAGATCCCGGCATATCGTGCATATCTCACCGTCAACAGGGTCAACGGAGCCCGTCTCATCTGTCTGCCAGACGACCCCACTGCCATTTCTGCCACCAAGGCCTCCGATGTCAACAGCGGAGACATCTGGTACACGCTGGACGGAAGGAAGCTCAGCCGGCGTCCGTCAGAGAGAGGCATCTACGTCCACAACGGCCAAAAGATATTCATCAAGTAAATAAAGGGAAGAGACAGCTATGAAGACAAAGAAATACTATATCGCACCGCAAATCTTGGTGATACAGGTTAGAACCGCCTCAATGCTCATGACTTCCGGAGATGAAAAAAGCATAAAGTGGTCAGGTAATCGCGATGATGATAGCGAAGGAAATTATTCAACAGAAGACTTCTTTTGATCATTGCCATGCGATGCAGCCATCCTCCACTTCAGCTACGCCGGCATGAATGCGTCGGCGATGTCATCTCATAAACTAACGGCCAAAAGCCCTTTCGCATACCCTTGGCATACCCTAAGCATACCCTAGCATGCACTTTGGGCTTGCCAAAGGCTTGCCTGGAGTATGTTTAGGGTCATTAGGTCGTGCGAAAGGTATGCCTGAGGTTATCTTTGCCGTTTTTTTGAATGCTGCTGAAAATAGATGGCCAAAAACTTGCAAACAGCAGGGTTAATGTTGTATCTTTGTAGTTGGAGATGTTGAGGCATTCTTTCCCGAGGTTGTTGTCAGGAGGAGGACTTGGGGGAGAGAAACGTGGAGGTTTTGCAGCGCCCGTTGCAAAGTGTTCGCACGCCCGCTGCAAAATGTTCGCACGTTCGCTGCAAAGTGTTCGCACGGCCGGCGCAAACCCTGATGAGTCGGCTCGCTGTTCCCTTTGGTCCACTTGGTTGTACCTGATGGCCCGGCTCGTTGTACCGGTCGCCTAATGAGAGCAAAGAACTAAAGTCCTGTTGCAAGAACAACCGACGGGGCTTTTTCAGTTTTAAATTAAAAATGAATAATTAAAAATGGATTTTTAGAATAAAACTCTAAACACTAAACACTAAACTCTAAACTATTTTTCGTAAATTTGCATCGAAAATCGACTTAGATTCCGATTTCTATATGCGACGAGAGCTATTACTCATAACACTGCTTGCTGCGTGCGCCTGGATGTGCTGCGGATGCAGCAACAGGGAGAAACACTACGTCATCGGCATCTCACAATGCTCGGAAGACACCTGGCGCGAAAAGCAGAACGGCGAGCTGCGCATGGGCAACTATTTCCACAACAACGTGGAACTGCGCTTTGCCGCCGCCGGCGACAGCGACCAGCGACAGATAGAGCAAATCGACAGCCTCGTGGCCTGCGGCATCGACCTGCTGATCGTGGCCCCCAATCAGGTGAACACCATCAACCCCGCCATAGACCGCGCCTACGACAGCGGCATCCCCGTCATCGTGTTCGAGCGCAAAACCAACAGCCGGAAATACACGGCCTTCATGAGCGCTGACAACTATGAGATGGGACGGCAGATGGGAGAATACATCGCCAAGCGTCTCGGCGGCAGCGGCAAAGTGCTGGAGGTGATGGGGCTCAAAGGCTCTTCGCCCGCCATAGAGCGCCACAAGGGCTTCACCGACGCCGTGAAGCAACATCCGCAAATAGAGGTCGTCGCCACGCTGCAGGGAGACTGGACCGAGGAGACGGGCTACGAGATCGTGAAGAACTGGATAAAAGCGCATCCCGACGTGGCCGTCGATATGGTCTTCGGCATGAACGACCGCTCCGCCATCGGCGCCCGGCAGGCCTTCGACGGACTGCCGGGAAAGAACGGCGGCATCACGCTGGTCAACGACTCCGTGCTCGACGCCTCGTTCATCTATCCCACCAACGGCGACCTGCTGCTGCAGCTGGCCGTCGACATCCTCGAGGGCAAGCCCTACAAGAAGGAGACGCTCATGATGTCGGCCATCGTGACCCGCGCCAATGCCCGCGTGCTGCTGATGCAGACCGAGGAAACCATGCGGCAGACGGAAAACCTGGGACGCCTGCACGAGATGGCCGACTCCTACCTGAAGGAGCTGGACACGCAGCGCATGATCACATGGATGGCCTTCGGAGGCCTCGTGCTGCTGATTGCCGTCCTAGTGCTGCTCTACCTTTATAAGATAGGAAAGACGACGCTGCGCAGGGAACGCATGGTGAACAGCCTGTGGGAGCTGAAAAAGGAGGAGCTCCCGGAGTTGCCGGCCGCGACGGCGAACGACGCCGGGGAAGAATCGCCTGACGACGAAGGAGGGGCGGCGGCATCGTTCTTCTTCGCACGCTTCAAGGATGTGGTGGAGGCCCGGCTGGAGGACAGCGAGCTGAGCGTGGAGGATCTGGCCTCGGCAATGAACCTGAGCCGCGTGCAGCTCTACAGGAGGGTGAAGGCCGTCACGGGAGCCTCGCCGGTGGAACTCCTGCGAACGGCCCGATTAAAGCGGGGATATCAGATGCTGATGACCACGGATAAGAGCATCAGCGAAGTGGCCTATAAGGTCGGTTTCACCGCGCCGGGCTACTTCACGAAATGCTTTAAAGAAGAATACGGAATACTGCCCGGAGATGTGAGAGGCGGAAACAGCTGAAAAGCGCCGGAGAGCCCCTCTCTCCCGACAGACGGCAAGCGGAAATGAAAGCGGATGAATGAGAAAAATCGTTTATCTGCTTTTATTTTTGTTGCATTGAACGATATTTCCCACTCAAAGAAACATATTTTTAATCATACACGTGCGAATAAGAATATCTTTGTTGCGAAAAATTAAAATTTATTAATCATTTTTTCGTTTTAACTAACCTAAAAACAAATGGAACACATGAAACGATTCTTGCTTGCCCTGGCGGGCATCTCGAAAGGACGAGCATTGGTTTTCCTGTCTCTCATGCTGTGTCAGATGTCGTTCGCACAGCAGCAAATCACGGGTAACGTGACGGACGCCACCGGCGAAGCCATCATCGGCGCCAAAGTCATGGAGAAGGGTGCACAGAACGGCACCATCACCGACTTCGACGGCAACTTCACGCTGAAGGTGGAGCCCGGGAAGACGCTTGTGATCACCTACATCGGCTTCCAGCCGCAGGAAGTCGCCGCAAAGAACGGCATGAAGGTGGTCATGAAAGAAGACGCCCTCGCGCTGAACGAACTCGTGGTGACCGGCTACACCACACAGCGCAAGGCCGACCTGACCGGCGCCGTCTCGGTGGTGACCGTGGACGACATGATGAAGCAGAACGAAAACAACCCCATGAAGGCGCTGCAGGGACGCGTGCCCGGCATGTATGTCAACCCCGACGGCGGCTCTCCTTCGGGTAAGGCATCGGTGCGCATCCGTGGCATCGGCACGCTGAACTCCGGCGCCGACCCGCTCTACATCATCGACGGCGTGCCGACGACGGCCGGCATGCACGAGCTCAACGGCAACGACATCGAGTCCATCCAGGTGCTGAAGGATGCCTCTTCCGCATCTATATACGGTTCGCGCGCGGCCAACGGCGTCATCATCATCACCACCAAGAAGGGCAAGGAGGGCAAGGTGAAGGTGAACTTCGACGCCAGCGTCGCCATACAGACCTACGCCCACAAAATCGACGTGCTGAACGCCAAGGAGTTCGGACAGGTGATGTGGCAGGGCTACGTCAACGACGGCCTCAACCCCAACACCAACGGCCTGGGTTACCACTACGACTGGGGCTACAACGCTCAGGGCAATCCCGTCTTGAACAAGATCACGATGAGCAAATACCTCGACGCCGCCGGCAAGACGCCCGCCGGAGACACCGACTGGTTTGACGAGACGACCCGCACCGGCATCATACAGCAGTACAACGTGTCGCTGAGCAGCGGCTCCGAGCGCGGCTCGGCCTTCTTCTCGGCAGGCTACTATAAGAATAAGGGCATCATCAAAGAGAGCGACTTCGAGCGCTTCTCCGGCCGTATCAACACCGAATACAAACTGATGAAGACCGGCGAGCGCAACATCATCACCGTCGGCGAACACTTCACCTTCAACCGCACCAGCGAAGTGGAGGCTCCCGGCGGTTTCATCGAAAACGTGCTGCAGTTCAACCCCACCATCCCGGTATACACCACCACCGGTGAGTATGCCGGCCCCGAAGGAGGCTATCCCGACCGCGAGAACCCGTTGGCACGCCTGGACCGCAACAAGGACAACCGCTACACCTTCTGGCGTCTGTTCGGCGATGCCTACGTCAACATCAATCCCATCAAGAACCTGAACATCAAGAGCACCTTCGGCATCGACTACTCACAGAAGGAGCAGCGCATCTTCACCTACCCCGTCACCGAAGGCACAGTGGCCAACCCGACCAACGCCGTGGAGCCCAAACAGGAGCACTGGACCAAGTGGATGTGGAACGCCGTGGCCACCTACAACCTGGAAAAGAACAAGCACCGCGCCGACTTCCTGGCCGGCGTCGAGCTCAACAGAGAAGACGACAAGTGGTTCAGCGCCGTGAAGCACGACTTCAGCGTATATAACAAGGACTACATGTGGCCCAACGCCGGCGTCGGCGAATCCATGGCCAAAGGCACGGGCGGCGGCTACACTCTGGTGTCGTTCTTCGGAAAAGCCAATTACACATACGACGACCGCTATCTGGCCAGCGTCACCATGCGCTACGACGGCTCTTCGCGCTTCGGCAAGAACAACCGCTACGGCACCTTCCCCTCGTTCAGCGCCGGCTGGCGTATCACCGAGGAGTCGTTCATGAAATCGGTGAAATGGCTCGAAAACCTCAAGCTGCGCGCCTCGTGGGGTATGACCGGTAACCAGGAAATCAACAACCTGGCCCGCTACACCCTCTATGTCAGCAACTACGGCGAGGCCGGCTTCGGCGGTCAGAGCTACGGCACCAGCTACGACATCGCCGGCTCCAACGGCGGCAAAATCCTGCCCAGCGGCTTCAAGCGCGATCAGCTGGGCAACGACGACCTGAAGTGGGAAACGACCTCGCAGACGAACCTCGGCTTCGACTTCGCCATGTTCCACAACACGCTCTACGGCTCTTTCGAGTGGTACTACAAGAAGACGAAGGACATCCTGGTGCCGATGCCGGCCATCGCCGCCATGGGCGAAGGCACCACACAGTGGATTAACGCCGGCGAGATGAAGAATACGGGCGTCGAGCTGACCATTGGCTACCGCAACGCCGTGGGCGCCTTCCACTACGACATCTCCGGCAACATCGCCACCTACCGCAACGAGGTGACCAAACTGCCCGAAACGATTGCCGCACGCGGCACCTTCGGCGGCAACGGCGTGGAGAGCGTCGTGGGGCATCCCATGGGTGCACAGGTCGGCTACGTCTACGACGGCATCTTCAAGAGCCAGGCTGAGGTGGACAACCACGCCGTGCAGAACGGCGCCGGCGTCGGCCGCATGCGCTGGAAAGACCTCAACGGCGACGGCATGATCACCGAGAAGGACCAGACCTGGATCTTCGATCCCGTGCCCGACTTCACCTGGGGCCTCAACATCAACCTGCAGTATAAGAACTTCGACCTGAACATGTTCTGGCAGGGCGAGCAGGGCAAGGACGTCATCAGCGACCTGAAGAAGCAGACGGACCTCTGGAGCGGTCTGAACATCTCCAACCTCAACAAGGGCGACCGCATACTCGACGCGTGGACGCCGATGAACAACGGCTCCAACATCCCCGCCGTCAGCACGATGGACAACAACAACGAGAAGCGCGTGTCGAGCTACTTCGTCGAAAACGGCTCCTACGCCAAGCTCCGCACCATACAGCTCGGCTACAACTTCTCCAAGAAGATGTGCGACAAGATGCGTATGGAACGCCTGCGCCTGTATGTCTCCGCACAGAATCTCATCACCATCAAGAGCAGCAGCTTCTCCGGAGTGGATCCCGAGAACCCCAACTTCGGCTATCCCATTCCCCTGAACATAACCTTTGGTCTGAATGTTACATTATAAATCGAAAGCAATCATGAAAAAGATATTCAACATATTCGGTGCTGCGCTTCTTCTTTGCGCCCTGGCTTCATGCAACGACTTCCTCGAAGAACATGTGCCGCAGGCAGCGCTGAGCGAGGATCAGGTGAAGGATCCCAAAAACGTAGAGAGCATGGTGGTGGCGGCCTATGCCGTCTTCACCTCTGCCGAAGACATCAACTCCTCCTTCTCCATGTGGAACTTTGACGTGCGCTCCGACGACGCCTACAAAGGCGGCAACGGCACCAGCGACGGCGACGTCTTCCATCAGCTGGAGATAGAGCAGGGTGTCCTCACCACCAACTGGAACATCAACGACATGTGGGTGCGCCTCTACAACTGCATCTCACGCGTCAACATCGCCTTGTCTGTGCTCGAATCCTGTGACGACAGCTTCGAGGCCAAACAGCAGCGCATTGCCGAAATGAAGTTCCTGAGAGCCTACGGACACTTCCTGCTGAAGAGACTCTACAAGTACATTCCCTTCATCATGAACCCCAACCTCACTTACGACGAGTACAACGTCCTGTCCAACAGGGAGTTCACCAACGACGAGGGATGGCAGCAGATCATCAACGACCTCAAGGAGGCCTTCGATACACTGCCCGAGACGCAGGAGGAGCTCGGACGTCCGACAAAGGGCGCCGCCGCCGCATTCCTGACCAAGGTGTATCTCTACAAGGCCTACCGTCAGGACGACCCCGAGACGAATCAGGTGACCTCAATCAACCAGGAGGATCTGAAGAAAGTCATCGAATACTCCGACCCGAAATACTACGGCAACTACGGCCTCGAGAAGGACATCCACAACAACTTCCGCCCCGAAGAGAGCTACGAGAACGGCAGAGAGAGCATCTGGGCCATACAGTACTCCCGCAACGACGGTTCGACCTACGGCAACCTCAACTGGAGCTACGGCCTCATCCCGCCCAGCATCCCCAACGTCACCGACGGCGGCTGCGACTTCTACAAGCCCTCGCAGAACCTCGTCAACGCCTATCGCACGGGCACGGACGGTCTGCCCTACATCGACACGTTCAACGACAGAGACTACGACATGGCGGCCGACAACGCCGACCCGCGCCTGTTCCTGACCGTAGGCATGCCCGGCATGCCCTACATGTTCAACAAGGACTACATCATCAAGAAGAATCACGTCTGGAGCCGCTCCAACGGCCTCTACGGCTACAACATCTCCCTCAAGCATAATGTGGACCCCGCTCTGATCAACGTTTACCTCATCAAGGGCTCTTATTGGGCCAGCTCCATGAACCGCATCGTCTTCCGCTATGCCGACGTATTGCTCGAGCGTGCGGAAGCCTACGCCCAGATGGACAAGACCAGCGAGGCCATCAGCCTGGTCAACGACATCCGCAACCGCGCCGGCGGCAGCACG
This sequence comes from uncultured Bacteroidales bacterium, assembly GCA_902784475.1. GTDB lineage: Bacteria > Bacteroidota > Bacteroidia > Bacteroidales > Bacteroidaceae > Physcousia. The sequence continues at coordinate 7,501 of CACZUX010000037.1, read as the reverse complement.
CAGATGATTGCCACTTACCCCGCCGACTACGGCGTGTCCTTCAAGGTCAACACCTATCCCGGCAGCTACTCCAAGGAGGACGCCCTCAAGATTGTGAAGATGGAGCGCCGTCTGGAGCTCGGCATGGAGAGCGAGCGCTTCTTCGACCTCGTCCGTTGGGGCGATGCTGCAACCGTACTGAACAAGTACTACGCCGAAGAGATTGACAACTGCAACATCTACAGCGAGGCACACTTCACGGCCGACAAGGATGAATATCTGCCCATCCCCTTCGAGCAGCTCTCTGCCTCCAACGGCCACTACGTCCAGAATATCGGCAATTGGTAAATATCACTATTCACGAACCGACAATTAAGCATTATACCATTATGAAAACGAAAATATTGTTTCTTACATGCATCGTTTGCGCTCTCGTTGCTTTCGTGGCCTGCAGTGACGATGCCGAAACGTTCGACCTGAGCGGCGACTGCCTCGTCGAGAAACTCGTTCTTGACGAATACGAAGGCGTCATCGACCACGCTTCGCGCACCATCACGGTGACGGTGCCCGAGATCTACGAGAAGGATGCCATGAAGGTGACGAAGCTCCGCCTCTCGGAGCACGCAACCTGCGACATTCACGAGGGCGACGTCCTCAACATGGAGGCTGCCGTTGTGCTCCATGTGGTCAACGGCGACGTGTTCCTGGACTGGACCGTGATCGTACGCAACTACAAGCCCGCCATCAAACCCGCAGCCCTCTTCGTGGGATCCGCCTACAGCAAGGACGAACTCGACATGGAGGCTCAGACGGCATGTGAGTGGATGCTCGCCAATGTGCCCAATGCCTTCTACGCCTCGTTCGACGATATCGCCAACGGCACGGCCGACCTCTCCGAGTGCAAGCTGATCTGGTGGCACTGGCATGACGACCGCCGCGTGGACGGTCATGACGACTTCCTGGCCAAGGGCACCGATGCGCTCAAGGTGAAGAACCAACTGAAGGCCTTCCTCGATAACGGCGGCGCCATGCTCCTCACCCGCTACGCCACCCATCTGCCCACCTTCATCGGTGTGACCGGCGACGACGAATGGACCATGCCCAACAACTGCTTGGGCGATCCCGAGATGAACTCATTCGACTGCGGCGGCGCGTGGGCCTTTGACATCTACGCCGGGCAGGAGGCTCATCCCATGTGGGAGGGTCTTGTGAACGACGGCTTCGAGGGCAAAGTACCTCTGACGGATGCCGGCTACTTTGTCTCCAACTCCGTGGCCCAATATTACATCGGCAGCGACTGGGGCGGCTATGCCAACTACGAGGCTTGGGTGGACCGCACCGGCGGCAACATCCTCGGTGTCGGCGGCGACCTCGCCATTGTGGCTTGGGAATATCCTGCCTCTGACGGCCGCGGCGGCATCGTCTGCATCGGCTTCGGCGGCTACGACTGGTATTCCTACAAATACGGTCCGAGTTACTCCGAGCACTACCATAAGAATGTTGAGATTATTACCAAAAACGCTATCGATTACTTAACAAAATAACGACTTATGAAAAAGCTGTTTAATATATTTTGCGCAGGACTTGCATGTTGCGGTGCAGTCACGGCTGTTATCTCATGCAGCGACGACACCTACGATCCCGATCCTGAAAAGAACTGGGCCGGCACGACGGAAATGTTCGTCCCGACGGACGAAAAGGGATTCGGCACCTACTACAACCCCGCCATCGGACGCTGCGGCGACCCCATGCCTTTCTTCGACCGGAAGGCGCAGGAGTTCAAGGTGCTCTATCTGCAGGAGTACGACAACAACGGCGAGTGCTACCACCCCTACTGGGGTGTTCGCACCACCGACGCCGCCAACTACGTCTCGCTCAGCGAAGTCTTGCCCACGGGCACCAGCAACCGCCAGCAGGACGCCGTGCTCGGCACCGGCTGCGCCGTTTATAACGAAGGTGACGGCCTCTATTACATCTACTATACGGGCTATAACCTGCTGTTGGCTAACCGCGAAGTCGTGATGCGCGCCACCTCTTCCGACTTCAAGACCTGGAAACGCGACTACACCTGGTCGCTGCGCGGCGCCGACTACAACTACTCCAAGACGGACTTCCGCGATCCCCAGATCTTCAAGATTGACGACGGCAGCTACCGCATGGTCATCTCCACCAGCCCCGCCGCCGGCGGCAAACCCGTGTTTGCCGAATTCAAGTCCTCCGACATGGTGAACTGGGAGCATGCCGGCTCCTTCAGAATGCTGTGGGAACGCATGTGCGAATGCCCCGACATCTTCAAGATGGGCAACTGGTGGTATCTCGTCTACAGCGACGCCTCCCACGAAGGCAACGCCCGCACCGTGAAGTATGTCAAAGCCGATTCATACGAAAACCTGAAGAAGTGTTTCGACAATCCTGACCTGAACTTCCCCGACGACAAAGAGGGACAGCTCGACAGCCGCGGCTTCTATGCCGGCAAGACGGCCTCCAACGGCACCGACCGCTACATCTGGGGCTGGTGTCCTTACCGCACCGGTGCCGACATCTATGAGAAGAATGTCAACGTCGGCGACGAAGAGCCCAACTGGTCGGGCGCACTGGTTTGCCACAAGATCGTGCAGCACTCCGACGGCAAGATTTCTCTGGGCGCCGTGCCCGGCATCATGGCCAAATACAACAAGCCCCAGGAGGTCAGCGTGATGGCCAGCCAAGGTTACAGCAACGGGAAGCTGACGGGCGACAAGGCCTACGTGCTCTACAGCCGTCTGGGCACATGCAACCATATCAGCTTCACCGTGACCACGGCAGACAAGGGCGACAAGTTCGGCGTTTCTCTCGTGCGCGGCACCGACTCCAGGAAATACTACACCATGGTGGTCAACCCCGAAGACGGCAATGCCAAGCGCAAGATTAACTTCGAAGAGGAAGGCCCCGACGGCAAGGGATTCATCGGCAAGATTGACGGCTACATGTTCCCCACCCCCTCCGACAACACATACAAGGTGGACATCTACACCGACAATTCCGTCATGGTGATGTACATCAACAACAACATCTGCTACACCAACCGCATCTACGGCATACAGCGTAACTGCTGGAGCATCAACAGCTACGGCGGCACCGTCACCGTCAGCGATGTAAGAGTGTCACAGCAATAAGCAAAAGGACAAACAAATATACAAACATAAAAAGTCATGAAAAAGATTCTTCTTTGCGCAGCGCTTCTCGCCGCCACAGTGATTGCTTCCGCAACAGACGTATGGGAGGGTGAGCACGCCGTAGATTGGAGTAACACCCTGAAGATCGATGCAGACAAGTTTACTGACATGAAGCTCGGCGACAAGCTCGTCATCGAATTCAAGGATGCAGCCGGCGAGGTCATCGAGCTGCACAGCGACGGCGGCATGCTTCCCGGCACACGCTTCGCACACTCCATTTTCCCCGACCAGAGCAGTGCGGAAGTGTTCGCCACTCCGGCCATGCTCGCTTCCCTGCAGACGCACGGTCTGGAGGTCTGCGGCATGGACTTCATTGCCACCAAGATCTGGTACGGCGACGGCAAGGAGAGCATTGATGCCAACACCGTTTGGAGCGGCTTCTTCTGGATGGACAACTGGGGCACACTGGAGATCACGAAGAACAGTTTCGTCGGCGTCGACTGGAGCAAGTTCACGGCCATCCGCTTCTACAGCGAGGCCGGCCGCACCGACTATGTCATCAACGTGATGACCACGTGGAGCAACAAACTCGGCGACCAGACCACGATGACGATGACCAACGACTATGCCGAGCTGAGCCTCAGCGGCATCGACATGGCCGCCGCTCTCGAAGGCACGGACCGCCTCATGATTCAGTGCAACAAGGAAGGCGGCAATCCTTTCAACTTCACCCAGATCGAGCTCGTACCCGACCCGATGGCCGTTCAGGCAGTTCCTGCTTCCGCTCAGAGTGCTGACGCCTCTCAGAAGTTCGACCTCCAGGGACGTCCCGTTGCCCAACCGGCAAAGGGCACGGTCTATATCTTGAACGGTAAGAAATATTTGGAAAAATAAATCAGGAGAAAAACCGCCGGTAAACAGAAATTTATGTATTTTTGTGGCGGAGATCGGTACCAGAAAAACAAAATATGTGTATGATGAAAAGATACGTAGTGTCGCTGGCCGCCATGATGTCGATCGTGACGGCCGGCGCACAGACGGTGACGCCGCAGGCTTGCGAGCAGAGCATCGTGACCCCGAAAGCCGAGGGGCGCTACCTGTGGCTGCCCGTCCAGGAATCGGCTCCTGAAGGGAAGGTGCAGGTGATTGTCAGCGGTTCATTGCAGACGGAGCAGAACGTGCGCATGGCCCGCGAACGGGTGGACTATTATGTGGCCTTGGATCTGCTGCCGTATCGGGACAAGGGTGCATTGCGGGTCTGTGTGCAGAATGTGCCGACCGGGAGCGTGTGCTTCAGTAAGCTGGCACAAAACGACGATGCCGCCTTTGCGCTGATTCGGGAGAGACACCGTCCGCTCTATCATCATACGCCGGAGAGAGGCTGGATGAACGACCCCAACGGGATGTTCTATAAGAACGGCGTATGGCACCTCTATTATCAATACAATCCCTACGGCTCCATGTGGGGCAACATGCATTGGGGCCACTCCAGTTCCGCAGACCTAATCCACTGGAAGGACGAGGGCGTGGCCTTGGCTCCGGACGTGTGGGGAACGATGTTCAGCGGCTCGTGCGTGACGCTGGGGGAGCGTGTCGTAGCTATGTATACCTCAAGCCGGCCCACGCCGTTCGGTGCCGATGTTCAGGCGCAGTGTCTGGCCTTCTCCGACGACGGCGGCAAGACGTTCTCAAAATACGAGGGCAATCCCGTGCTGACGGGCGAAGAACCGGACTTCCGCGACCCGCGTCCGTTTTGGAACGAAGACATTAGGGCATGGAACCTCATTCTGGCTGTGGGTCAGGAGATGAGAATCTATTCTTCGCCGGATCTGAAGGCCTGGACCTATGAGAGTTCGTTCGGCAGGGACTTCGGCAGTCACGGCGGTGTGTGGGAGTGTCCCGACCTCTTTCCCCTGACGTCGGCCTCTGGCGCCAAACGATGGGTTCTCGTCTGCAACATCAATCCCGGCGGCCCGTTCGGAGGAAGCGGCACACAGTATTTCGTGGGTCAGTTCGACGGCCACCGCTTCACAGTGGACAATCCCGACCGCTATGCCGGGGGTAAGGCCTTGTGGCTCGATTACGGCAAGGACCACTATGCCGCCGTGTCGTTTTGCAACGCTCCGGACGCCCGTCGCACGATGCTGGCATGGATGTCCAACTGGCAGTATGCCAACCAAGTGCCCACCATGCAGTTCCGTTCGGCAAACTCCATCCCCCGCGACCTCGGATTGTTTGAATATCAGGGCGACACCTACGTCGCTTCCGTTCCCTCCGGGGAGATGCTCTCCGCACGCGGTTCAAAAGTCAGGCAGCCCCTGGAGGCTTGCGAGATTGTCGTGGACCTGAAGAAGCACTCGGAGATTGTCCTGTCGAATCCGCAGGGCGAGCAGGTCGTGATGCGTTACGACGCCGTCGCTCAGACCTTCTCCATGGACCGCACGAAGAGCGGCAATGTAGGTTTCAGCGCCGACTTCCCTTGCGCGACCGTAGCGCCCACTTACGGTGCCGTGAAGCAGCTGCGCATCTTCATCGACCGCTGCTCCGTCGAGGTGTTCGACACCGATGGCAAGATGGCGATGACCAACCTCGTCTTCCCCTCGGAGCCGTACAACAGCCTGAGCGTCAAGGGTGGCAAGGCCACGATTTATGAAATCAAGTGAATATCATGACAACACTCTGTTAAGAACTGAAATGAAAAACAAATCCGTTTATCTCATCCCCGTCATGCTCTGCTTCTTCTGCATGGGCTTCGTGGATCTGGTGGGCATCGCCTCCAATTATGTGAAAGAAGACCTCGCGCTGTCCGACTCCGTGGCCAACGTGTTCCCCTCGCTGGTGTTCTTCTGGTTTCTCATCTTCAGCGTGCCTACGGGTATGCTGATGAACAAGATCGGACGCAAGAAGACCGTGCTTCTTTCGCTTGTCATCACGGTGGCATCGCTGCTCCTGCCTCTCTTCGGCGAGTCGTTTGCCGTCATGCTGATTGCCTTCTCGCTGCTGGGCATCGGCAACGCCCTGATGCAGACCTCACTCAACCCTCTGGTGTCTACGGTGATGGGCGGCGGCAATCTGGCTTCCACACTCACCTTCGGCCAGTTTGTCAAGGCCATCGCTTCCTTCTCGGCTCCTTATCTGGCCATGTGGGGCGCCACGGCGGTCATTCCTGATTTCGGTCTGAACTGGCGCGTGCTCTTCGCCGTATTCTTTGTGGTGGGTACACTCTCCGCTTTGTTGCTGTTTGCGGCGCCCATTGAGGAGCCGCCCATGGAGGGCCGCCCTTCGACCTTCGTAGAGTGCATCAAACTGCTCGGCACCCCCGTCGTCCTGCTGACGTTCCTCGGCATCATGTGCCATGTAGGCATCGACGTGGGCACCAACACCACTGCGCCGAAGATACTCATGGAGCGCCTGGGCATGTCGCTCAACGAGGCCGCCTTTGCCACTTCGCTCTACTTTATCTTCCGCACCGTCGGTTGCCTGACCGGGTCCTTCTTCTTGCGTGTGCTGCGCATGCGCACATTCTTCATCATCAGTGTGGCAATGATGGCCCTGGCGATGTGCGGTCTGTTTTTCGGCCGGGAGCAGTGGATGCTCTACGCTGCCATCGCTCTGGTGGGTTACGGCAACTCCAACGTCTTCTCCATGTGCTTCGCCACCGCCCTGGAGTCGATGCCCGACAAGCAGAACGAGGTCTCTGGCCTGATGATTATGGGCCTCTTCGGCGGCACGGTATTTCCGCTCCTGATGGGGCTGATGAGCGATGCCATGGGACAGGCCGGTGCCGTGCTGGTGATGGCCGTGGGTGTGCTCTACCTCTTTACGTATGTTAAACAACTGAAAACCTCATAAAACCATGAAACAGAAACGTTATGTAGTGGGACTCGGAGAAGTCCTCTGGGATGTGCTTCCCGAAGGTAAGAAACTGGGGGGCGCACCTGCCAACTTCGCCTATCATGCCGGACAATTCCTGGGTATGGACAACACCATCGCCGTCAGTGCGCTCGGCGACGACCGATTGGCCGACGAGACCATTGAGGCGCTGAAAGAACATGATTTGAACGACTTGCTGCCTCGCGTCCCTTACCCTACCGGCACCGTGCAGGTACAACTTGACGAACAAGGCATTCCCACGTACGACATCAAAGAGAATGTCGCCTGGGACAACATCCCCTTCGACGATGATATCGCGGCGATAGCATGTCATTGCCGTGCCGTATGTTTCGGGTCTCTGGCCCAGCGCAATGCGGTAAGCCGTGCGACCATTCAGAAATTCCTCGATGCCACGCCGGCGGATTGTTTGAAGATCTTTGACATCAATCTTCGCCAGCAATTCTATACGCAGGAGATCATCGAAGAATCCTTCA
>CACZUX010000036.1 GCA_902784475.1 uncultured Bacteroidales bacterium | reverse complement strand
CTTGTGCCATCGTGGTGGTTGTACCCATGGTGATCATGATCATCAAAAGAGTAAGCATGTGTCTTGTCTTCATAGTTTGCAATGTTTGGAAGTTGGACATTTTTTGTTGTTTTTTCGATTTTGACACTGCAAAGATAAGACAAAACACATGCTTTTGCAAGGGGAGTTTGTCTATTCCGAAAGCGGATATTCCTTTTTCTCGGGGAAAACTCCTACCGGAAGTGCCGCTGCACCTCCGTCGGGATGGACGGGCATCATTGCTCCTTTCTCTTCTCCAGACCGCCCTCCATGTTTGTTGTTCTTCGTTTGGGGTTTCACGACATTCATGCGGATCACCACTTCGTCGTCGTCGGCCAGATGGCGGGCAAAGCGTGAAAGTTTCTTGTTGATATACTCTTCGAGTTTCTTGGTCATCTCAAAGTTCACAGCCTGAATGTTTGTCTTCATGATGTTACGTTTTTAAGAGGTTAAACACTTATTTCTAGGGATTCACTGTTGTTCTTTCCAGATGTGGTAGCAAATGATGCGGTAGAGATTGCAGCCGACAAAGTTGCCCACGACGATGCTCAGGTAAAAGACGAGAATCTGGGGCCAGAATACGGCGTAAAAGTCAAGAGGTACACACAGATAATAGAAAGCGTCGGCCACACAGTGGGGGAAGCCGCACATGATGAAGAGAGGCACGCCGAAGAGCAGGGGGAGATTCTGTCCCTTGCGGGCAAAGGTGACGGCGGTGGTCATGATCATGCCGCATCCGATAGCCAGTATGCCGCCTCTGACGGGACCGATGGCCAAACGGCCTTCCAGAATCTTCTGTGCCGTATCCTGAAGGGGCATCGGACTCATGCGGGCGATGATGGCGACGATGAGACAACCCACGATGTTGCCCAAGAGAATAAGGAACAACTGTCCCACTTCACCTTTTTTTATAAAGCCTGCAGTTCCGGTGTAGAGCTTCAGTCCGTAATGCACCACCGTGAGCAGACCGAAAGCAAAAAGTACGGCGCCGATGATGCTTTTCTCGGCCAGATAGCCGAAACCGGCAATACCGATGGCCACTCCGGCGTAAATGGACGATTCGATGATTTTTCTCATGGTTTGTTGTGTGTAGAAAGACGTGTTTGCATTGTTTTTCTGCCACAAATATAATAAAAAAAAATGTAATTCGGCCAACTGCAACAATTTTTATGCAAAAGTTTTTTTCTTTTGACGCAAAAATGTCACTCTTTCGGTCACTTTGTCGCAAGGAAAAGATTAACAAGCGTTAGAAATGTTAAGCCCGATTCCCTGTATGTTAAATCGGGTGACAAAATGGCGTTTTGGCACAGCTGTTGCATGATGTAGGGCAGAGGCTCGAAAGACAAGAGCCCATGATAAAGTAAATGTTTAACAATTAAAGATAGGAGATTAAAACTATGTTACCTATGTTTTCCAACAACTACCGCAATGCAATGAACTTCATGCCGGCATTCTTCAATGATTTCTTTAACGATTCATTCCCCGAAATGCGTCAGGTGCACACCACCTCTCCGGCCATCAACGTGACCGAAAGCGACACGGATTACAAACTGGATCTGGCCGTTCCCGGCACCACGAAGAAGGACTACCACATCAACATCACCGAAGACGGTAATCTGATGATCTCCCTGGAGAAGGAGCAGAAGACGGAAGAGAAGGGTGATGAGAAGCGCCGCTGGTTGCGTCGCGAGTTCTCTTACCAGAAGTTCTCACAGGCTTTCACTCTGCCCGACGACGTAGAACGCGAGAAGATTGAAGCTACAGTGAACGACGGCGTTCTGACGGTCGTGCTGCCCAAGAAGGCTCAGGAGGCTCTGCCTTCCAGCCGCCAGATTGAAGTCAAATAACCCGGGAGGTTATATTTTCTTTCGAAGGAGTCCCGTCTGACTTGTTTCAGGCGGGACTTTTTTCGTCGTCTTCTTCCTGGGCCATGAGGGCCAGCATCTCGTCGCGCAGACGGGCGGCGCTGATGAAGTCCAGTTTCTTGGCTGCTGCCTGCATCTCTTTGCGCAGAGCGTCGATTTTCTTGCGGCGCGCCTCCGGCGAGAGCTGCAGCGCCTCGAAGGATTCCGCCGCCTGAGCAAGAGGCTGCGGTTCAGGTTCGATGTAGGCGCGCTTTTCGCCTGTGGCTTTCTGCAGGGAGAGCAGGTCGGACATCGTGCGGGCCTTTTGTATCTGCTGCGGCGTGATGCCGTGTTCTTCGTTGTAGCGCATCTGCTTCTCGCGGCGGCGGTTGGTCTCGTCGATGGTCTGCCGCATGGAGTCCGTGATACTGTCGCCGTACATGATGGCCAGTCCGTGCACATTGCGGGCTGCACGTCCGACCGTCTGTGTGAGGGAGCGGTGTGAGCGCAGGAATCCTTCTTTGTCGGCGTCGAGAATGGCCACGAGCGAAACCTCGGGCAGGTCGAGTCCTTCGCGCAGAAGATTCACGCCGACCAGCACGTCGATGACGCCTTTTCGCAGATTGTCCAGAATCTCAACGCGTTCCAGCGTATCCACTTCGGAGTGGATGTAGGTGGCCTTGATGTCGTAGCGCAGGAAATACTCCGTGAGTTCTTCGGCCATGCGTTTGGTCAATGTGGTGACGAGGGTGCGTTCGTGCCGTTCGACGCGTTGCTGGATTTCTTCCATGAGGTCATCCACCTGATGGCGGGTCGGACGCACTTCGATGGGCGGATCGAGCAGACCTGTCGGACGTATCACCTGTTCGGCTACAACGCCTTCCGAGCGCTCCAGTTCGTATTCGGCCGGAGTGGCGGAAACGTAGATGGTTTGGGGCGTCAAGGCCTCAAATTCTTCGAAACGGAGCGGGCGGTTGTCTTTGGCCGCCGGCAGACGGAAACCGTATTCCACCAGATTGGTCTTTCGGGCCTGATCGCCGCCGTACATCGCCCGTATCTGCGGCACGGAGACGTGACTCTCGTCGATGATGAGCAGAAAATCCTTCGGGAAGAAGTCCAGCAGGCAGTAGGGACGCGTGCCGGGCGCTCTGCCGTCGAAGTAGCGGCTGTAGTTTTCGATGCCGGAACAGTGGCCGAGTTCGCGTATCATCTCGATATCGTAGTTGACGCGCTCCTCCAAACGTTGTGCCTCAAAGTCTTTGCCGATGCTTTGGAAATAAGCCACCTGTTCCTTGAGGTCTTCCTTGATGAGGGCAATGGCGGCTTCCTGCTTGTCGGGAGACGTGATGAAGAGGTTGGCCGGATAGATGCGGTAGTCGGGAAAAGAGGCCACGGTGTCCAATGTCTCGCTGTCCAACTCCTCCAAACTCTCTATTTCGTCGCCCCAGAAGGACACTCTGAGGATACGTTCGCTGTAGGCCAGAAAGATGTCCACGGTGTCGCCTTTGACCCGGACGCTGCCTCGTGTCGGCGTGATGTCGTTGCGCACATAGAGCGAATTGAGCAAACGGCGCAACAGGGCGTTGTGGGTGATGGTTTGTCCGACAGCCAGATCGATGACGTTGTCGTAAAAGGCTGCAGGATTGCCCATGCCGTAGATGCAACTCACCGACGAGACCACCACGACGTCGTTGCGTCCTGAGAGCAATGCGCTGGTGGCGGAGAGTCTCAAGCGATCGATCTCTTCGTTGATGGCCAGATCTTTCTCGATGTAGGTGTCGGTGGAGGGAATGTAGGCCTCGGGCTGATAGTAGTCGTAGTAGGAGACATAGTATTCTACGGCGTTCTCGGGAAAGAACTGCTTCATCTCGCCGTAGAGCTGCGCCGCAAGGGTCTTGTTGTGGGAAAGGATGAGGGTGGGGCGCCCGAAGTTTTGGATGACATTGGCCATCGTGAATGTCTTTCCGCTGCCGGTGACGCCGAGCAGCGTCTGTGCCGGGAGTCCCTGACGCAAACCTTCCGTGAGTTGTCGGATGGCTTCCGGCTGATCGCCCGTAGGCTGGTATCGTGATGTGAGCTTGAAATCCATATTAAGACGCAAAATTAGAAAAAAAAGACATAAGAGAAGCAAATAAACCTGTTGTTTTTGCCAAAAAAAGCAAATAGGACCAAAAAACTTGTTCCGATAAGGGGTAAAAGTGAAAAAAAAGTGATAACTTTGCGCGCTGAATTATGAAGAAACTGCTCATATCCATTCTGGCTGTTGCGCTGTTGACCGGTTGCAAGCGATTTAACGCTTTGGAGAAGTCAACGGACTACGAGTACAAATATGAGGTGGCGAAGCAGTATTTCTTCGAGGGCAAATACGTTAAAGCCTCCCTGCTTTTCGGCGAACTTCTGGCTGTGATGAAGGGCACGCTCAACGGAGAAGAGAGCCTTTATCTCCTGGCGCTGAGTTCGTTCAACTGCAAAGACTACGAGAATTCGGCCCAATATTTCCGAAAGTATTACCAGAGCTATCCCAACGGCCAGTATGTGGAATATGCCCGTTACTATGCCGGATATGCGCTTTACAAGAAATCGCCGGATCCCCGACTGGACCAGTCGACTACGTATCAGGCCATTCAGGAGTTTCAGCAGTTCCTGGATTACTATCCCTATACCCGCATCAAGAATGAAACGCATCAGATGATTTATGCCTTGCAGGACCGTCTGATCGAGAAAGAATATCTCAGCGCCAAGCTTTATTACGATCTGGGCACCTATATCGGCAACTGCACTTCCGGCGGTTCTAACTACGAGGCCTGCATCGTCACCTCACAGAATGCGTTGAGGGATTTCCCTTACGCCTCCAACGAGATGCGCGAGAAGTTCTCCATTCTCGTGTTGCGCTCCAAGTATCATTTGGCGCTCAAGAGTGTGGACGCCAAGAAAGAGCAGCGTTTCCGCGACGCCATCGACGAGTTCTATAACTTTGCCGGCGAGTATCCCGAAAGCAAGTTTATGGCCGAGGCGGTCAAAATGCACGAAGATGCCCAGCGCATGGTTGAGAAGAAACATATCGACGTCAAGCCTAAAGAAGATTGAATTAACACGAAAACAAACACATAAATCAGATATTCCACTATGGATTACAGAAAGACAAACGCCCCCACCAACACAGTCACCCGTGACGTGATGAGCCTCTGTGAGGACACCGGTAACATCTATGAGAGTGTAGCCATTATCGCCAAGCGTGCCAATCAGATCAGCGCCGAGCTCAAACAGGAGTTGACCAACAAGCTGCAGGAGTTCTCCTCTTCGTCGGACAGCAGCGTGGACGAGGTGTTCGAAAACCGTGAGCAGATCGAGATCAGCCGCTACTACGAGCGTCTGCCCAAGCCCACGCTGATTGCTACCAAGGAGTTCGAAGAGGGTCGTATTTTCTTCCGTGACGGCAGCAACGATCAGGAAGAGCTTGAGGATCAGTTCTGATGATTCAGAGAATTCAGTCTTTATGGATGCTGTGTTCGGCAATCATTGCCGGCACAGTGTCGTTTTTTTGCCCGTTGGCCCGTCTGACGGTTACGGAGGATTTCGCCCAGGATCTCACGGGTTGGAGTTTTCTGCCGCTCGGCGTGATTCTCATGCTGGTGGCTTTGATCACCCTTTTTGACATCTTTCTTTTTCGTAAACGTGCTTTGCAGATGAGGCTGATGACGTTCTCCATCGTTTTGCTGGTTGGCTGGTATCTGCTCTATGCGTATGCCTACTGGCAACTGTGGCAGGAGGCCAGCAACAATGATCTGATTCTGAATGTATGCGTCCCGGCGGCACTGCCGTTTTGCTCGATGGTGCTTAACTATCAAGCCTTCCGCTACATTCTCAAGGACGAGATGCTGGTCAGAAGTCTCGACCGCCTGCGTTAACGGATTTTCGGATTTTTGGTTTTGATGACATCATAGAGCCAGGTTACTTTGGCTATGATGGCACCGTTGGCCGAACGGGAAAATCTGTCGGCTTTTGAGTCGTTGAAGATGGAAGAAAGCCCGTAGTAATAGCGTCCTTCTATCTGGAAGTGACCTACCTTGGGGTTGCTCACCTCTAAGCCCAAACCGCCGCAGATGCCGTATTCAAATTTCTTCTGAATGGGCAAATTGTATTGCTCGACCACGTGGTTGGGACGTTTGTCCAATGTTTCTTCCGACCATTCTCCGCCGCGCGTTTCAGAGTCGCCGATGCAGAAGCCGATTTGCGGACCGATCAGCACGTATCCCTGCACGCCTTTACGCTCCCTGCCGAAACCGATTCGGGCGAAAGCGGGGATGTGAAAATAGTTCACCGTGCGCTCATAGGTGTCGGAAGAGGTTTCTATCTTTTCTTTCCAGCCCAGTTGGGTGAAGTTGAGCTCTGTCTGAATGGCGCAGATGATGCCGAAGTATTTTTCGCAGGTGTATCGCAAGGTGGCACCAAAGGTGCAGCCGCCGTGAAAACTCTGAAGGATTGTGGGGTTGAACGACACCTTATTCAGCACATACCCCCCGCCGAAACCTACAGCCAAGTCTTTGCGGTATTCACCAACTTGGGCTGTCGCCGTGAGGAAGGCGAACAAAAGGGGAAGAAGGCATGTTATTCGTTTCACATGTGCAAAATTACAAAAAATGTTCGGCCTGCGGGCTTCACTCTGCAGTTTTTTTTGTCATATAGTTTTTTTTTTGTATTTTTGCGGCTGTGAAAAGTATCAGATTGTTCATTATAGCGCTGTTGTCGCTGTTTGCATCCTCTGCGGTTGAAGCTTTGGATACGGATCCTATACTGGAGCCCTATGTCGAATATTCTCCGGAGCGCAAGGATATGATCAGGAAGAATGCCGGAGAAGAGGTGGATGCTCAGAACGGCCCTCTACCGTCTGTCTTCTACAGCAATCCGAGCAATGTGGAAGGTGCGCTCTGCCGTTACACGTGGACCGTGTTCAAAGACAATGTCGCCATATTTTCGCGTGACGACGAGAATCTGTCGTACACTTTTATGGAGAGCGGCAGCTATACCATTCTCATTCAGGCCAGGATAGAAAAGGACGACCAGGTCTACAATTGGCCCGAAGATTATGGCGGCGAAGGCAATGTTTTTCAGATCACCATCACCGAGAGCCGTCTGGAGTTCCCCAATGCTTTCTCGCCGAACGGCGACGGCACCAACGACTATCTGCAGGCCAAGGGGACGGCGCCCACCACTTCGAGCGGTGACAACGGTCCGCGCGGCATTGTCGATTTCGAGGCTGTGGTGTTCAACCGTTGGGGGCAGAAAATCTATTCCTGGACCGACTGCTACACTTACGAGGCCGGCTGGGACGGCACCTTCGGCGGGAAGACCGTTAAAGACGGCGTGTATTTCCTTCGTGTAAAGGCTAAAGGCGCAGACGGCGTCGAATACAACATCAAGAAGGCCATCAACGTTTTGACCGGATATCACGAAAACGAAGACGGAGCAAATCCCTAAATGGCTCAGCAGGAATTCATCATTGTAGAAGGCGCGCGCGTACACAATTTGAAGAATGTGGACGTGAAGATACCGCGAGGTTCCCTGACGGTCATCACCGGCTTGTCGGGCAGCGGCAAGTCGTCATTGGCTTTTGACACCATATACGCAGAGGGGCAGCGCCGCTATATCGAGACGTTCTCAGCTTATGCCCGTAATTTTCTGGGCAATCTCACACGTCCCGACGTAGATAAAATTTCCGGCCTGTCGCCCGTGATCAGTATCGAGCAGAAGACGACGAACAAAAATCCGCGTTCAACCGTTGGCACAACGACCGAAATATACGACTTTTTCCGCCTGCTTTACGCCCGCGTCGGAGAAGCGTTTTCCTACGTCACGGGAGAGAAGATGGTGCACTACAGCGAGGAGCAGATTCTTGACCTGATTCTCAAGCGCTATCGCGGACATAAACTCTATATAATGGCGCCTATGGTGAAAAACCGTAAGGGTCACTATCGGGAACTTTTTGAGAGTCTTCGCCGCAGGGGTTATCTCTATGCCCGGGTGGACGGCGAAATAGAAGAACTGCTTCCCGGCATGAAACTGGATCGCTATCGCAACCATGATGTCGAGGTGGTGGTGGACCGGCTCAAGATTGCCTCTGCCGCCTCTCTTAAAGATGATGCATCGGAGGATTATGTGCGGCTTTTGGGCAGCATACGTACCGCAATGAAGGAGGGCGGCGGCGCCATGATGGTGTGCGATGCCGATACGGGCGATGTGCATCACTACTCGCGCCGTCTCATGTGTCCCACCAGCGGTATTTCCTATCGCGATCCCGCACCTCACGATTTTTCTTTCAACTCTCCCCAGGGCGCCTGTCCTCATTGTAAAGGCTTGGGTTATGTGGTGGTGAATCGTCGCGGGCAGGAAGTCGGCGACTACGACGAGGACGAAGTAGACGGAGATGACGGCAAACTTCACCGGGAGGTTTGTCCTGAGTGCGGCGGCCAGCGTCTTTGCCGCGAGTCTCTGCACTACCGTATTGACGGTAAAAACATTGCTGAGGTTTCTGCCATGGATCTGGCCCAGTTGAAAGAGTGGCTGACGAATCTTGACGGACGGCTCAGTGACCACCAGAAACTCATTGCTCCCGAGATTCTCAAGGAGATACGCACCCGTTTGGACTTCCTTCTGGACGTCGGTTTGGATTATCTCTCGCTTTCGCGCAGCAGCGCCACGCTTTCGGGCGGTGAGAGCCAACGCATCCGTTTGGCCACACAGATCGGTTCCGGTCTGGTCAACGTGCTCTATATTCTTGACGAACCCTCCATCGGCTTGCACCAGCGCGATAACGAGCGTCTCATCTCTTCGCTCAAGAAGTTGCGTGATATGGGCAACACCGTCATCGTGGTGGAGCACGATGAGGAGATGATGCAAAACGCTGACTGGATTGTGGATATCGGCCCCCGTGCCGGCCGCAAGGGTGGGGAAGTTGTCTTTCAGGGTACTTACAGGGACATGCTGAAGACCGACACCCTGACATCGCTTTTTCTTTCGGGGCGCGTCAAGATGCCGGTTCCCGAGAAGCGGCGCAAGGGCAACGGCAATCGCCTCATTCTGCACGGTGCCTCGGGCAACAATCTGAAACATGTTGATGTCGCTTTCCCTTTGGGTTGTCTGATTGGTGTGACGGGGGTTTCCGGCAGCGGAAAGAGCACTTTGGTCAACGAAACGCTGCATCCCATCCTTTCCCAGAAGTTCTACCGTTCGCTCAAGGAGCCGTTGCCTTACAACGGCATTGAAGGCGTGGAGTTTATCGACAAAGTTGTCTGCGTGGACCAGAGTCCCATCGGGCGTACGCCGCGTAGCAATCCCGCTACCTATACCGGTTTGTTTTCCGACATCCGCAATCTTTTCGTCAACCTCCCCGAGGCCAAGATCAGAGGCTACAAGCCCGGCCGTTTCTCTTTCAATGTCAAAGGCGGCCGTTGTGAGGTGTGTGGCGGCAACGGCTACAGGAGCATCGAGATGAATTTCCTGCCCGACGTGATGGTGCCTTGTGAAGAATGTCGCGGCAAACGTTATAATCGGGAGACGCTGGAGGTTCGCTTCAAGGGCAAGAGCATCGCAGACGTTCTGGATATGACCATCAATCAGGCTGTTGAGTTCTTTGAGAACCAGCCGGACATACTGCGCCGCATCAAGACGCTTCAGGATGTCGGCTTGGGCTACATCAAGCTGGGACAGTCATCTACGACGCTTTCGGGCGGCGAGAGTCAGCGTGTGAAACTGGCTACCGAACTGGCCAAACGCGACACCGGTCGCACGCTCTTTATCCTCGATGAGCCCACGACGGGACTCCACTTTGATGATATCCGTGTGCTTCTCGGTGTTTTGGACCGTTTGGTGGACAAGGGCAACACGGTGCTCGTCATCGAGCACAATCTGGACATCATCCGCGCCTGCGACTGGCTCATTGAGATGGGGCCCGAGGGCGGTCGCGACGGAGGCCGCATGGTCTTCTGCGGCACGCCGGATCTGATGAAGAAGAAGCAGGCCGGACAGACCGGACGTTTCCTCTGATTTTGCCCCTTTCTTGTGTGCAATTTTTCTTTTTACGGGAAAAGATGGCAGTTTTTGCGCTAAAAGTGCAAGAAATATCGCGCCTGATAGCGGCTGATATAATAATTTTTTGTAATTTTGCACTCGCAAAGGCCGTTAAGGCACCTTTTTTTTGCTGCTTTAGCTCAGTGGTAGAGCGCATCCTTGGTAAGGATGAGGTCCCGAGTTCAACTCTCGGAAGCAGCTCGTTGATGTTGTTGTGTGAGAGCACTCATTTGAACTTCGGTTTGGTGGGTGCTCTTTTTTTTACATCAATTTGCGGGGAAGCGTCTTTACGGCTGCAGCGTTCGCAGGAATTCCCTCATGCCTTCCGACGCCCCTTTCCTGATGTGGGTGACGGGCATGCAGGCGGGGATGCTGACCTCTTTCGGGTCGATGAGGTAAATGGGGCATCCCTGCGGGACATATTGGATGAGTCCGGCGGCGGGATACACGTTGAGGCTGGTGCCGATGATGAGGAAGACGTCCGCCTGGCTGCAGATCTCCGCTGCCGGTTCGATGTTGGGTACCGCCTCTCCGAACCACACGATGAAGGGCCTCAGCTGACTGCCGTCCGGGGCCTTGTCGCCGATCTTCACTTCCCATTCGTCGTCTTTCAGCGTGCGTATCTGCCGCGGGTCGTTGGGGTTCATCGACGAGGTCACTTTGAAGAGCTCGCCGTGCAGATGGAGCACGCGGCTTGAGCCCGCCCGTTCGTGCAGGTCGTCCACGTTCTGTGTGATGATGCTCACGTTGCAGTCTTGCTCCATCTCCGCCAGCAGCCGGTGGCCTTCGCAGGGCTCCTTTGTGAGCAGCTGTCGGCGCAGCCCGTTGTAGAAGTCCGTCACCAGCTTGGGATCTTCGTGCCATCCTTCGGGGGTGGCCACCTGCTCCACGCGATACTGTTCCCACAGCCCTCCGCTGTCGCGAAAGGTGCTCACTCCGCTCTCGGCGCTCATGCCGGCTCCGGTCAATACGACGACGTGTTTCTTTGCCATATTTTTTTATTTAAAGCGCAACGCTCACGACGGCCTTCTCTTTAAAAAATTCTTCTTCAAAGTAGTCTGACAACGGTTTGATTTCTATGCACTTGCCCTCTTTCACTTCCCCGGTTCCTTTAAGGCATATCAGACGTTTGCTGAGCGGTTTGCTCCAGCGGATGAGCTCCTCTATGGGGGCCACTGCCCGCGACACTGTGACATCGTATTTTGCGTGCAATTTTTCGACGCGGGTCCACTCGGTGGTCACGTTATCCAGTCCCAGCGCCTGAATGATTTCGTTGCACACCCGGATTTTCTTGCCGATGGAGTCCACCAGATGGAAATGCACTCCGGGCATCAGGATGGCCAGCGGAATGCCGGGAAATCCGCCTCCGGTGCCCAGATCCATCACCGTCATCCCCTCGGCGAGGGGGCAGGCTTTGGCGATGCCCATCGAGTGCAGCACGTGGTGCTGGTAGAGGGCGTCGATGTCCTTGCGCGAGATCACGTTGATGCGGGCGTTCCACGTGTGATACAGCCCGTCCAGAGCCGCATATTGCTCTTTCTGTCGGGGGGTCAGTTCGGGGAAGTAGCGTTCTATCGATTGCATGGCACCATCACTTCTACGGCGCCGCTGGAGTAGGGCGCTATTTCGTACGCATTGAAGCGGAAGAGCAGGCTGTCGCCCACGATGAGGAAGTTCTCCGTGGGGTAGAGGTCGCCCGTCATGAGGATGTCGGTCTTTTCCATCAGCTCCTCCTTGGTCTTGCAGCCGTTGTCCTTGAGCAGCTTTTCCATCATCGCCGTGCAGGGGTCGCCTTCATAGACTTCGGCCAGCCGTATGCGGTGGCCGTCGTCGCTGGCGAAGTTCAGGTATTGCACCTCGTAGCTGCCGTGCGCGCCGCCGAGATAGGTCTCCAGGGCGTATTCGTAGGAGAGTGCGGGGTGCGCCGTGTTGGGCTTGGCGTAGTTCGACGGCAGGCAGGTGGCGGTGTATTCGTAGCTCATCGTGTCGTCGTCGTCCTCGCCCGGGCTGTAGAATTCGGTCAGCTCCTGCGTGAATTCCCGCTCCAGCGAGTCCACCATGTTTTGCAGGAGCAGCCGGGGCTCTCCGCTGTGGCCGAAGACGGCCTTGCAGATGACCTCGTCGATGGAGTCTTTGCCAGTCAGCACGACTTTTACGGAAATATTGTATTCCGGGAACTCCTGTCCTTCTATGACGCTCTTCTTCACTTGCGTGCTGAGGGTGTCGCTGTAGCGGATCAGATCGTCTATCACGACGGAGTCACGCTCCCATCCGCTGAGTTTCTTGAAACGGTCGCAAGCGGTGAATGTAAGCAGTCCGCAAAGGATGAAAAGTGAGATTAGTTGTTTCATTTGTTCCATTTTTGAAGACAAAGATACAATTTTTTTTGTGAATTCTGTCTTAGACGCCATATTTTTTGTACTTTTGTAGAGAAAACGGAATTCAAATTTTAACTATATGGCAAAAATTGTGACGATGGGCGAACTGATGCTTCGTCTCTCCCCCGAAGGTAACTATCGTTTTATTCAGGCTGACAGCTTCCAAATCATTCCCGGTGGCGGCGAAGCCAATGTGGCCATTTCGTGTGCCAACTATGGCCACGACTGCTATTTTGTCTCCAAGCTTCCCAAGCACGAGATCGGCCAGATTGCGCTCAACGGCATGCGCCGCTACGGTGTCAACTGCGACTTCGTGGCCCGCGGCGGCGATCGTGTCGGCCTCTACTATGCCGAGACGGGTGCTTCGATGCGTCCCTCCAAGGTGATTTACGACAGGGCCCACAGCGCCATTGCCGAAGCCAAGCCCGAGGACTTCGACTTCGACAAGATATTCGAGGGTGCCGACTGGTTCCATTGGAGCGGCATCACGCCCGCTATTTCCGACGCCTCCGCCGAGTGCCTGCGTCAGGCTTGCATTGCTGCCAAGAAGCACGGCGTCACCGTCAGTGTGGACCTCAACTTCCGCAAGAAGCTCTGGACCAGCGAGAAAGCCATCTCCGTGATGCGCCCGCTCATGCAGTATGTCGATGTCTGCATCGGCAACGAGGAGGACGCAGAGCTCTGTCTCGGTTTCAAGCCCGACGCCGATGTCGAGGGCGGTCAGACCGATGCTGCCGGCTACGAAGGCATCTTCCGTCAGATGATGCAGGAGTTCGGCTTCAAGTATGTTGTGAGCACGCTGCGCGAGAGCTTCTCCGCCACGCACAACGGTTGGAAAGCGCTCATCTACGACGGCAAGGAGTTCTATCAGAGCAAGCGCTACGACATCAATCCCATCATCGACCGTGTGGGCGGCGGCGACAGCTTCTCCGGCGGTCTGATTCACGGCCTGCTCACGAAGCAGACTCAGGGCGAAGCGCTCGAGTTTGCCGTAGCGGCAAGTGCGTTGAAGCACACCATTCCCGGAGACTTCAACCTGGTCAGCGTCGAGGAAGTAGAAGCTCTTGCCGGCGGCAGCGCCAACGGACGTGTTCAGAGATAATTGACAATTGATAATTGACAATTGATAATTATGGCAAAATTTGATAAGATACAGGTGCTGGCCAAGATTGCCGCTGCACCGATGGTTCCCGTTTTTTATAATAAGGACGTTGAGGTCTGCAAAAACGTCGTGAAGGCGTGCTATGAAGGCGGCGTGCGCGCTTTCGAGTTCACCAATCGCGGCGATTTCGCCCAGGAGGTGTTTGCCGAGCTGGTGAAGTGGGCCGACAAGGAGTGTCCCGAGTTGGCTCTGGGCATCGGCTCCGTGGTCGATGCACCCACTGCTGCGCTCTATCTGCAGCTCGGTGCCTGCTTCGTGGTGGGTCCGCTCTTCAATCCCGACATCGCGCCTGTGTGCAACCGCCGTCTGGTGCCTTACTGTCCCGGCTGCGGCACTGTGAGTGAGATCGGCAAGGCTCAGGAGCTGGGCTGTGACCTTACCAAGCTGTTCCCCGGCGACGTTTACGGCCCCAACATGGTGAAGGGCCTCAAGGCGCCGATGCCCTGGTCCAAGATCATGGTGACGGGCGGCGTGTCGCCCGACAAGGAGAACCTCACGTCGTGGTTCAAGGCCGGCGTCTTCTGTGTGGGCATGGGCTCGAAGCTCTTCCCCTCGGACAAGGTGAAGGCTGGCGATTGGGACTACGTGGTCGACAAGTGCCGCGAGGCCCTGTCTTATATTGCCGAAGCGCGCGCATAGATTTCTTTGCAGAATGGGTAAAAAGAAGAAGGCCAACTGGACGCTGATTCCGGGGCAGCCGCTCACTGAGATGGACCGCAGGATTCTGTCCTTTCAGGAGCGCGGCAAGTTGTGCCCTTCGCGCAGCATGATCAAGACGCCTGAGCAGATTGATGGCATCCGGCGCGCCGGTGTACTTAATACGGCGGTGCTCGACGCCGTCCAGGAGAAGATTCGCGAGGGCATGACCACAGAGGAAATCGACCGCATCGTCTATGAGACGACCACCAAGGGCGGCGGCATCCCCGCACCCCTCAACTATGAGGGCTTCCCCAAGAGCTGCTGCACCAGCATCAATGAGGTGGTCTGTCACGGCATTCCCTCCGAGGATGTTGTGCTCGAAGAGGGCGACATCATCAATGTGGACTGCACCACCATCCTCGACGGCTACTACGCCGACGCCAGCCGCATGTTCGTCATCGGCCGCACGACGCCCAAAAAGCAGGAGCTGGTCGATGTGGCCTGGGAGTGTCTGAAGATAGGCGAGAAGGTGTGCAGCGAGCCCTATGTCTTTGTGGGCGACTTGGGTCACGCCATCGAGAAGCATGCCCACAGTCACGGCTTCTCCGTCGTGCGCGACCTCTGCGGTCACGGCGTCGGACTGGAGTTCCATGAGGAGCCCGATGTGGAGCATCGCGGAGCGCGCGGCACGGGCATGCTGCTGGTGCCCGGTATGACGTTCACCATCGAGCCGATGATCAATCAGGGTTCGTGGCGCGTCTTCATCGATGAGGATGACCCCTACGGATGGGAAGTCATCACCGACGACGAGTTGCCTTCGGCGCAGTGGGAACATACCTTTGTAATGACTGAAAACGGAGTAGAGCGACTGACATGGTGACGATATTGGCTATAGAGAGTTCGTGCGACGACACTTCCGCCGCCGTGATGCGCGACGGCGTGTTGCTGTCCAATGTGACGGCATCGCAGCTGGTGCATGAGGCCTACGGCGGCGTGGTGCCGGAATTGGCTTCGCGTGCCCATCAGAAGAACATTGTTCCGGTCGTGGATCAGGCTTTGAAGAAGGCCGGCGTCTCCCGTGATGAGCTTTCCGCTGTCGCTTTCACGCGCGGTCCGGGCCTAATGGGCTCGCTCCTTGTGGGCGTCAGCTTCGCCAAGGGTTTTGCCGCTTCTCTCGGCGTCCCAATGATAGAGGTCAACCATCTTCAGGGTCACATCATGGCGCACTTCATCCGCGAGGAGGGTGAGGAGCATCGCGAGCCTTCGTTCCCGTTCCTCTGTCTGCTTGTCAGCGGCGGCAATTCACAAATTGTCCTCGTGCGTTCCTATAAGGATATGGAGATCGTGGGGCAAACCATCGACGATGCGGCTGGTGAGGCCATCGACAAGTGTTCCAAGGTGATGGGCCTCGGTTATCCCGGCGGACCGATCATCGACCGCCTGGCGCGTCAGGGCAATCCCGAGGCTTTTGAGTTCTCCAAGCCGCAGATTGCGGGCTACGACTACTCCTTCTCGGGCCTCAAGACGTCCTTCCTCTATCATCTGCGCGAGTGGGTGCAGGCGGATCCTGACTTTGTGGAGCATCACAAGGAGGACCTGGCCGCTTCGCTGGAGAAGACCATTGTGGATATCCTGATGAAGAAGCTTCGTCAGGCGGCTAAGGATTTGGGCATCAAACAGGTGGCTGTGGCCGGCGGCGTGAGTGCTAATACGGGTCTGCGCAACGCTTTCCTCGATCACGCCAGGCGTTATGGTTGGGAAGTGTTCATTCCCAAGTTCGGCTACACGACGGACAATGCCGCCATGATAGCGATGGTGGGCACGTATAAATTCCGTGATAAGGACTTTTGTCCGATGGAGGCTCCGGCTCTTGGGGAGTGCGATGAAGGTAGCGTCGGGGAGTAGTGGTTTTGCCATAGGCCGGGTGGTTTTGCGGTTTGTTTTTCCTTTGATGTCGTTATAACGCACATCGTTGAGTTTTTATTGCACACTTTTGATTTTTTTGTGTAGAAAGTAATAGTGTCGGCCCCGATTAGACAAGGTACAATCAAAACCGTTCATTAATGAAATCGATGCAATTCATTAATGAAAACGATCGAATTCATTAATGAGTACGATAAAAGTCGTTAATGAAACGGATTCCGTACATTAGTGCCGCAGAACTTTTTCCTGAAAGAGCTGACACAAGGGAAATATGTTGTACTGAATTTGTTGACAACTTTTTTGTATTTTTGCATTTTCGATTTTTTGAAAAATATGGAGCGGATTTCAAGAAAATCTGCCCCGATTATTTGTAGTTTCTCTCCTTGCGGGTTTGAATATAATGAATATTTTGATTACCTTTGTACTCGGTTTTGGTACATTCTTGGTGGCGAACACCAAATGCATGATACAGATAGCTGGGATTCATATTACTATACTTTAGTTAGGGGTAACCAAAGATAGTAATTTTTATCTTATCTATCTTTCTTCATATTCATTTTTTTGAAAACTAACTACGCATTTGTCGGATGAACCTTAATCTTTTCCCAAAACCTTCTGCACCAAACTCTCCAAAGCATCAAGATTGCCAGGATGAGCATTGACATTGAGAACATTGCCATTAGTGTCAATGTGTGTGTAGGAAGGGTATGCAGAGACACCGAGGTCCTGTCCATTAATGCTGATAGCACGATGACAATCATCCTCAGTGCCGACATTGATACGGAGAGTATCCTCCTGGCAAGTAGCCACCAATGAATATTGATCATCAGCACCCTCGCGCTCTGTCACCTTCCAACTGCGAGAATCATACACCACATAGTCATCACCTTGATTGATTTGTCAGATAGGATTTGCGGTCCGGTTTGCCGTTGAAGGTGCGGCGGATGGTCGGGACCTCTTCGTAGAGGAGCGGCACCTTGTACAGTTCCAGACGCTCCTTAAGGAACAGGGCAAGGGTGCGTTTGGTGAAGGCGCATCCCGCAGCGGGAACGACGAGGAGTTTAAGGGCCTGTCCGGTGACGGGATGCGGCGAGGGGATGCAGAGGCAGTCGGCGACAAGAGGCGAGGAGAGTGCGGCGTCTTCCACCTCGAGCGGCGACACCTTGTAGCCTCCGACGTTGATGATGTCGTCCTCGCGGCCCGAGAGATGCAGCATGCCTTCGCCGTCGATTTCCCCGAGGTCGGAGGTGTATAATTTGCCGTTGCGCAAGACGGAGGCCGTGCGCTCGGGATCTCCCGCATAACCGCTCATGAGGGTGGGGCCGGTGCAGACGATACGCCCCTCGGAGGTGATGACGAACTGCGCGTGGCGCATCGGGCGCCCCAGACAGCCGGCCATGCAGCGCCCGTCGTTGAAGTTGTAGGTGGCAATGATGCCCGTCTCGGTAGACGCATAGGTGTTGTAGAGTCGGCTGTGGGGCAAGAGGCGGCAGAGCTCCTTCATGTCGGCATGCGAAATGGCCGCTGCGCCGGTCTCGATGAAGTCTATCCTGTCGGCACAGGCAGCGAGGTGTTCGCCGCTCAGCTGCAGCAACATGCGTATGGCTGCCGGCACGAGGAAGGTGGCAACCTTGGCGGCGGGATAGTTGAGCGCCCGGAAAAAGGCGTTATGGTCTTTCATGCCGTCGAGCAGCACAACAGTGGCGCCGAGCATCAGCACTGGGAATACCTTGGACAGGCTGCCGATGTGGTTGAGCGGTCCGTTGACGACGAAGGCCAAGTTGTGGGAGAAGCCCTGCGCGTCGATGAGGTTTTCGCTGTTGGCCAGGATGGCGCGATGGCTGACGATGACACCCTTGGAGCGCCCTGTGGTGCCCGTGGTGTAGAGGATGTCGGCGGCGTCGGGAGGCAAGGTTGCAGCGTTGAGTTCGCGGGAGATGGCGGTGAGGAGCGCACCGGGCGTGTCGCGCTCGAGCGGCGCTGCCACATAGCCGGAGAGGTGGAGGGCAAAATAGCGGATGAGCCAGTCGGCGGACGATTGCGCCCGGAGACACACGACGCGCTCTTCGGGGCCTTCGCGACGCAAAGTGTCAGCACGCTCGGAGATGCGCCTCCATAGCTCGGCATAAGTCAGACGTTCGTCCCCGGAAACCAGGGCAATGCACTGAGGCCAGCGGAGTGCCGACTGCTGCAGGACGTCTTCGAAGGTGGCGTGAGCGTTCACTGCTTCTCGGCGAGTTTGCGTTCAACCAGATCCACGAGGCTGTCGAGGGTTTTGAGGTTCTTCGGCGTGGCGTCGGAGGAATCCAGGCGGATGTCGAAGGCCTCGGAGAGCATCATCAGGATGGTGGTGACGCCCAGCGAGTCGAGTTCGCTGAAGAGGAAGTCGGAGTCGAAGTTCACCAAAGGCAGAGCGTCCTCGAGCATGGTGCGAATCTTTTCTTTCATAATATCATGTGTATATGCGTTTACAAAATGCAGGTTGGGCGCCACTGCAGCGCTGCTGTGACGTGCCACCGTGAGGCGCTCTTCGTCGGAAACGAACGCAACGACGTCGGCATCCGGGCGCAAGAGCGCCAGCAGCAGCGCACTCTCGCCCCAGAGGCTGCCCGAGATGAAGCAGGGCGTCTCGGGAGAAAGACGGGAGGAAAGGCGAGTGAGGTCGGCTGTGCGCCGACGGAGCGTGCGGCAGACGTCGCTGCAAATTTCACGCCCTTTGTAGCGATAACGGTCCCGGATGAGCCTCGCGACGTCGTCTTTGCGCGGCGGGAAAAGCAGTGCGCGCAGAGAGAGGGGACGAAGGCGAAGGGCATCGCCCTTGTGCGTGATCCAGCGGAAGACGAGCGGCGGAATAAGGCAGGCGGTCAATACAACGGACGACATGCCCACCACCGTGACTTCGGCTAGAGAGAAGAGCGCCGGATGGCGTGCGAAAATCAAAGCGCCGATGCCGATGAACATAATGAGGGCCGAAACGATGATGCTTTGTTTGTAGGACGAAAGCATGCGGCGGCGGTAGGCATATTCATATTGGCAACCTTCGGTGATGAAGATGGTGTAGTCGTCACCCTGACCGAAAATGAATGTGGCCAGGATGATGTTGACCACATTGAACTGTATGTCCAAAAGCGACATGAGCCCCAGGATCCACATCCAGCTGACGGCCATCGGGAGGAAGGAAATCAGCGCCAGTTCGATGTGGCCGAACGAGGCCCAGAGGAAGAAGAAAACGACGATGGCGCAGGCCCATCCGATATAGTTGAAGTTGTCGGAAAGCCGGGAGGCCAGCGAGGTGTGAATTTCGTCCAGACTGAAAGCGTAGGTGTCGGCAGAGACGCTGCCCAGCTGCGCCTTGGCTGTCGCCACTGCCTCGGGCTTGAGGCGGAGGATGTCCACGACGCAATGGCGGCCGGAAACGCTGTCGCAGACAACATTGCGCGCCAGCACTGTCTCCGTCAGCGGGGCGAAATGTTCAGCCGGCACCGCCGTGAAATCCTTGTCTACGATGTTGTAGAAATGCTCGAATGACGAGGTGTTAAAGCCTTCGTTTTGAGCGGCTTTTTCCAATTCATTCAAGAGGCTTTCACGGCGTCTGTCCATCAGTTCGCGCCACAGAGTTAGACGCACTTCCTGTTCTTCTCTGGAAGGCAGGAAACGCGTTAATTGAGAATTGAAAATTGAGAATTGAAAATTATTATTTTGGGCGCGGCGGCGGGTGAGGGCGGCGTCGAGTGTGCTGTCTTCTGTTACCACGAAAAGTTCTTCGTCATCATTCGCTGCGGGTTGCATAGCATGAAGGCGATTCATGTCTTCGTGTTGTTCCGGTGTCATGAAGTTGATGTGGGAGATGTCGGCATCGAATCCGGCATCGAGACCCTTCCAACCGAGTAGCAGCGTGAGCATCAATATGGGCCACAACAACCACGTCCGGCCTTCAAGGGAGAAGCCCGCGAGACGGCGGATGAGGGGCGTATCACCTTTCGTGCGTGGCATCTGCACCCAATGAGGCAGAAACAGCAGCGTGAAAAGGATGGTGCCCACAAGCAACAGCGCGCTGAAGAGACCCAGATCGCGCAGCGCAGCAGACTCCAGCGGCACCAGTGTGAGAAAAGCGCCTACGGTGGTGACGTTGCCCACCGTGAGCGGCACGAGGGTTTCGCGAAGCGCCTGTCGCACTGTGGAGGTGTGGCGCAGATGGGCAATGAAGTGAAGCGGATAGTTGATTGCCAGACCGAGGATGACGGATGAGATGCCAACAACGATGAGGGAGATGCCGTCACGGAAGAGAGAGAGGATACCCATCGCGAAGAGCCAACCCCACGAGATGGCCAGCAGCATGAGCAGCAAGTGGCGCACGCTGCGGAAGACGCGCAGGAGCAAGAGCAGAATCAGCGTCAACGAGAGGGATATGGCCAGGATGCTGTCGCTGCGTATCTGCCGCGCATTGCCCACGGCGATGACCGGTCCGCCGGTGAAGTGGACGTGAACCGACGGGTGCAGGCACTCCGCCTCATCAGCACTGCGGCGGAGCCGGTCGAGAAGACGTCCGTTGCCGTCGGTCTCGCTGGTGCCGAAAGGCGACGCCAATATGACGTAGGCCCGCTGCATGTCGGGAGAGAAGATATAGCCGTCGTAGTTCTCCCAAGAGAGAGAGGGCGTGTTGCTTTGCAGAGCGGAGAGCGCCGGAGAAAAGAGCATGAGCGGATCCCGGCAGAGCATCCGGGTAGTGGTGCCGCTGCCGGGCAGCATCAGGAGTTGGCGGTTTTGACTCATACGTTCGGCGATGTAACCCTCCTGTGCGAGCAGGCTGTCCATACGCCTGTAGTCCTCGGGGAGCAGGAAGTAGGGGATATTGTCGCAGACGTAATCCGAGAGGCGCACCATCTCTTCCACATCGATGAAGGCCGTCACGGCAGAGGGCGACATGACGGAATCCCGCTGCACAATGGCTACAAAGTCGTCGATGGCGGCCGTGATGCTGTCGGGCTCCGTACGGGCGGAGTCGTTGCATTGGAAGACGGCGAAAATGCGTTGTGCACCCGAGATATCCTGGTACACCTTCATGGCATCCCCCTGTCGGCTGTTGAGCGGCAGGAAGTCGGAAATATCTTCCTTATAGGTCTGCCGCATCGCGGAGAAGGCCAATGCGGCCGTCAGCAGCAACAGCAGGAAGAAGAGCAGACTCCGGCGGGAGCTCATGCGATCGTACAGGCGAAGGACAAAACGCGAAATCATGGATCTGTTGTCTGTGAAAATGAGGGTTGAAACAAATCCGTGAACCATCGGAGGAACTCGGCCTTCCAACGGCGGCATTCGGACGTGCCTTTCGTCTCGCTGGCGCCGAATCCGTGTCCGCCGTTTTCGTAGAGCATATATCGATGAGTCACGCCGTTGGCTGTGAGTGCGGAATCCATAAGCAAACTGTTGTGCCAATCAACGACTGGGTCATCTTTGCAGTTAACCAGGAAAACGGGTCGGCAATCGTCTTTCACCTGCAACTCCAATGAGAGTTGGCGACGGAGCGCTTTGTCATTCTTTCGCGACTCGCCCAGCAAGCCCCGACGGGAGCGTTCGTGGGTGCAGGGTGCCGACATCGTCACAACGGGATATATGGCGGCGGTGAAGAGCGGACGGTCAGCGGGGTCGAACAGTGTGGCTGCCGAGAGCACCAGATGCCCGCCGGCAGAGAAACCCATCACACCGATGCGTGCAGGGTTCACACCATAGTCTGCTGCATGAGCCCGGATATAGCGCAGCGCCTGACGCAGATCGTCCTGAGGATCAGGGTAGCGTCGGCCTCGGACAACGTGACGGTAACGGCTGACGAAAGCCGTAGTTCCGCCCGTGCGGTATTTCAGCACGAATGCGGTGATGCCGTTGCGGTTGAGCCAGCGGGCCACTTCGTCGCCTTCGGCCTTCATGTCGTGCCAGAAGTAACTGCCTCCGGGACAGACAACAATGGCCGTGTGGCCTTCTCCTTTGAGCAGATAGGGCGTCATCCACACCGTCGGACGGGAGGCGGAATCCGCCCAGATGTCCACCCGGGCCTGCAACAGGAGCGGCAGCGCCGGCAACAGGGCGAGCAGCCTCAGACGAAGTGATATGGTGTGACGTCGTTTATGCATCCTGTTCAATGAGGTTGGCCAAATGGCGGTACATATCTATATATAATTGACGCATGCGGGAAGCCTGCGCTCTGTAGTCGCCCGCCTGCCGCAACGCCTCGAGCTTCACGGGAGCGCCGAAGCGCAAATGGATGTGGCCGCGCTGGAACACGTAAGTCTTTTTGGGCAGCACCTTGCCCGGACCGTAGAGACAGACCGGAAGCACGTCGAGCCCCAAGCGGTCTGCCAGACAGAATGCCCCTTGATGGAAGCGGCGGATGCGGCAGTCTGCGGAGCGGGTACCTTCGGGGAAGACGGCGATGCTGTAGCCTTTTCCGGTCAACTCAGCTTGGGCAAGAGGGTGTCGAGCCCCTCGCTGATGGGCAGATACTCCGCCGAACGGATGAGCAGGCCGAAGAAGATGTTGTTCCAGACCCAGTCGTTGGTCAGGAAGATGATGTTGGGCGAAAAGGCCAGCAGGCACATCAGGTCGATGTGCGACTGGTGGTTGCAGATGATGACGTGGGGACGTTCGAGCGAAACGTCCGGAGCTTTGTCGTAGGTGAAGCGGACGCCCGGGATGCCGTGACCAATCATCACGAAATGCGCCGTGCGGTGAATGAGCCGGCGCAGACGGCAACGCTTTTTTTCGGTGAGTCCTCCGACGTGCTTGTAGATCCAGACGCAAGGTGTCACCACCATGAACGAAGCAACGAAAAAGAGCACGAAGGAATAAAGCGTGCGCAGATATTTGGAGAGTGTACGCAGAGCGGCCAGAGGCAGTCCGTAGAGCAGAGCCAGAAAACACAGTACGGTGTTGAGTACACTGATGCGAGCGAAGTCGGCTGCAGGGCGGAAGTGGCTCACGCGCTCCTCGCGCGGGGGATAATAGACGTCGATGGGTACAGGGACGAGTTTCACCCCGTGCCAGGCAGAGAAGACGAGCAGTTCGAGTTCGGCCTCGTAGCGCGATGTGAGCAGCGAGAGGCCATGCAGCTTTCGGAGCGGATAGAGCCGGAAGCCCGTTTGCGTGTCGGGCAGTGGATGCAGGGTTTGAAGGCCAAACCAGAAATTGGAGAAGCGGTTGGCAAACAGGCTGCCGCCCGAGGCGTCGATGCTCGAGAGATCGCGACTGCCCACGATGAGGGCTCCGGGATGTGCGATGTTGGCCTCCACGAGTCGGACGATGTCTTTGGGGTAATGCTGTCCGTCGGCGTCGAGCGTGACGGCATAGGCGAAGCCCATCTCCAGCGCTTTGGCAAATCCGCGTTTCAGCGCATAGCCTTTGCCTCTGTTGCGGGCATAATCCACGAGGGTGATGCCCTTCATCGCCCTGAGGATGTCGCCCGTAGCGTCGGTCGAACCGTCGTTCACCACAATGACGTTGTCGCACAGCTCCAGTGTGGCCTCAACCACAGCAGCAATGGTTCCGCCGTTGTTGTAGGTCGGAATCACGACGCAGATGCCGCGTTCGCTCATGGTCTTCTTCAGGTCGTCCATCGGGTTCATACGGCGGTGTGAATGAGTGACATTTTGGCCATAACGCGGCCTTCGTGCTCCACCTTGACGGAAGAGCGTATGAGGCCCTCCGCATCTGCCGGGGCCGGGCTTACGGTGATGCGGACGGAGGGTGTGGCTGCAGGCGAGACCGGGGAGAGAAACTTCACGTTGACGGCCTTCTTCAGCTGCAGCTTACTGCCGAGACACTCTTCCAGCAGTTCGCCCGCCATCTGCACCAGACAGACGCCCGGCGTAACGGGCTCTCCGGGGAAGTGCGCTCCGTAAATCTCGTCGGAGGCGTTCAACTGCAGCGCGAAGCGTGCCGTCTCGCCGTCGTGCTGCCTGTCGATTATGCGATACAATTTATTCTTCAGTGTCATGCGGATGCGGTGTGTTGAGGCTGTCAACCATCGGGGTGAAGCGATAGAGGATATGGCGACGCTCATTGTGATATTCTCCCTCTCCGGCGTTCATGGACTTGAAGAGTTGGCGCAGATCCGCCCGAAGCGTGCGTCGGATATACCAGCGGTCCATCATCTTCATCACGGAGAGAAGTCGCACGCGTTCTTTCCGTTTGTCGTAGACGAAGTCCATGGCGCTGACGCCGAACTCATTGAAGATGCTTCCCCGCAGCGTATCCCCTGCGCAGCGCATGATGCAGATACCGCTGAGATAGCCGCGCGGCAGTTCGATGTAGGCGTCGTAGCGGGCCGTCTCTCCCGACGGGGAGGGCAGCAGCGACTGGGCCTTCTGTGGCAGCGCCGAAGAGAGCATCAGGCTAACGCACCAGGAAAAGATCGTCAGAGAGCGCTTCATTCAAATGTATGTTGTTCAACTCGATAACGGTGCGGTCGTCGTTCTTCTCGGTCAGTTCCACCCGGGTCACGCAGGCGTTCTCCCGTTTGAAGTGCAGCGTGATTTGGCGGAACATCTGCTTCATGTTCTTGCGCTGGGGCGTCAGCGTGGCGACATACTCTGTGGCAGTGGCCTTGAGGCTGCTTTTGAAGTTCTTGTCGTCCAGGCAGTTGCCCACCACGCTACTCAGCATGATCTGTACGATCTCGCGAAACATCCTGTTCTGGTCGACGTCGATAATGTCGCTCCTGTTTTTGTTCTTGAGCAACACGTCATTGCCGTTGAGGATGAAGACGTAGGTGTAGGGCGAAGTGTATTCCCAGCGGAGGCGGTCGCTTTTTTTGTAGCACATGCGGCCCTTCGACACCATCTTGTCTTTGAGCACGCTGAGGTGTTTCGTCTGCACGAAGTCGCACTCCATTGCGGTGATGCGGGCCGTTGCTTCGTTGAGCCGGCGGCGTATGGAGGCTTCGTCGGTGTTTTGCGCCTGAGTCACAAACAGTGAGGCCAGCAGGCAGCAGAGGGTCAGGATCGTTCGTTTCATCATCTTGCTATTAAGGCGCATCCAAGGATGATGCAGGCCACGCCGCACCATTTCGTGAGGGACACTTCTTCGTGAAAGAACAGGATGGCCGCCACCATGCCGAAGACATAGCTCATGCTGGCCATCGGATAGGCGGTGCTGAAGGGGAAGTGCTTGAGGATATACATCCACACCAGTGAGGCCGAGCCGAACAGCAGGCCGCAGGCAGCCAGTTGCCAGTTGAGCGCCAGCGCCGCAAAGAAGTCCCTGCTCCAGGCGAAGGGCGGCATCTTGGTCAACGCGAATTTCAGAAACACCTGTCCGCTGCAGAGCAGCAGGCTTTGCATCACGGCGAAAGGAATTATTCTCCACATGTCAGTACCATTGCTATTGAGTGTAACGGCTTTAAGTCTCTTTTGCCCAGGCGGCTCATGATGTCGC
This sequence comes from uncultured Bacteroidales bacterium, assembly GCA_902784475.1. Lineage (GTDB taxonomy): Bacteria > Bacteroidota > Bacteroidia > Bacteroidales > Bacteroidaceae > Physcousia. The sequence goes on along the minus strand of CACZUX010000036.1, from coordinate 11,427 downwards.
AGAATTCGGGCGTCGTCTCGTCGTGCAGCCCCACCAGTACGCTTCGGGCCCGTCCGCTCCTGATGAGCATCTCAGCATCGGCCAGCGCCCATTTCAAAGAATCTTCTCCGTGAGTGTAGGTGGCGTTGTAGCCGTGACAACCCGTGTGGATGGCGACGGCGCTGCCGATGGTGTTGTGGGTGCTTTGCATGAACCACGTGGGCTTCAGACCCTGTTCGCCCTCGTCGCGCAACTGGTTGAGCAGCTGCACGCTGTTTTCCAGACAACCGAGCGAGGTGGCCGTGATGATGGCGTCGGGCGTCTCCACGCCGGCTTCTTCCAGCGCTTTGAGCGAAGAGAGCAGGGCGCTCTTGAGGATGCGGCCCAGTCGGCGCGCCTCCATGGGTTTGACGTAGTTCTTTATTTCCGTGAGGGCGGCCTCGTCGGTGATCTCCACGCGTGCGGCCACTTCGACCGTGCGCTCTTCGTTTGCTACTGTTTCCTTTCGGCCCAAGGGTGCCTCTGCCGAGAGGATGAGCGAGGTGTCGTTGCCTCCGAAGCCGAACGAGTTGCACATGATGTGGCGCAACCGGCATCCTTCCTGTCCGAGGGTGGGGGTGATGCCGCCCTCAATGGGGTGCTGCCATCCCAGATTGGCGGGGATGAAACCTTGCTGCATGGCCAGAAGACAGATGACGGTCTCGATGCTGCCGGAGGCGCTGGTGGCGTGTCCGGTGAAGGATTTCGTGCTGGAGACGGGCGGCATCTCTGTGCCGAAGACGCGCTGCAGCGCAACGCCTTCGCTCAGATCGTTGTTGGGCGTGCCGGTGCCGTGGGCGTTGACGTAGTCGATGTCTTTGGGGGAGAGCCCGGCGCTTTCAAGTGCTTCCTTCATGGCCAGACAGGCACCTTCTCCGTTGTCCGATGAGGCCGTTTGGTGGAAGGCGTCGCAGGCGTTGCCCGAGCCGCTGAACCAGGCCTGTATCTCTGCGCCCCGTTCCCGTGCCGCCGTTTCGCTTTCAAGCACGACGTAAGCGGCCCCTTCTCCCAGATTCAGTCCGGCGCGTGTTGCGTCGAAGGGGCGACACTGCTGCCGGTCGAGTATCATGAGGGCGTTGAAACCGTTGAGGTGGAAACGTGTCAGTGCCTCCGTGCCTCCCGCCACCACAATGTCGGCCTGTCCGGTTTCGATCAGGCGTGCCCCCAGCATGAGCGCATTGGCCGACGAGGAACAGGCGGTGGAGAGGGTGGTGCTGTCGTCGAACAGACGGAAGCGTTCGGCGATTTGCTGCGTGCTGCTGCCGCAGTCGTGGGTCTTCATGCAGTCCAGATGCTCGTCGCTCTCGAAGAAGCTGCCGTAATAGCGCTCCGTCAGGTCCATGCCGCCGACGGTGGTGCCGGACACCAGCAGGATGCGCCGTCCGTCTTTGCGCTCCACGCGGGCTTCCTTCAGCGCCTGCTCCACCGCCATCATGCCCATCAGCACCGTGCGACTCACCTCTTTTGCGGCGTCGATGCCGAGTCGGCGCTTCATCTCTTCCGACGACATCTTCACCTCGCCCACAGGCAGTTCGTGATGCACGGACTCCAGATATTGCATCTCCCCGATGCCCGTGCGTCTTTCGAGCAGCGAGCGGGTGACTTCCCCTTTCGAACAACCGATGGCCGAGACAATGCCGGCTCCCGTGATGACGATATTCTTTCTCACCGTTCTCTGTTATTTCTTGCGGTTTTTGCTCACGTAGTCGGCGATGGTGGCGATGCTCTTGAAGATGCCTTTGCCCTCAGCGGGGTTGGCCAGCTTGATGCCGTATTTCTTCTCCAGCAGGACGATGATTTCCAGCACGTCGATGGAGTCCAGACCGAGTCCTTCGCCGAAGAGCGGTGCGTCCGTCTCGATGTCGTCGGGCGTCATATCCTCCAGATTGAGCACCTTGATGATTTCCTGTTTCAGTTCAAGTTCAAGTTCTTCCATATTATGTTATTTATTTGATTCAATGATATATATACTTGCTTCATAGTGTGTATCGTCTGTGCAGTCGATCCATCCGGCAATGAGGCTGTCGAGCCTGCGGTCCAAGAGCGTGGCGCCGACGATGCGGTCGATGAGGGCTTCGTCCTTTCTGGGCATGATGCAGAAGCTGGTCTCGCCCCTGTAGCCGTTGCGCAGCGCGATCTCGCCCGTCACGATGTTGGGCAGGGTGTAGATGAAGGCCGAGGGGCTGGGGTAGTAGTTGTCGCCCGCTCCGACGGTGGCCTCGTAGGCTCTGTCGGCCATGATGCTGGACGAGCTGTTGCAGAGCACCACGCCTCTCGTGGCGTCTTCCTCTTTGCGCTCTTTCCCTTCGGCCTGCAGCAGCAGTTCCGAAGCCACGAAACCCAGTCGGGCCAGCGGGTCCATCTTGTAGTATTTCGGGTACGACGCGATATATTGTTTGTAGAGCGCCGTCAACTTCGCGAGTCCTTCGCCTTCGCAGGCGATCTCCCGTCCGTCCACCAGAACCTTGTCTGGCGTAATTTTCACGCTGTGGGTGCGCACGAACTCGGGCACCTTCTTTTCGGCGAACTCTTCCTTCGCCTCCGTCCTCACGAGCGAGAGTGCCGCATTGCCTCCGCCGAAGCCCGAGATCATCTTCACGAAGCGTCGGCCGTCGGTCTTCCGGAGTGCAGAGACGATGTCGATGCGACCTGATACGCCGCGCTCGCTGTAGCCCTTGGTGGGAAGTATGAAGCCCCGTTCGAGCGCTGCCGCCGTGAGCACCGTCTCCAGGATGCCCGCAGCGCCGAGTGTGTGGCCCGTGTAGCCTTTGAGGGCGTTGACGGGAACGTCTCCGTGACCGCATCCGGCGATGGCGACGCTCTCCATCTGGTCGTTGAACATCGTGGCCGTGCCGTGGGCGTTGATGAGGGCTAGGTCGTCAGAGGCCACAGCCCTGAGTGCGGCGGAGGCGCCTTCGGCTCGGGGCGAGGGCGAGGTGATGTGGTGTGCGTCGTTGTTCACGGCACCGGCTTCGATGGCCCAAAGCGCCGGCGCTCCTTCGGGCGCTTTGCGGCTGAGGACGACGGTGGCGGCGGCTTCTCCCAGATTCAGCCCCAGACGCTCCAGGTCGAAGGGGCGGCAGGCGTCTTCTGAGACGGCTTTGAGCGCCTGAAATCCGCTCACGGTGAAGCGGCAGGCGACATCGGCGCCCGTGACGACGGCGGTGTCGTAGCAGCCCGCCTCCAGCAGCCTCCCCGCTGTGATCATCGCCGAGACGCCCGAGATGCAGGCGTTGCACACCGTGAGGGGTTCGCCCTTGAAGCCCAGAGCCCGGGCGATATGTTCTGCGGCCTCTGTGGGACTGATGCGTTGCTCCTTTTCGGTGCCCAAGAGCTCGATGTTGCCTTTGGTGGTGCTGAGGACGAACAGCGTACGCTCGCTCGCAACATCAATCTTGCAGCGACTCATCGCTTCGCGGGCAGAACAGTATGCAAATGCTTCGAATCGTGTCATGCCTTCGCGGGCCATCCGGGCCGTCTGCTCGCGTGAAAAGAGCGAGGCACAGACCGCAGTGGGAATGCCCCACAGACCTTCGTACCGGCGCAGCGCAGATCGCCCCTGAAGGACAGCCTCCAGATTTTCCTGCGTTGTTGCTCCGAGCGGTGAGGTGATGTTGTCCGCGAGAATATATATCATTCCGTCAATCCGTTAATCCGTGATTCCATGATTCCGTCAATCCTCCGCAATGCCCCAGCGCCTTTTCCACGCTTCGAAGAAGGGCGGATTGTTCCAGGCGAGTTTGTGGTTGAGGTCGGTGAACACCTGTACCGAGTGCGCCGTTGTCAGGAGCGAGCCGTCGGCGGTGTCGCGTATCTCGTAGTCGTAGGTGAGTCGTGCCGAGAGCGTCGGCCTGTACCAGATGTCGATGCGGGGCTTCATGCCGAAGAGGATGGGCTTCTTGTAGCGTATGTTGAGCTCCACCAGCGGGGCCTGATAGCCGTTGGCGGCGATGGTGGCGTGGTCGATGCCGTATTTCTCGCCGAAGGCTCTGCGGGCGTCTTCCAGATAGTGTGCGTAGGACCCGTGCCAGGCGATGTTCATCGAGTCCACTTCGCTGAAGCGTATCTCCAGCGTCCTCGACGCCGTGAGCAGTTGCGATTTATCCTTGTTCTTCATTCTTCAGTGCTATTTTCATTTCTCCTTCGGCCATGAGTTGTCCTTCGCTCCTGACGGAGGCTTCCACCAGCGTGATGCCGAAGGCTTCTTCCCTGACCGTCACCCTCGTCGTCAGCGTCCGGCCCACGGGAGGCAGCGCGTTAATCTCCATGTTGCGCAAGGCGCCGATGACGCCGATGTCCACCTTGTCGAGCCCCATGACGTAGAGCGTTCGGAATCCGATGCGTGCGGCGCAGCTTTGCGCGATGTTCTCCATCAGCCCCGCCGCCGTCAGACGGCCGTCTTCGGTGAAGAGGCTGTCGGCCTTTACGACGGTTTCCGTGACGACCTCTCTGTCGTCGTAGTGCACGAGACGGTCCACTGCGACAAAGGGATCTCTTTGCGGCAGCAGGCTGCGGATGTCGATCTTCCGGAGCGTCGTTTCAGTGTAGGGCGGTGTCAGTGTCATCGTTCCAGAAGTCGTAGTAGTTGTACCATTGTGTGGGATAGAGGCTGAGGATGCGCTCTATCTCGGCCGCATAGCTTTCGGCCAGCTGCTTCAGCTGCTCTTTTCGCGGAGCGTCGGCGGCGTACGTCAGGGGCGTCACATAGATGCGGTAGCCTCGTGCGCTTTCTTTCATCACGTGCACGGCCAGCACCTTCTGCTCCAGCAACACCGCCACGCGGAAGGGCCCCATCGGCAGTCTGGCCTCCTTGCCCATCAGCTTCACAGAGACGCTCTTCGACGAACCCCATATCCTGTCGGCGGGGATGCTGACGATATCGCCGGCAGAGAGTGCGGCGTTGATTTCGAAGAGATGGCTGCCGTCTTCGCTGACGGGAATCATGCGGATGTGGCTCAGGCTGAACATGCGGTCGCGATTGACCATCACGCTCTCTTTCTCGCCGCCGTAGACCAGCACGTGGAGCGCCTTTTGCGTCGAGCGCAGCGAGTAGCCCGCAATCTCGTAGTTGCCGATGTGCGAGCTCATCATCATGAAGCTCTCCGGCTGTGAGGCCAGACGGTTGAAATGCTCTTCGCCCTCCATGCTGATGACGAAGTTCCTGCCGGCATACATGGCGAACTTGTCGATGACGGCCTGGGCGAACATGCAGTGGTTCCTGTAGGCTCTGACGAAGGCTTTCAGCCGTCCGTCGCCCATGCGGCGTCGGAAGAAGCGGTAGCTGTGGCGGAAGCCCGGCAGAAAGACGCATACGGGGATGACGCAGACGAAGGTGAAGACGTACACCACCCTCACATCGACGACGCGCAACAGACGGATGAGCCAGCGGTGCATCGCGCCGCTGCCGAATGTCGTTCCTGCCCACTTCTTCTCTGCCATAGCGCCTCAGCCCACTTTCTTTTCGATGTAGTCGCAGAACTCGCGCAGCGTGGCGACCGTTTTCATCTCCTCGAGGTTGATCTTGAAGCCGAACACCTTCTGCACGATCACCACGATGTCCACCAGATCCAGGCTGTCGATGCCCAGATCCTCTTTCAGTCGGGCGTCGTCGCGGATGAGGTCTTCTTCGATCTCGAACTCGTCGATGAGGAAGGCCCTCACTTTTTCTTCGATTTCCTGTCTTGTCATTATGCTGTTGTTTTTTGTTTCTTTCTTTTTGCACACGATGATGCTGTGTCCCTGTCCCAGTCCGTCGTGAATGTCTTCCACTTCGAGCCCGGCCTCCCTGATGCAGCGCTCCATGTCTTCGGTGTTGTACATCTTGGAGTTGCCGTTGGCCATCGCGGTGAAGTAGAGGCTGGTCATCGTCAGGCAGAAGGTCGCCGTCTCGTATCGCTGGCGGTCCCACAGCGTCTCCATGATGAAGAGCCTCGTGTGCGCGTCCATCGCCTCGCGGGCTCTGGAGAGGATGCCCGTGATCTCGTCCGTGCTGAAGCAGTCGAGAAACTGGCTCATCCAGACGGCGTCGGGCCGTTCGCCTTGGGGGAACTTCGCTTCGGGGTCGAGGAAGTTGACGGCGAAGCCTGTAATGCGCTCTGCACCCGCTTTTCCTTGGATGTTGTCCTGCATCAGCTTCAGCTGTTGCGGCAGATCAAGCACCGTCACGCGGGCTTCCGTGCTGTAGGCCACACATCTCAGCGCCCATTTGCCCGTGTTGCCCCCGACGTCGTAGAGCGTCCTGACGCCGTAGCGGTCGAAGACAATCTTCAGCGCCTCGGGGAATGCGGCGTCGCTGTAGAAGTGGTCAAAGGCAAGCCAACTCTTCCGCACCTCTTCCGGCAGACTCGAGAGCCCTTCGTAGATAGTGGGCCAGGAGCCGAAGTGGCGCAAGCCTTCGGGGCGTCCGCCTTCGAGCGATTCCTCCAGGTGGAACATCCCTTCGTAGTTCACCTTGTGGTTGAAGTCCATGTTGACGCCTGTGGCGGCATCGTTGGCGAGAAACCATCCCGCCTTGGAGAGTGTGTAGCGCTCCGTCTCGGCATTGACGAGCACTGTGCCGATGGAGAGCGAGGCCTCCACGAGACACTTCACGGCGTAGTCCGAGAGTCCCGTCTTTTGCATGATTTCCTGTCGCGTCAGACCTTCGTCGCTCTCGCGCATCAGGTTGAATATGCCGCGCTGGAGCATGATTCTCGACACCTGAAACACGATCGGACTCCAGGCGATGAATTCCGCCAAACGCTGCGCCTCGGGGGCAGTCATCTGCTCCTCGGTGTATGCTTTCTTCAATGCCGGTGACAACTTCATATCTTACTTCTTACTTCTAACTTCTAACTTCACGCAGCACGAGTGCTGCGTTCGTTCCCCCGAACCCGAAGGAGTTGGAGAGCACCGCACGCACTTCCGTCTCCACCGTCTCGGCCGTCAGCCTCAGACGTGCGGCAGCCTCGTCGGGCTCCCTGAGGTTAATGTTGGGCGCCACAAATCCGCGCTGCATCATCAGGGTGGAGTAGAGCGCTTCGCTCGCGCCGGCCATCCAGCTTTCGTGGCCCGTCATGCTCTTGGTGCTGCTGATGAGGGCGTGCTCTCCGGCGAAGAGTCGGTCGAGCGCCGCTGCCTCGCACCTGTCGCCCAGGGGCGTCGAGGTGGCGTGGGCGTTGACGTAGTCTATGTCTTTGGGCGCAAGCCCAGCGTCTTTGAGGGCGCGCTTCATCGCTACGGTGCAGGCTGTCTCGTCGGGCTGCGATACGGTGCCGCCGCTCGATGTGCCGTATCCGGCCACTTCGGCCAGTATGGTGGCGCCTCGCCGTTTGGCGTGCTCCATCTCCTCGAGCACCAGCGCTGCTGCGCCGCCGCTCGGCACGAGGCCGTCCCTTTCTTTGTCGAAGGGTCGGCTGGCTTCTTTCGGCGAGTCCATCCTCATGGAGAAGGCGCCCAGAGCGTCGAACGAAGGCATGCTTTTGAGCCCCGTCTCCTGTGCGCCGCCTGTGAGCACGATGTCCTGCATCCCGCTGCGTATCATCATCATGGCCGTACCGATGGCGTGACTGCCGCTGGCGCATGCGGCGCTCACGGTGAAGCTGGTGCCGCTCAGATGGAAGATGCGGCTGAGATTCATGCTCACGGTGGAGGTCATCAGTTGAAACACCAGTCCGTAGCCCAGCATCGCCGTGTCGTGCTTCTCGTCCATGATGTTCGAGGCTTCTATCACGCTGCCGGCCGACGAGTCGTTGCCGAAGATGCAACCCGCCTCGTGTGTTTTGAGGTAGTCCTCGTCGAGTCCGGCGCCTTCGAGCGCCTGTCGGGCGGCCATATAGGCGTATTGCGCCTGCTCCGAGAGTCCGGCGCGTGTGTGGCGGTCGAGCATTGCCTTGGTGATTTCGGGGGTGGGGACGAGGCCCGAGAGTGCGCTGCGGTATCCGTAGTCCAGCCGCTCGGGTTTGAGGCCGATGCCGCTCTCTCCGGCGTGCAGTGCACGGGCCACGCTGTCGAGACTCTGGCCGATGCACGACCAGATGCCCATTCCCGTGATGACGACTCTTCTTGCCATATTTTTCTTTGATGCCTTTATGACATACGCATATCAGCGCACAAAGTTACATAATTCTTCCCGCATTTGCGCGCGTTGGCTTTGAAAAAATGTGTTTTCTTCGCCTTTCTTCAAAAAAATATAGCCTCTTGAGGGTCTTGTTTCCGAAAAATGTCGTACCTTTGCCGCCGCAAACGCGGAAAGACCCGCTCGGAGAGATGGTAGAGTGGTCGATTACAGCAGTCTTGAAAACTGCCGTGCTGCGAGGCACCGGGGGTTCGAATCCCTCTCTCTCCGCTGACTGATCCGCATAATCGGTTGTTAGACGACTGGTTATGCGGATTTTAATTTGGCACAATTTGCACAAAAAATACGCTCATAGGCCAAAATATATTCAACTTTATCCCTCTGCTGTATAAAATTTTCGTATATTTGCGCTAATTTTGTGTATGTAACGTAAAAAAATAACAAACTAATGAATAAACAACCATGAAAAAGCAAAATTACATGAAACCATCCGTCGTGGTGGTCGAGTTGAAACAATGTGAGGCGTTGCTCCAGCCGAGCGGTGATCAAACCAGTCGTCAGAACTATGGTGAAGCGATAGAAGAAGTCTGGGAATAGTAATCAGCAATTTTAATGGAACACACCGCAATGAAGAAGTATACAGCATACATCGGCACGCTGGCAGCGCTGGTGGTGACAGGCACCGCCATGACCGCATGTTCTGACAAAGACGATTTCATCAACGATGCTCAGCAGCCGCAGCCTGCCGCTGCGACGGGCATATACACCATGACCGTGAAGGCCTCGAAGGGCGAGGATGCCCAGACCCGCGCCCTCGCATTGGACGGCAAGACGCTCAAGGTGAAGTGGGCTGATTCAGACAAGGTGAGCGTGTTAAAAGCGGGAACCACAACCCAGCTTGGCACGCTGTCCGCTGCTGCCAGCAATACGGGTACCACCACGTTGTCGGGCGACCTGACGGGTACGGTGAACGTGGGCGACAAACTGCACCTGATCTTCCCCCGCACCGAATGGGACTACACCGGACAGAGTGGCGTGCTGCTCAGCGACGAGAACTCTATCGAGAAGAACTACGACTATGCCATAACTGACGTAACAGTAGCCTCGATAGACGACTCCCATATCACTACTACGTCGGAGGCCAACCTCGCCAGCCAGCAGGCCATCGTGAAGTTCATCCTGAAGGACAAGGACGGCGGCGGCGATCTTGCTGTCAAGAGTCTGACCGTCTCGGCAGCCGGCAACAAGCTGGTCACGAGTAAGAGATTATCAGATAACAACTATTATTCCGGTTACACGGTTGACGCTGGCAGTGGTGGCATTAGTGGTGATGATCACACCCATCTTGTTGACGGCGATTTAGACACCAAGTGGTGTGCCAATTCTCCCTAGTACATCGAGTTCCACACCGCCAGCCCCGTTCAGGTGGACGGCTATATGTTCAGAACCGCCGGAGACACTGAGTCGTATTCCGGGCGTAATCCGAGGAGCTGGGTGCTGAAGGGCAAGATGAACAGCGGGGACGCCGAATGGACCACCATTGACAGTAAGAGCGGCAACACCGATATGCCTGCAGAAAATAACACCGAGCACGATTTTACTGCCTCTGCCCCAGGCACCTACCAGTATTTCCGTCTGGAGATCTCAGAAAGTCAAGGCAGCGATATTATGCAGCTTTCTGAAATGAAACTGTTCGCCAAACTCGATGAAGCTACTGAAATTTCCTATTACGGCCCCATTACCGTAACGCCTGATGCTGCTGCCAGCGAACTTACCGTAGCCCTGCGCAACGAGAAAGCCGGTGCCGACAAGTATACCCTTACCGCCGTCGCCGGTGACGAAGTCTATGCCTTGGAGAAGTCCGGCGTCACCTTCGAGAATGGCAAATACTACGAGATTACGGCGAAGCTGACGAAGCAGAATATCATAGACCTCTCGGGCGTGACGGAGGATAAGACCATTCAGGACGGCTACACCATCACCGGTACGCTGAGTGACCAACACTGGATTTCCATCGCCGACGGTGCCACTGTGACACTCGACAACGTCACCATCACCAATAGCAACATCACCTGCCAAGGCAATGCTAACATTATCCTCGTGGGTACCAATTCAATTACAGCACCTGCCGATTATGCTGCCCTTAGAGTAGGCAACGAAGGCACCACGCTGACCATTTCGGGCACTGGTACTCTCAATGCTAACGGTGGCGCTGGTTCTGCCGGTATCGGAACGGGGCATGGAGAAGATGTTAAAAAGACTGGTGGCAATATCATAATCAATAGCGGTACGATAAACGCTAATGGTGGCGAATACGGTGCCGGCATCGGAAACGGATTGACTTTTGGAGCGCATGACGATACCAGTACCACATGTGGCAATATCACAATTAATGGCGGTACGGTAACCGCTACTGGTGGTGATAGTGCTGCCGGTATCGGAACGGGAAAGGCTTCAACAAATAGTACAGATCACGATGAAGAAGTCACCAATAAATGTGGCAATATCACGATCACAGGCGGCACGGTAACCGCTACTGGTGGCTTTAGCAGTGCTGGTATCGGAACGGGACTGGCCAGAACAAATGAGGGCGGGGACGAAGCCCATAATGAATGTGGCGATATCACAATTAATGGCGGTACGGTAACTGCTACTGGTGGCATTTTTGATGCTGCTGGTATCGGAACGGGGGAGGCCTATAAAGATGGAGGTGACCCCAACAATAAGTGTGGCGCTATCACGATTACCAGTGGTGTTACAAAAGTTACTGCAACAAAAAGTGAGGGCAGTCCTTGTAGTATAGGCAAGGGAAATGTTAAAAATGGTGGAGCATGTGAATGCGGCAAGGTAACCGTCGGCGTCACGGAGTATGCAGACGGCATCGCCGACAGTCCGTTCGTCTATCAGCCGTAATACCCTTTGCGAAAATGCGAAAATGGCCTCCGTTTGTCGGGGGCCATCACTTTTCACTTTTCACTTTTCATTTTTAATTTGGATGCACGTGCGCTTACAGCGCTACGTGAATCCACGTCCCTTCGTTAATCAACTCTGTGTGCGGCAGATGGTCTCTGATGTAGGCCAGCCATCCGGGGTGCATCGGTATGTCAACAGCTCGACCCTTCATGTGGTAACTGTTGTCTGCACCCTTGACGGCGTCGTTGAGATCCCTGCAGCGGAAGCCGCTGTTGATTTTAATCGGTACGCCAAAATGTTCGCGCAGAGGTTCCAAGACCTTGGTGCACAGACGCACGAGGTTGTTCACTTCGACCGCGTTGATGCGGTTCTCTATCTTTTTCTTCTCAGCGGTGTCGCTGTGAAGCATTTCTTCCAATGTAAAATGTTCGCTTAGTTTC
>CACZUX010000035.1 GCA_902784475.1 uncultured Bacteroidales bacterium | reverse complement strand
TGATGACGATTTATGATAAGTCAGAGATGGGTAATGTCTCTGATGCTTATCTGAAGAGTTTGGTTGCAGAAATAGCCAAACACTAAAAACCGTTCATTAATGAAATCGATGCAATTCATTAATGAAAACGATCGAATTCATTAATGAGCACGATAAAAGTCGTTAATGAATCGGATTCCGTGCATTAGGCCGCCCATTCAACCAAAACAAGGGTTAAGAGAGAATGATTCAACTTTTCTCAGTGATAAGAGTGCTTTGTTTGCACGAAAAAATGCTCACGCAAACTACGCCGCATCCGCCCGAGCCGAATGCAGAAAAGCTGGCTTATTATGCTGAGGCGAGTAGAATGTCTATGGAGCGTAGCTTCGTGAGATTGCAAGCAAATAACTATTTTGTCAAGATTTCGGATTTTGAAACACGTATAAACGCGCCGATTTTATAAAAGCTAAATGCCTGATAATCAATATTGGGCGCTAAATGCGGGTTCGGATGTCAAGTTTTACGTGTACTCTGACTGGTGGGTCACAATTTGCAATTTGCAATTTGCGTAATTTGCGTGAGCATTTTTGCATTTTCGATTTTTTGAAAAATCTTGAACGGATTTCGTGAATTCTTTTGTCAAAGTCATGAACTTTTTGTAACTTTGGGGCGGATTTTATAAAATAAAGATAATACCATGAAACGAAATAAGGACATCAATGACTCCGTCATCACCTTCGAGGTGGACAAGGCCGTGATAGACGGCGTGCTTCACGGAGAGATTCGTGAGCTGACACTGAGTCTGAACGAGGACAACCAGGACATGGTCATCGAGACGGTGGAAGGCTGTCCTGTTATCTCTGTTGAGGAGGCTCCTCCTGCTTATCGCAGCTGTTTCCTCTACAACGGAGGCGTGTTTCCTTATCTGCTGAAGCGTTCGCTCCGCTTCATCGTGCTTGAAGCCGGCAAAGAACATTGTGCCCTGCATATTGTGCGCACGACGACGCAGCCCGGCACACGCTTCACCTTCCAGAAGACCGACGCACCCGCTTTGGAGGATCCCGAGGGCGACTGCTGCGTGTGGGTGTTGCACTACGACATCGTTCCCGTCCCCGAAAAGCCCAAGACCTACCTCATGCGTTGGAATCCCGCCATCAGCTCTTTCACGGAGCAGGACTACCGCCGTTGTGTGGAGCATCAGGAGGATGACACCTTCTTCCTGAACTGGAGCATCTACGAGTGGGAGGAAGCTAATCGCGGCGATGCTTTCTACATGCTGCGTACAGGCGATGAAGGCGCAGGCATAGTTTTCAACGGGTATTTCATCTCAAATCCTTACACGGGAGAAGACTGGAAGGGCACTTCTCGCCGTCGCTGTTATGTGGATATGGCGTGCAGGAATGCAGCGCTTCCGGATGATGCTCCGCTGATTCCCTTGGCGAAGTTGAAGGAGGCTATTCCGTCCGTTGACTGGGAGAAGGGTCACAGCGGCGAGCTGCTCTCGGATGAGGTGGCGGATGTGATATTGAAGTTGCTGAGGGAGGGGAAGAAGTAACATAACAGTAGCGCATAGTCGAAGATTTTAGCTCATAAGATTGATAATAATATAATTGGCTTTTTATAAAAATGGCTTGGAATTACAGAAAAAGAATTAAAATATTGCCAGGTGTTCATATTAACCTCAGCAAGGGAGGTGTTAGTACATCTGTTGGTCCACGAGGAGCAAAATTAAATTTTGGACCACGAGGAACGTATCTAAGTACCGGAATTCCGGGTACAGGTCTTTATAACAGGCAGAAAATTAGCGGTAAAGTTAATCAGCCAACCAACGGTCATAATCCGTCATCCAACTATCATGAAAAAAATGGCGATTATCGAAGAAATAATAAAAGTGAGACTGGTTGTTTACATGGTTTTTTAATAGCAATTACCGTAGTTGTTGCTGTTATAATATATTCCGTAATAGTTTCTTCCATAACAAACAAAGCTTTGTCAGTAATTGCTGCTCTTTTGCCTTTTGTTATTATTTTTATTTATGCAAAGTCATACTCTCCGTCTAAGGCTAAGCCGAACCAAGATGTCGAAGATGATATTGAGGAAGACGACGAAGAAAATAGATTTAACAAACTAAAAAAAGCCTCGGACGAACTTTGGGATTTTGTATCTAGCAAGTTAAACAATGATAAATTAGTACAGATTGTAAATAACACAAATGAAATTTATGGACTAGACTTATCCGGAATCTCGTTTGATGAAAAGATTCAATGTTTTATATTATATGATGCATACAAATGCCTGAAGGGGTTAGGTGGTGATGTCGGACAACACAATATAGAGGAAGATGCCCTGCACTTGTTGGTTTATAAGTTTTTGGATCCTGAGGTTGATATTGAATACGCCCAGTTTAGCTATTATGAGAGAAATATAGCAGATTCATTGGAAAATATCTTTCAACACATTATTCATGCATACGAGGTTGTTACGCCCAATTACAAATCTTTCCTTTTAGCCATATTTCTTGATAAGGTTGATCCGGATATAAAAATTCAATATATTCTGTGCCTACATCGGTTTACCTTAGCAATGGCTAATGTAGATGATGTCGTGACCAGCGAGGAAAGGGTTTGGTTGCAAGATATCATGGATGAGACAAATTCCAAGCAACCAGATGATAAATCTTCTACCGGCAAGTTGTCGCTTACATATGAAAAAGAATCTCCTGAGGCTGTTATAATGGAAGCTGCTCGTATAATTGTACAATCTCAAGACGGATCTCTCGCTAATATTCAAAGAGAAATGAGTATGGGTTATCTCCAGGCAGGAAGGATAATGGATGAATTGGAGAAAAGAGGGGTCGTTGGTCCCGCAAGAGATTCGCAGCCGCGTGAAGTTTTAATGAAAGATGTGTCAGAGCTATTTGAACTTGTAGCAAGAAGCACAAAACAAGAAAAGAAGACATTAAATAATGATTCAGAGGAAAACACTTCCCCAGAGAATCAGCTTTCTGAGTTGATAGGTTTGGAGAGTGTAAAGGAAGAACTGTTTAAATTAAAGAACTTTATTCACATACAGCAGGTTAGAGAGGAAAAGGGACTAAAAACTTCTCCAATGTCATACCATTGTGTGTTCACAGGTAATCCCGGAACAGGAAAGACTACAGTCGCACGTATTTTGGCTGCAATTTACAAAGAGCTAGGTATTCTCGAAAAGGGCCATTTGGTGGAAACTGATCGCTCGGGATTAGTTGCAGAATATGTTGGTCAAACTGCTGTTAAGACCAATAAAATTATAGATTCTGCCCTTGATGGAGTATTATTTATTGACGAGGCTTATTCTCTTGTCCAAGGAGGGAATAATGATTATGGAAAAGAAGCCATTTCGACTTTGTTGAAGAGGATGGAGGATGACCGCAATCGTCTGGTGGTTATTTTAGCTGGATATGGAAATGAAATGAAGGAATTCATTGATTCTAATCCGGGCTTACAATCACGTTTTAACAGATATATTCATTTTGACGATTATAACGAAGAGGAGCTTCTTCAAATTTACCAGTTGAATTTATCGAAAAATGAGTATTCAATGAATGAAGAAGCCGAAGAGGTTATTAAGGCAATTATTAAAAATGCCGTTATCAATAAAGATAAGAACTTTGGAAATGCACGCTATGTGCGTAATCTTTTCGAGAAGACACTAGAAAATCAAGCAACTCGTTTGGCATACTCGTCCAATTTAACAGCACAGGAACTTGTTGAAATAACGGCAGAAGATTTAAGCAATCTTGAATAGAATAATCAAATTAGTGTAATATTGTTATCATGGCAAAACTGACCACAGGATTATCCACAGAAACAATCCGAGGTCCAATAGCAAGAAGTATCTGTTTGAGTTTGAGAATGGTGAAGTCCTGAGGTTGAAGTTGTATAACCATTTGAAGGTGTAAAAACGAGAAAAAAGCAGGTAACAAGGAAACTGTAATAACGAAAAGTATAGTTCTATGTCGATTATTGATTTCATAAAAGGTCTGTTTGGTGGAGAGCCGAATGAAGATGCCAATCAGAGTGCAAACGTGGTTGAAGACAAGTCCGTGAACTCAGAGGTTTTCGTTGACAGGAATCCTACGATAGAGAATGTGGCTCGTTTTGTCATCCAAAAAGGTGTCTGTAAGGGTGCAGACATCCAAAGGTATTTCCAAATTGGTTATAACCTTTCTGGACGTTTAATGTCGCAGCTTCAGCAGAAAGGTGTTCTTGATAGTTCTTATAATGTGCTGGTAGATGCCAATATCTCTGACCAAGAATTGGCTCAATTGTTAAGCATGGAGACTCCAGAAGCAGAGGATTCTCATCATGTTTCATCAGCCTTAGGATTTAAGGTAAATGCCATCTCTTCATCCCCCCTAGACATAGAATTATCCATTAAGTCCTATATACCAGGGCTTTCGAAATATGAGTGCTACGTAGTTTTTGATACAGAGACTTCTGGATTGTCACCTCAACAAGGTCATGAGATTCTTCAAATAGGAGCCGTTAAATATAACACTCGGACAGGTGTGGCCATTGATAAAAGAAGTATCTACATTAAGCCATCTCCCAATTGTGTAATAGAACCAGCGGCTTTGCGTGTCAATGGTATAGACATAGAAAAGTTGAAGCAAACAGGCTTATCAAAAGTTGAAGCCATCAATTCATTCATCGAATTCATTGGAACCTGTCCTCTTTTTGCATACAATGCACCTTTTGATATGCGATTCTTGAAGTCTACTTGTGAAATGGTTAACGTTTCTTTGCCGACGAATCCTGTATGTGATGTCCTTGCTATGGTTAGAAAACTAGCGTTGCCAACAGAAAACAAAAGGCTGGTAACTATTTCTAAACATTTCGGATTTACAGGAGGTAACTATCATGAAGCCATTAAGGACTGTGACGCTACAAATTTTGTGCTACGCAAAATTTACTTTAATGAAGACGGAAAACCTGTTGGTAAATCTGTTGATGACATACATTCTAATCTCTATAAAAATGGAGTGAAGCTTGAGACTTACATAGAGCAAACAATGCTGGAACTTGACGTGTATTCTCGTTTAACAGGAGAGTTTCTGTTTACTAAAACCATAAGGCAATGTGCCGAGAAAGGAATCTATGTGTCATATAATAATATAAAGGATTTAGATGGAACTTTTTGGACAACCGATTATGGCATCAGGTTGCATGAAGATTTGATAGGAAAATTAGAACCTGATATTTATTATTGGAAACGCCTCATTGACGTATATTCCAGAACGACTGGCGAATTCCTTTTTACTAAGACGTTGGAAGAATGTGCTGGATTGGCTTCGTCTTTTTCACAAAAGAAGATTGCAAATGCCACAATAGAAAAAAGTTGGCTAGGTGAATACGGTTTCCGGGCTCATGAAGAAGAACCGCAAACAAATATAGAGCGTGACTTCACCTATGGGAAACGTCTTGTAGATTGCTATTCCAAAGAAGGAGATTTCATGAAAAGATATGAGAGTATTTCCGACATCGTCACCGAGTTGGGCTTTGCTGGCGATAGTCCCATTAAAACCATGCTTCGCCAAGACAAAATAACGTATAATCTCAATGGATATATTTTCATTTATGCGACAACAGAACAACCAATTCTGAAAATCAAAGGCGCGCCATTGACGAAAGAGGCAAAACGTCCGATATACGTATTCGACATTAATGGGAATTACCTCAATGTTTTCCTAAAGATTACAGAATGTACAGCGGCGTATGGTTTACAAACCGAAGGTGTAAGGAGATGCTTATCTGCAGGTAAGCCTCAGTATAATGGCTACATCTTCAGATATTCCAATGCTCCACTGAGTGAAGAAGAGTTGGCTGCGGCAAAGGAGAATTACGCGTATAGGGAAACGTCAAAAGTATAAGAAACTGACAAAGTAATTCATAAATAATGCGTAAATCAGCCAATATGATAAGTGACGATGCCGTAAAGTTCATTACTGGCATCGAAAATATAGAGGTTTTCCTTGAAGAAAACGATGAGTGGCAATTCCATTTCTCAAAAGTGACAGAGGTTCATTGGAACAGCGAAAAGTGTCTTCTTGACGTGACAATAAACCCTCCGTGCTGCGTTGGCATTGAGTATGACCGAAATGAAGCAGAAGTCTTTCTTGATTTCCATTTCACCGATGTTGTTGATCTGAAATGGGATTATACCCAAGAGGATTATGCCGATGAAATTTCAATGAAAGAGTACAACGGGTTTCTCGAAACATGGTTCGATCATATCACGCTGAATATTACATCAAGGGGAGTAACAGTTGACAAACCGAGGTTTATGCCAATTAAAAAGAAATCTTCAGTATGACTCCCGAAGAACACATAACAGACAAGAGAAGCTTCGTCGTTTCACTCTTTGAAGAAGCCTTTGGACAGACGGCAGACGAAGTGCTGAAGAATTGGGATGAGCTGACAAGCGTTGAAATGGATGGCTCTAAAACCAACATGCAGATGGCATACAGATATGCCCAGGAGTTTAAGGACGAGCTTGACTTCTATGGCTTCATGTGCTTTTGGCTCGCAATACATAATCGTTGGTGCAAGCTTCCATACTATGAGGAAGCGCTGAAATACTGTAAGCAGCCCGATATAAAAGCATGTATCGAAACAAACTACAATCTCGCCAAATCCACTAGTGAAAAGGAGAGTTATGACGGGCTTCATCCTTCTGCATACGGGCGCATCGAAGGTATTGAGAAGATTGCCGGGGTGTATGGAAGAGATGATTGGACGATGCATGATGCAGAGGTCAAAAGTATCGTGTATGACCGCGATAAAATGACGCTCGATATAGAGGTGGATACATGCATCCCACAGTGGGCCGCTGATGGAGAGTGGCATATTATCCCGTTTCATTTCTCCGACGTCTTGAGTGTTGAAGCCGACCTGGAGATGGGAAACGACTATTTCTGGACGACGCATTTCTATGCGGACGATAACTTCATCTATGTCGTGTTTGACTCGGCACACATGAAGATTTGTGCCCGACAGCTGACGATTGGAGATATTCTATAGTTATCCGGAAAGGATGAAGGCTGATGTATGATGTGAACGGACACAATTAACGCTTGTCCGTTATGTCCGTTATGGCCGTAACAATAACAAAACAGCACAAAATAAACATAAATGTTGATTTTCTTAGCAAATAATTTGGCAGAATCAACTTTTATGTTTATTTTTGTGGCAGATAAAAAAGGAGGTGCGTATGAAAACAAACAAAATTATGGACGAGATTCGCAGCACGATCTCTCCGGAAATGAAGCTGCAGATGGAGCTCTCTGTGGCCATTGCTAATCGCATCTATAACATTCTCGAGTCCAAGGGAATGTCACAGAAGGAGTTTGCCCGACTGATTGGGAAAACGGAGACGGAGGTGAGCCGATGGCTATCGGGCACGCATAACCTGACTATGGCCACCATCTGCAAGATTTCTGCAGCCCTTGGCGAAGATGTAGTGTGGGTTGCCGGCTATACGTATCCGCAAGCTCCCGAATACGATACGGCTGTTGTCGCAGAGTCGTAGACTGTTGTCAGAGGCTCCTCAGACTGTCGTCAGACTGTTCCCAAAGGCTTAGATTTGAAGGCTGATGTCTGATGTCTGATGGCTGAAGTCTGACGGGTGAGGGAAGAGAAGGCTTTGGAGAGAGAAGTAGATATGGGTAGGTTATTCCAATTCCAGTTATTCCAATTAAAAATATGGCACCCGCAATCTCTCTTATATATTATATAACTAATTAATATATAAATATATATATAATAAAAAAGAGAAGACGACACCCTCAAAAAATAACTGGAATAACTGGAATTGGAATAGATTATGGCACGTAATCTCCTCTAAAATTCAAAAACACAGCAAGATACGTTGTCGTTGCAGAAGCACAGTTCATCGCTTTTACCCTCAAAAGCAGGAAAATTCCTCAATAAAGGGCCGTTTTAGGCCTAAAAAGCATATGCGAAACAACATTTTGAGCATCGTTCACCCTCAAAAGCGTTCGTCACAGCCTTCCGGAAAATTCAGCCAGCAACACCGAATTGAGGCCTTTTCCCACAAAAGTGCAATAAAACCTGCTCTTACAGACCTGTTCCCCTGCGCAGCGCCTGCAAAGCGCCTGCGAAACTGCAGATGAATAGTTTCGTTTGTCTAATCGTTTTTTTGTAAGAGAACGGACACAATTTACGCTTGTCCGTTATGTCCGTTAAGGCTTCTCAGACTGTCGTCAGAGGTTCGCGGCTACTCGCCGCAGACATTACTCACGCTCGGCAGAGATCAAACAAGCTTGTCTCTGCGCTCGCTTACTCGTAATGTTCCCAGACTGTCGTCAGAGGCTTCTCAGAGGCTTAGATTTTGGTGTTTTTCGCCGTGTTTTAGGGCGGTTTTGGTGAGTTTTTGAAGTGAAAGTGGGGGAGATTTGAGGCTCTTTTGAGCCAAGATAGAGGGCAAAACGGTGGAGATTTTGGGGCGATTTTTGCCCGGATTATGTCTGCTTGGGGACAAAAAGGTATAGTCAGTAATGATGAAATGACCACGCGTGATAAAACTCTTAGTGCTGATAACCAGTGATTTGTGCCAATTGACTTGCGGTCATTTTGGTCAAGGTCATTTTGGTCAAATTTAAAACAAGTATGCAATTTCTGCTCACAATAATATAAATATATTATTTATATATATTGTGGCGACATTTGACACATGAAAATGAGTTTGACCAAAATGACCTTGACCAATTTGACCACCCTCAAAAAATTTTTTGAAAAAAGTTGGTCATTTATTCGAAAACCGCAATGTCGCTGTCGTATCTTTGCGTTGTTAATTGAAAATTGATAATTGACAATTGAAAATTAACAGCGATCTTTGATTTTTTGCTACAACAATTTCAAGTGGCCTCTAACTAGGGAAAAATGGTTTTCTAACTAGCGCGCAAATTTTCTCTAACTAGAGCGTAAAAATAACCAAGTCGGGCGTGTTTCAAAAAAAACATCGCCGGGTGTGTTTCAAAAAAAACAAAGAAAACCCTCTTGTCTGTATGTCGGGCTTCCAGCCCTTTGCGATGTGAGCCACATATTTTTCCTTGTATGCGAGCACCCAGATAAAAATCAGTGACTCTCATCTTGGTCTCCTGCAGAGCCCTAACATACAGTCAAGAGAAAAACATAAAAAACAGTTTGCAGTTTACCGTTTACAGTTTATCGGATATCGAAACGGACACGTGACGGTTTTTTAGGTTTTTCTTTAAATATCAGCAACCAAGGTTTTCGTGAAATTCGTGTGATTCGTGTTCAAAAAAATCTGTGTGACCCCCTTCATTTCCCCCGTTCCTGGGGGACAGAAATGTGTGAGGCATAAAAAAAGAGGCCATCGAAAAGCCTCTTAAACATTAGAGCGATAGACGGGACTCGAACCCGCGACCCTCGGCTTGGGAAGCCAATGCTCTACCAACTGAGCCACTATCGCGTGATTTGTGGTGCAAAAGTACACAAATATGGTGAAATAACATAGAAAAACGGGGAATTTCTTTGAAAAATACAAAAAACTTGTTATATTTGTCCCCGAAAATAATCAAAAACGATTAGAGAAACAGAGCGAAACCAACATTATTAACCTTAAAAATAGAAACAACTATGAAGAAGAAATTCGTGTGCGCCGTGTGCGGCTATGTGTATGAAGGTGCAGAGGCTCCCGAGCAGTGCCCCCAGTGTAAGGCTCCCAAGAGCAAGTTCTCCGAGATCAAGGACGGCGAGAAGGAATATGTCACCGAACACGTGATCGGTGTGGCCAAAGGTTGCCCCGCCGACATCATGGACGGCCTGAAGGCCAACTTCGAGGGCGAATGCTGCGAAGTGGGCATGTATCTGGCTATGGCCCGTCAGGCCGACCGCGAGGGTTATCCCGAAATCTCCGAGGCCTTCCGCCGTTACGCCTTCGAAGAGGCCGATCACGCCAGCCGCTTTGCCGAGCTCATCGGCGACGTGGTGTGGGACACGAAGACCAACCTGGAGAAGCGTGCAGAGGCTGAATGCGGCGCCTGCGCCGGCAAGATGGCCATCGCCAAGCGTGCGAAGGAGGAGAACCTGGACGCCATCCACGACACCGTGCACGAGATGGCCAAGGACGAGGCCCGTCACGGACGCGGCTTCGACGGTCTGCTCAAGCGCTACTTCGGCAAGTAAGTGGACGAGAAAGAGAGAATACTGAGCCTGCGCCGTCAGTTGGACGAGTGCAACAGAGCTTACTACGTGGACAACAGCCCGTCAATCTCCGACATGGAGTTTGACGGGCTGATGCACGAGCTCGAGCGTCTGGAGGCCCTGCACCCCGAAATGGACGACCCCGATTCGCCCACAAGGCGCGTCGGCAGCGACCTCAACGGCAGCTTCGAGACGGTGGCGCACGAGCGTCCGATGATCTCTCTCTCGAACACGTATAACGAAGACGAAGTCAGGGATTTCTACCGCCGCGTTGAAGAAGGACTTAAGGGGCAGAAATTCCAGATCTGCTGCGAGCTGAAATACGACGGACTGAGCATCGCGCTGCACTACAAAGGCGGACGTTTGGTTCGGGCGCTGACGCGCGGCGACGGCACCAAAGGCGACGACGTGACGGCCAACGTGCGCACCATACGCAGCATCCCCCTCAAGGTGGCGGAAGAGCGTCCGTTCGAGATTCGCGGCGAGATACTCTTGCCTTGGGCCAACTTCGAGCGCCTCAACCGCGAGCGCGAGGAGCGCGAAGAGGAGCTCTTCGCCAATCCCCGCAACGCCGCCTCGGGCACGCTCAAGAGCAAAGATCCCAAGGTGTGTGCCGAGCGCGGGCTGGATGCCTATCTCTACTACCTTCTGGGCGACGACATTCCCGGCGACTCGCACTACGACAACATGATGGCCGCCAAAGGGTGGGGCTTCAAAGTGAGCGCCGACATGAGGCTGTGCGACACGCTGGAGGAGGTGATGGACTACATCCACCACTGGGACGAAGCGCGAAGGGCGCTGCCGGTGGCTACCGACGGCGTTGTGCTGAAAGTCAACTCGTTGGCGCAGCAGAAATCCCTCGGCATGACCTCCAAGAGTCCCCGTTGGGCCATCGCCTACAAATTTCAGGCGGAGCAGGCTTCGACCGTCTTGCGCGAGGTGACGTATCAGGTGGGACGAACGGGTGTCGTGACGCCGGTGGCCAACATGGATCCCGTCCTGCTGGCCGGCACCATTGTCAAGAGGGCCACGCTGCACAACGAGGCCTTCATGCGTCAGCTTGACCTGCACGAGGGCGATCCCGTGCTGATAGAGAAAGGCGGCGAGATCATCCCCAAAGTGGTGACGGTGGACTACGACGCCATCAGCGGTCCCAGAGGGCCCGAGGTGCACTTCATCGAGCGATGCCCCGTGTGCGGTGCGCCCCTGAAGAAGGAGGCCGGAGACGCCGGCGAGGGCGCCTCGTGGTATTGCCCCAACGAAGAGGGCTGTAAGCCGCAGATACTGGGGCGCATAGAGCATTTCGTCTCACGCCGGGCAATGGCCATCGACTCCATCGGACCGGAGACGGTGGCGAGTCTCTACGAGAGGGGGCTCATACGCGATGCCGCCGACCTCTACGACCTGACGATGAACGACCTCTGTCCGCCCGAGACGGATCTCTTCGGACTGCCCATTCCGGAGAGCGCCGGCAGCAAGCAGACCCACAAGCTGGAGCAGAACATCATCGACGGCATCGCTGCCTCCAAGGGCGTTCCCTTCGAAAGGGTGCTCTTTGCCGTCGGCATACGCTATGTGGGCGAAATCGCAGCCAAGACGCTGGCCCGCTATTTCAAGACGATCGACGCCCTAAAGGAGGCCACGCTGGAGCAGCTGCTGGAGGTGAACGGCATCGGCGCGGCCATCGCCGAGAGCATCCTGAGATTCTTCCGCGAAGAGAAGAACGTCAGGCTGCTGGAGCGCCTGGAGCGGGCCGGACTGCAGATGCGGCTCTCCGAGGAGCAGCTGACGCAACACAGCGACCGGCTGGAGGGCGAGAGCATCGTCATCAGCGGTGTGTTCCAGCACCATTCGCGCGACGAATACAAGGCGCTCATCGAGCAGCACGGCGGCAAAAACGTGGGCAGCATCTCGGGCAAGACCACGATGGTGCTGGCCGGAGAAAACATGGGGCCCTCGAAGCGAGAAAAAGCGGAGAAGCTGGGCGTCAGGCTCGTCAGTGAAGAAGAGTTTCTGGACTTGATAAAGTAAAATCGGCCGGATAAGGCGAAAACTTTTTACTCTAAACTCTCAACTCTCAACTTTTCTTCGTATCTTTGTCGCTTGGAAAGTGTAAATGAAAATACATGGCACAGAATAAATTCAAAGGTTTGGGCATTGCGCTCATTACGCCATTCAAGACAGACGGCAGCATCGACTGGGACGCTCTGGCCCGTCTGGTGGAGTATCAACTGACGGGAGGAGCCGACTTCCTCTGCGTGATGGGAACGACGGCGGAGACGCCCACGCTCACGGCGGAGGAAAAGAAGCAGCTGAAAGAGACGCTCGTGGAGCGCGTCAACGGACGCGTGCCCATCCTGCTTGGTCTGGGCGGCAACAGCACAAGGGCCGTCGTGGAGGAGCTCAAGACGGGCGACTTCCGCGGCATCGATGGCATCCTGAGCGTCTGTCCCTACTACAACAAGCCCTCGCAGGAGGGTCTCTATCAGCACTTCGCCGCCATCGCAGAGGCCAGCCCCGTGCCTGTGGTGCTCTACAATGTGCCCGGCCGCACCGGCGTCAACATGACGGCTGAGACCACGCTGCGTCTGGCGCGCGACTTCGACAACATCGTGGCCATCAAAGAGGCCTCGGGCAACATCTCGCAGATGGACGACATCATCAAGAACAAGCCCAAGCACTTCGACGTGATTTCGGGCGACGACGGCATCACCTTCCCGCTCATCACGCTGGGCGCCGTCGGTGTGATATCGGTCATCGGCAACGCGCTGCCCGGAGAGTTCTCCAAGATGGTGCGTCTGGCCCTGAAGGGAGAATACGACTCCGCCCTGAAGATTCACCACCAGTTCACGGAGCTCTTCAAACTGCTCTTCGTGGACGGCAATCCCGCCGGCGTGAAGGTGATGCTCTCGGAGATGGGCATGATCGAAAACCAGCTGCGTCTGCCCCTGGTGCCCACACGCCTGACCACCATGCAACAGATTTCACAAATCATCAAAGATTTAGGTATTAAGCTATGATCACTATTGGCAGTTACGAAGAATTGGCCTCATGGATAGGTAAGGAAATGGGGCAGAGCGGATGCGTCACCTTCGACCAGGAGCGCATCAACAAGTTTGCCGACGCCACGCTCGACCATCAGTGGATCCACACCGACCCCGAGCGCTGCAAGACGGAGAGCCCCTTCGGGCAGACCATCGCCCACGGATATCTCTCGCTGGCCGTATTGCCTTATCTGTGGAACCAGATCGTGGAGGTGCACAACCTCGAGCGCATGATGAACTACGGCCTCGACAAGCTGAAATACGCACAGCCCGTGCTCTCCGGTCAGAGCATCTATATGAAGACAAAAATGGTGGACTGCCAGAACCTCAGAGGCGCCATCAAGACCACCATCCACGTGACGATGGTGATCAAGGAGACCGAAAAGAAGGCTCTGGAGGCCGACGCCACCTTCATCTATTTCTTCAAATGAAACCCGTATTCATAGCCGGCCCCTGCGTCATCGAGTCGATGGACTGCCTCCGGGAAGTGGCCCGCGAGGTGAAGCGCCTGAAAGACCTCTACAAGCTGGACATCTACTTCAAAGCCTCGTTCGACAAAGCCAACCGTACGAGTATCACCTCCTTCCGCGGACCCGGACTGAAGAAGGGATTGCAGATGCTGGGTGACATCAAGGAGGAGTTCGGACTGCCTCTGCTGACGGACATCCATGAGAGCGCTCAGGCAGCACCCGCCGGGGAAGTGGTGGACGTGCTGCAGATACCGGCTTTCCTCTGCCGTCAGACCGACCTGCTGGTGGCTGCGGCCTACACGGGGCGTGTGGTCAACATCAAGAAGGCGCAGTTTCTCTCGGGTGCCGATATGCAATACCCCGTGGAGAAGGTGCACGATGCCGGCGGACAGGAGGTGTGGCTGACGGAGCGAGGCAACGTTTACGGATACAACAATCTGGCGGTGGACTTCCGCAACATCCCCGACATGCTGCGCTTCACGCCCCGCGTGGTGATGGACTGCACCCACAGCGTGCAGCGTCCCGGAGCCGCCGGCGGCAAGACGGGCGGCAACCGTGAATACGTGCCGATGATGGCGCTCGCGGCCAAAGCCTTCGGCGCCACCGGATATTTCTTCGAGACTCACCCCGATCCCGACAACGCCCTCTCCGACGGGCCGAATATGCTCTACCTGAAAGATTTGGAGAGCGTCATAAAGAGTTTGATATGAAATCGTACCAGGATATAGCCAGACGCTGTCTGAAGGATGAAGCAGCTGCCGTCACGGCGCTGATCAAGAATATTGACGCCGAGTTTGACAAGGCTGTGGAGATTATTCTCCAGTGCAAGGGTAAAGTCATTGTCACCGGCGTGGGCAAGAGCGGACACATCGGCGTGAAGATTGCCGCCACGCTTTCGTCCACCGGCACGCCGGCGTTTTACATCAATCCTTTGGACGTCTATCACGGCGACTTGGGCGTCATTGCCAAGGGCGACGTGATCATCGCCATCTCCAACAGCGGTCAGACCGACGAGCTGCTCCGCTTTGTGCCCTATATCAAAAACGAAGGCTTCCCCCTGATTGCCATGACGGGCAATCCCGAGAGCCTCTTGGCGCGCAGCAGCGACTGTCATCTGAACTCCCACGTATCCGCTGAAGCCTGTCCGCTGAATCTCGCTCCGACGAGCAGCACGACGGCGCAGCTGGTCTTGGGCGACGCTCTGGCCTGTGCGCTGATGGAGGCCAGAGGTTTTCAGGACAAAGACTTTGCGCGCTTTCATCCCGGCGGCTCGTTGGGACGCAAGCTGCTCACAACGGCGCAGGACGTCATGCGCACGACGGATCTTCCCGTCATCTCTCCGACGCTGACGCTCGGAGAAGCCATCCTGCTCATCTCCAAGGGCAAACTGGGACTGGGCATCGCCGTTGCCGACGGTAAAATAGTGGGTCTGATCACCGACGGCGACATCCGTCGCGCCACCGAGCGTCACGGCGCAGCCTTCTTCGACATCCCCGTGGAGGAGGTGATGACCAAGACGCCCGTCATGGTGAACACCGCAGCCAAAGTGGAGGAAATCCTGACCCTGATGCACCGCCGTAAGATTCACGCCGTACTTGTAGTCGATGAAGAGAAGCATCTTCTTGGTGTGGTTGACAATTTCGCTTGCGGCGAATAGTCAGTCCACCGACAGCATTTTCTCCAGCTTCGGCAGAGCCGGATTTCCCTGTCACCGTACGGACAGCGTACACATCATGAGCAACGGACGGGACAAGTTCGACGATCTCGTGCGCCACATCGCTCAGGCGGAGAAGTACGTTCACGTGGAATACTACAAATTCTGGAACGACAGCATCGGCAACGTTGTGCTCGAAGCATTGGCTGAACGCGCCGCTCACGGAGTGGAAGTGCGCCTGCTCTACGACGCATTCGGCAACAACGGAGAAGCTCCCGGCTGCACTCCGGAGTTTCTGAAGAAATGGCGCGAGAGAGGCGTCAGGATGGAGGGATATGATCCGCCCTCGTTTCCGTATATCGGTTCCGCCCTGCATCGGGACCATCGCAAAATCGTCGTCATCGACGGCAAGATCTGTTACACGGGCGGCTTCAATGTGGCCGACTACTACATCCACGGGCGTGAGACGATAGGCCCCTGGCGCGATATGCACATGCGCATGCACGGCGAGGATATCGCGATGTGCTACGAGCGTCTCTTTGAAAAACTGTGGAACAAGACCACGAAGGAAGGACTCTGCAAACCCTCTGAGGAGCCTCTGGCGACAGACTGGGAAGGTGGTATCAAAACCTATGTTGTCAGCCGCGAACCCGGCAAGAAGAGCGCCGATATGCGCATCGCCTTCTCGACAGCCATCGACAGCGCGCGAGAGCGCATCGTCATCGTGAATCCTTACACGATGCATTGCCGCCGCGTACGTAAAGCACTCTATAGGGCCCTCAAACGCGGCGTGCGCCTGCAGTATATGACGTCGTACGTCAGCGATCACAATTTCACCACCGACATGACGGGTGTGGAGATGCACCGTCTGGAGAAGAGGGGAGCGGAGATCTATCTCTATCACGGCGGATTCCATCACGACAAAGTGATGCTCATCGACGACACACTCGCTTCCGTCGGAACGGCGAATATGGACTGCAGAAGCATGAAGTTCGACTGGGAGGTGACAGCCTTCATGAAGAGCCCTGAGCTGACGGCGCGTCTGCAGCGCGTCTTCGATGGCGATCTGCCCATGTCCACCAAACTGACACGGGAGAATTATCCTTTGCTCTACACCGGGGGGCAAAGGAGATTCGGCACGTTTATGAGATTGTTCAAGGGACTCTTATAGCGTAAAGACGTCCAATGAGTCGATGGCGGAGAGGCCTTCCGTCTCAAGCATTTTACGGGCTTTGCGATAGACTTTCTCCAACAGTTGCAGCTGCTTGAGGCGCAGCGTGTCACGAGTAAAATTGCGTCGCACGAAAAAACCCGTGATGCGTGTCTTGCGCATGACGGAGTCCGAGGGAACGACGTCTTTGGGATATTCAAAAAGGATGCGGTGCTTTTCGGCTTTGGCCCATGAGGCATACGGCTCGGGCAGTATGGCGGCATCCAAAAGGTTTTCGCGCAACATGCGCATGCGCAGTTTCACGTTGTTGATCTGCGGACGATAGACGTCCTGCTGATCGACGCCGGCCTGATTCACTACGATGTTGCACAGGGTGTCTGCCAAGCTCCAACGCGTGATGCCCACCATCTTCTCGTGCAGATCTTTGAGTTTCCTGATCTTGCCTTTGCGGGAAGCGATGAAACACCAGCGACCCTCTGTGGGCAGCCACAGGGTGTCGGGTTCTTTCAGGATGGAATCTGTGGCAAACTGAGGCGTCTCGGTGTGGTATCTGGCCAGACGGAAACTGTCTTCCCACGCCACATCGGCATGACGGAGCACGTATGCGGTGTCGATGTCCATAAGGGCGTCGTAACGCAACAGCTTCATCTTCAGCCCGAGCGAGTCGGCCATTCCGCGCTTCTCTGCCAGATATAGCGGCAGACAGTCTTCCACCGGCATCACGGCAACATACAGAGCGGACGAGTCGCGTCCGACAGTATCAGAAAGCATGGCCTCCTGCCCGTTGCAGGAGGCCAATGCCCATAAAATGAGAATGGATAATTGGTGAATGAGCGATTTTCTCATCATCAATGTATCTCGTGTCGTCGCGTTGTTTTAACCCTTGATGGCAGCCACACCGGGAAGCACCTTGCCCTCGATAGCCTCGAGCAGAGCGCCGCCGCCGGTGGAGATGTAGCTCACCTTGTCGGCCAAACCGAACTTGTTGACACAAGCTACGGAGTCGCCGCCGCCGATCAGAGAGAAGGCACCTTCGGCAGTAGCTTTGGCCACAGCCTCACCTACGGCACGAGAGCCGGGAGTGAACTCCTCGCACTCGAAGCAGCCGGCAGGACCGTTCCACAGAATGGTCTTGGCACCCTCAATAGCCTTGGCGAACTTGGCGCGGCTGATGGGGCCTGCATCCAGACCGTCCCAACCGTCTTCGATGGCGTTGGAGGGGAACACCTTAATCTCAGCGCCGGGCTTTACGGAGAAGGTGGAGAAATCGTAACCGGTGCAGCAAACGGAATCCTCGCCGAGAATCAGCTCAACGCCGTTTTCCTTGGCCATCTTCTCAACGCCGAGAGCAACGTCCAGCTTGTCGAGCTCCACGATGGAGTTGCCGATCTTGCCGCCGTGAGCCTTCATGAAGGTGTAGGTCATGCCGCCGCAGAGGATGAGCTTGTCCACCTTGCCCAGGAGGTTCTCGATGATGCCGATCTTGGTGCTCACCTTGCTGCCGCCCATGATGGCAACGAAGGGACGCTTGATGTTGGAGAGCACGTTGTCAACAGCCTGCACCTCTTTCTCCATCAGATAGCCCAGCATCTTGTTGTCGGCGTCGAAGTAGTCGGCGATGACAGCGGTGGAAGCGTGCTTGCGGTGTGCGGTGCCGAAGGCATCCATCACATAGCAGTCTGCATAGCTGGCCAGAGTCTTGGCGAACTCCTTCTGAGAAGCCTTCATGGCCTTCTTGGCCTCGTCGTAAGCGGGATCTGCCTTGTCGATGCCAACGGGCTTGCCTTCTTCTTCGGGGTAGAAGCGGAGGTTCTCCAGCAGGAGGGCTTCACCCATCTTCAGAGCCTTGGCGGCATCGGCAGCCTTGGCGCAGTCGGGAGCGAAGCTTACGGGGCAACCGAGGGCCTTGGCTACGGCGTCCTTAATCTGAGAGAGAGACATCTTGGGGTTAACCTTGCCCTTGGGCTTGCCCATGTGGCTCATGATAATCACAGCGCCGCCATCGGCGAGAATCTTCTTCAGAGTGGGCAGAGCGCCGCGAATACGGGTGTCGTCGGTGATCTCACCGTTCTCGTTCAGGGGCACATTGAAGTCCACGCGAACGATAGCCTTCTTGCCGGCAAATTTGTACTGATCAATAGTCATCATAGAAGTATGTATTTTATGTTGTTAAAAATTATTCTTCACACAGTTCGGTCAGAATGCCGCAGGTGCTCTTCGGGTGAAGGAAAGCGATGTGCAGCTTGTCGGCACCGTTTCTGGGAGCCTTGTCAATCAGGCGGATGCCTTTTTCGTCACAAAAGGCCAGAGCCTCGCTCACGCCGTCTTCCACCTTGAAGGCCACGTGGTGAACGCCGCGACCGCCGTTGTCGAGGAATTTCTGCACGGTGCTGTCGGGGCTTGTGGGCTCGAGCAACTCGATCTTCACCTCGCCGACCTGAAGGAAAGCGGTCTTCACTTTCTGGTCTTCCACCACTTCGGTCTTATAGCACTTGAGGCCGAGCACGCCCTCGAAATAAGGCAGGACATCTTCGATCTTCTGTACGGCGATGCCCAGATGTTCAATTTTGGAGATTTTCATTGTTTTCAGATTTTATTGTTTTCCGGAAATATTACTTTCGCTTTGAATGATTTGGCCTCTTCCGGGGTCATGTGTGCATAAGCCATGATGATGACGGTGTCACCCACCTGAGCCTTGCGGGCTGCACCGCCGTTCAGACAGATGCAGCCGCTGCCTCTCTGTCCTTCGATGGTGTAGGTGTCGAAGCGCTCTCCGTTGTTGTTGTTCACGATGAACACACGCTCTCCGGGCACGATACCCACCGCATCCATCAGGTCGCGGTCGATGGTGATGCTGCCCATGTAGTTGAGATTGGCTTCCGTCACCGTGGCGCAGTGTATTTTGCTCTTAAGCAATTCTATTGTCATTGTCCTCTATGTTTAAAACCGCTTGGTCGGAAACATGTTATTTTTATTTGTAACGAATGTGGTCGATGAGACGGATGGGTGTGTGGCCGCAATAGACGGTGATGCAGCCCACGATGTGGGGCGCGTCGTCCCAGCTGTTGACTTCTGCCAGCGTCTCGCCGTTGACGATGCTGTAGTATTCCACCTCAAGACCCTCGATGGCGTTGAGCGTGTCCGTCACCCAGGCTTCCGTCTCGCGAACGGAAAGTCCGAGGGACAAGCTTTCCTTCATCACACGGTAAATGTTGGCAGCGAGCACCTTTTCGTCAGGCGTGAGCAGGCCGTTGCGCGAGCTCATGGCCAGACCGCTTGCCTCGCGGATGACGGGGCAGGGTACAATGTCCATCTTGAATCCCAAGTCGGCCACCATGCGGCGGATGACACAAATCTGTTGAAAATCCTTCTCGCCGAAATAGGCGCGGTCGGGCTCCGTAATCATGAAGAGCTTGGAGACAATCTGACACACGCCGTTGAAGTGGCCGGGCCGGCGTGCTCCTTCCATCACGCTGTCGGTGGGAGGGTAGGAGAAACTGCGTGTATCAGGCTCAGGATACATCTCGCTGACGCTGGGCGCAAAGGCGATCTGTGCGCCGCATTGCTCCAACAGTTTGCAGTCGGACGCCAGAGTGCGGGGATAGCGCTCCAGATCCTTGGGGTCGTTGAATTGGGTGGGGTTGAGGAAAATGCTCACAACGGTGACGTCATTCTCCTTCACACTGCGGCGGACGAGCGAGGCGTGACCCTCGTGCAGAGCGCCCATCGTCGGCACCAGACCGACACTTTTTCCTGCATTTTTTGCCTCCGAAAGACAGGCTTGCAGTTCCTTAATGCTGTGAATAGTTTGCATACAGGCTGCAAATTAACGAAGTTTTCCTCAAACAAAGAAATTTTTCCATTTAAATTCTATAAAAAAGAGATGTATTTTGAAAAAAATGCAAATTAAGGGCTGACGCCTCGATTTTTTTTCGTATATTTGCGCTCGAATTAATGTCCATCTATCAATGAATACGGTCAAAAAATTCCTTTTTATAGTCCAGGAGACGGAACCTTTTCTCGATCCGAGTCCTTTTGCTACCCTGTGTAGGGAACTGGTTCCGAAAGCTATTGACAGTGGGGCTGAAGCCCGCACCTTCATGCCCAAATGGGGCTTGATCAATGAGCGGCGCAACCAGCTTCACGAGGTTATTCGCCTCTCGGGTCAGAACATCATCATCGACCGTACGGACCATAATCTTCTCATCAAGGTGGCTTCGGTGCAGGGCACCCGAATGCAGGTCTATTTCATTGACAACGACGAGTATTTCGGCAAACGCGGTTTCCATGCAGACGCCAAGGGGGTTGAATACAAAGACAACCCCGAGCGCGCTACCTTCTTTGCACGCGGCGTCATTGAGACCGTCAAGAAGTGGGGCTGGGTGCCCGATGTGGTGCATTGTGTCGGCTGGGTGTCGGCCATGATGCCGTTCTACATCCGTAAGGCATTTGCCACAGAGCCCGCCTTCCGCGACTGTAAGATTGTTTATACGCCTTCCGGTATCGACTTCAAGGCCAACATGCCGAAGAATCTGGTCGGCATCCTGTCTCATCGCGGCGCCACGATGGATGCGCTTGCCAAGGTGGAATTGTGTACGATGGCCGATTTTGAGAAGATCGGCGTCTTCTTCTCTGACATTGTTGCTCCCTTCGCACCTTGCGACGCACTGCTGGAGTTTGCCGAGAAGCATAAGAAGCTGATTATTCCCACGCCCGGTGAAGGAGAAAACTGGACGGAGAACTTTGTGGCGTATGTCAACCGTGTTTGGGACGAGACTCATCCTCAAAAAGACGATGACGATGACTAAGGCCGGTGCATTTCTTTTGGGCCTTTGCAGCCTGCTGTGCGCCTGCACCGAAACGACCGGCACTTTGGGCATCATCGAGACGGGCGAGGAGTTGTCGACTGTCTCGGCTACGTTCCATTTCACTTCGGGCACGGACTCCCTGTATCTCGATCAGTTGCCCTACAACAGTCAATTCGGCTGCATCGGCGCCATCCGCGATCCGGAAACTGGCGGCCTCATAGAGTCTTCTTTTGCCACCCAGTTTGTCACGCAGTCTAATTTCAAATTGCCGGACGAGAGCCTCATGAAGAAGGTGGATGGCCATGTTGTGTGCGACAGCATGGAGCTTATCCTGTTCATGAATCAAGCCTACGGCGATCTCGACAACGCCATGAAGATGGAGGTCTACGGCATGCAGTCCGACCGTGCGACGCTCAATTCGCTTACGGGTATCACTTTCCCGGAGGAGAAGGTGGCCGACTTCAACGAGCATCTCGGCAGCCGCATGTTCACGTTTTTCGACCGTACGGTCCCTGCCGACGAGCTGCAGTCCTCCACTCATCAGCACAGCATCCGTGTGCCCATCGATTCCGAGATCGGCACACAGATGATGATGAAATACTATGAGCATCCCGAGTGGTTCAGGGACAACAATCTCTTCCACGACAACGTCTTCCCCGGCGTCTATTGCCGGCTCTCCGAGAGTGAGGGCACGATGGTCAATGTGGCCGTATCGGCGCTTGACGTCAACTTTGTCTACAAGAAGGACGGCAAAGACAAAGAGGGTTTTGTTCGTTTCGGCGCCACGCCCGAGGTCTTTCAATGCACCCGTGTGGAGAATCCCAAGTCGCGCAAAAAGCTGTGTGAAGTTCCCGACACCACCTATCTGAAAAATCCCGACGGCGTCATCACCTACATCAATCTTCCCGTCGACGAAATGCTCAAGGGGCACGAGCAGGATAGCATCTCCATGTGTGCACTCACGCTACAGGCCTACTCCAAGACCGACGACGCTTTCGACGCGCCTTCTCAACTCCTGCTCGTGCCGCATGCGCTGCGCTACACGTTCTTCACCGAGAATTGGAACAAGGACGACCGTTTCTTCTACATCACATCATACAACGCCAACACCAATGCTTATGTTTTCTCAAACATCAGCCGTCTCGTCAAGGGTTTGAAGTTGTTGAAGGATATGGGAATCTCCACCGATGAAGACTGGGAGAGAGTGGATGTGATTCCCGTCTCGACCACTTCCGACGGTTCGACCTATACCTCCATCTTCTATGATGTGACGCCCACCTCGGTGCGTCTCGTGTGCGGCACGGACGACAAGCCCTTGGACATTCAGGTGGTCTATTCCTATTTTAACAGATAAAGTATTTTGAACAACAATTATAAGCAAGCACAAAACATGAAGAAAGTTCTCGTTCTCGGTTCCGGAGCCCTCCGAATTGGTCAGGCCGGCGAGTTTGACTACAGCGGCAGTCAGGCGCTCAAGGCATTGCGCGAAGAAGGCATTCGCAGCGTATTGGTCAACCCCAATGTGGCCACCATTCAGACATCGGAAGGCATTGCCGACACCGTTTATTTCCTCCCCATCACGCCTCATTTCATTACGGAAATCATCAAGAAGGAGCGCCCCGACGGCATCTTTCTCGCCTGGGGTGGACAGACGGCGCTCAACTGCGGCACGCAGCTCTATATGGACGGCACGCTCAAGAAGTACGGCGTGCAGGTGCTGGGCACATCCGTAGAGTCGATCATGAATACCGAGGACCGCGACCTCTTCGTGAAGGAGTTGAACAAGGTATCGCTCAAGGTGCCTGTGTCGCAGGCTTGCGAGTCGATGGAGGACGCCATTGTGGCCGCCCGTCGCATCGGTTTCCCCATCATGATTCGTTCGGCTTACGCTCTGGGCGGTCTGGGCAGCGGTGTGTGCCCCGACGAGAAGACCTTCCGCGAGATTGCCGAGAGCGCTTTCACCTTTGCGCCTCAGGTGCTCGTCGAGGAGAGCCTGAAGGGTTGGAAGGAGATTGAGTTCGAGTGCATCCGCGACAAGAACGATCATTGCTTCACAGTGGCTTCGATGGAGAACTTCGACCCCCTGGGCATCCACACGGGCGAGAGTATCGTTGTGGCCCCCACCTGTTCGCTTTCCGAGGAGCAGGTGAAGATGCTGCAGGATATCACCATCAAGTGTGTGCGTCATCTTAATATTGTGGGTGAGTGCAACATTCAGTTTGCCTTCAACGCCGAGACCAACGATTACCGCATCATCGAGGTGAACGCCCGTCTCTCCCGTTCTTCGGCTTTGGCCTCCAAGGCTACGGGTTATCCTCTGGCCTTCGTGGCTGCCAAGATTGCCCTCGGCTACACCCTCGACCAGATTGGCGAGATGGGCACGACCAATTCGGCCTACGTAGCGCCTTCGCTCGACTATATGATTTGCAAGATTCCCCGTTGGGACCTCACCAAGTTTGTCGGCGTGAGCCGCAAGATCGGCTCGTCCATGAAGTCTGTGGGCGAAATCATGAGCATCGGCCGCTCCTTCGAGGAGATGCTGCAGAAGGGCCTGCGTATGATCGGTCAGGGCATGCACGGCTTTGTCGGCAACGACCACACGCGCTTCACCAATCTCGACGAGGAGCTGCAGAATCCCACCGATCTGCGCATCTTCGCCATCGCTCAGGCTTTGGAGGAGGGCTACACCATCGACCGCCTCTTTGAACTGACGAAAATCGACCCCTGGTTTATCGAGCGCATGAAGAACATAGTGGACTACAAGCATGTGCTGCAGCAGTACAACTCCCTCGAAGAGCTTCCCGCCGACGTCCTGAAGAAGGCCAAGGTGATGGGCTTCTCCGACTTCCAGATTGCCCGCTTCGTGTTGAAGAACAGCGGCAGCAACATGGAGAAGGAGAATCTCGCCGTGCGCGCTCTGCGTAAGAAGCTGGGCATCCTGCCCGCCGTCAAGCGCATCCCCACGGTGGCTTCCGAGCATCCCGATCTCACCAATTACCTCTATATGACTTATGCCGTAGAGGGCTACGACATCAATTATTACAAGAACGAGAAGAGTGTCGTCGTGCTCGGCAGCGGTGCCTATCGCATCGGCTCCAGCGTGGAGTTCGACTGGTGTTCGGTCAACGCCATCCAGACGGCGCGCAAGTTGGGCTACAAGTCCATCATGATCAACTACAACCCCGAGACGGTCTCCACCGACTACGACATGTGCGACCGCCTCTATTTCGACGAGCTCTCCTTCGAGCGCGTGCTCGATGTCATCGACCTGGAGCAGCCCAAGGGTGTGATTGTCAGCGTGGGCGGTCAGATTCCCAACAATCTGGCCATGAAGCTCTACCGCCAGTCCGTGCCCATTCTGGGCACTTCGCCCGTCTCCATCGACCGCGCAGAGAACCGCTCCAAGTTCTCCGCCATGCTCGACCAGCTGGGCATCATGCAGCCCGAGTGGAGCGCACTGACCTCTATGGCCGACGTGAAGAAGTTCATCGACAAGGTGGGCTATCCCGTCCTCGTGCGTCCTTCTTACGTGCTTTCCGGCGCCGCCATGAACGTCTGCTACGACGACGACGAGCTGAAGCGCTTCCTGGCTGCCGCCTCCGAGGTGTCCAAGGAGTATCCCGTCGTGATCTCTCAGTTCATGCAGGAGACCAACGAGATAGAGTTCGACGCCGTAGCCCGTGCGGGTGAAGTGGTCGAGTATGCCATCTCCGAGCACATCGAGTTTGCCGGCGTTCACAGCGGCGACGCCACGATGTGTTTCCCTGCGCAGCACATCACCTTTGCCACCATGCGTCAAATCAAGAAGATCAGCAAGGCCATCGCCAAAGAGCTCAACATCTCCGGTCCCTTCAACATCCAGTTCCTGGCCAAGGGCCGCGAGGTGAAGGTCATCGAGTGCAACCTGCGTGCTTCGCGTTCGTTCCCGTTCGTCTCGAAGGTGCTCAAGCGCAACTTTATCGAGACGGCCACGAGGATCATGCTCGACGCGCCTTACGAGAAGCCCGACCGCTCCGCCTTCGACATCGACCGCATGGGTGTGAAGGCCTCCCAGTTCTCCTTCGCCCGTCTGCAGAATGCCGACCCCGTTCTGGGCGTCGATATGTCTTCCACCGGTGAGGTGGGCTGCTTGGGCGACAGCTTCGAAGAGGCTCTGCTCAACGCCCTGCTTGCCACCGGCTACAAGATTCCTTCCAAGGACAAGGGCATCATGATCTCCAGCGGTGACACCAAGCAGAAGGTGGCTCTGCTCGACAGCGCCCGTGCGCTGCAGAAGGCCGGCTATCCCATCTACGCCAGCGAAGGCACTGCGCGCTTCCTGGCCGACAACGGCGTGAAGGCCCGCACGGTGTCCTGGCCCGACGAGAAGCATCCCGGCCGCAAGGGTGTGATGGACATGATTGCCGAGCACGCTTTCGACCTGGTCATCAACGTGCCCAAAAATCACACCAAGCGCGAGCTCACCAACGGCTACAAGATCCGTCGCGGCGCCATCGACCACAACATTCCCCTGATTACCAACGCACGTCTGGCCAGCGCCTTCATCGAGGCCTTCACCACCATCGGTGAGAAGGACCTTCAGACCTATAAACAAACACATTATGAAACCTACACTATTCCTCCTCGCTGCAGGTATGGGCAGCCGTTACGGCGGTCTCAAGCAGCTGGACACTCTGGGCCCCCAGGGACAGAGCATTATGGACTACAGCATTTACGACGCCATTCAGGCCGGCTTCGGCAAGATTGTTTGGGTGATCCGCCGCGACTTCGAGGAGCTCTTCCGCAAGCAGATTCTCTCCAAATATGAGGGTCATATCCCCTGTGAACTCTGTTTCCAGTCGCTCGACGCACTGCCTGCAGGCTTCAAAGTGCCCGAAGGCCGTGAGAAGCCCTGGGGCACCAACCACGCAGTGCTCATGGGTAAGGACGTCATCAAGGAGCCTTTCGCCGTGCTCAACTGCGACGACTTCTATGATCGCGACGCTTTCAAGGTGATGGCCAAGTTCCTCAGCGAGCTCCCCGAGGGCAGCAAGGGCAAATACGCCATGGTCGGCTTCCGTGTGGACAACACGCTCTCCGAGAGCGGCACCGTGAGTCGCGGCATCTGCGAGAACGACGAGAAGACCCACCATCTGACCTCCGTTGTCGAGCGCACCAAGATTGAGCGTCACAACGGCGTGGTGCAGTATCTCGACGAGAACGACCAGTGGGTCAGCATCCCCGACACCACTCCCGTGTCGATGAACTTCTGGGGCTTCACGCCCGACTACTTCGACTACTCCGAGGAGTATTTCATCAACTTCCTCAAGGATCCGAAGAATCAGGCCAACCTCAAGAGCGAGTTCTTCATTCCCCTCATGGTGGACCATCTCATCAACACGGGTCAGGCTACCTGCGAGGTACTCGACACCACTTCCAAGTGGTTCGGCGTCACCTATCCCGAGGACCGTCCCGAGGTGGTGGCCAAGCTGAAGGCTCTGCACGACGCCGGTCAATATCCCGACAAGATGTTCTGATCCGTCGGAGCAATGTCATTAAAAGAGAAGGATCGACCCTCTGGGGCCGGTTCTTCTTTCTTTATGTCCTTATATAATTGATGTTCAGAATTCGAAGAGCACGCGTCCGTTGATGCGGCGCTCGGTCAGATAGTTGGGCACGGCGTACTGGTGGCCCTGTGTGTCCGTCACCCAGAAGTATCCGGAGACGTTATTGAAGCCGAACACATTGAAGCAGTCCACGCCGATCCAGATGTTCTTGATGGCGTTGAAGCGGCGCAGATGGCGGTCTTCGTTGTTGAGCGCGCGGAAGTTCATGCCGATGTCCACACGCTTGTAGGCCGTTGAGCGGAACACGTGCTTCTCGAGTCCCGTGTGCGGCGGTCCGTAGGGCAGTCCGCCGGCGAAGCAGGCCTTCAGCGAGAGCTTCCAGCGTGTGGAGTGGGGGAAGTAGTCGGAGAAGAACATGTTCACGTTCCACGTCTGGTCCGTCGGCTGCGGCACGGTCTTGCCGTTGATGTTCATTGAGGCCTTCATCAGTCCGAACGAGATCCATGAGTCGGTGCCGGGCACCATTTCGCCGTAGAGCTTGAAGTCGGCGCCCACGACGTAGCCGTCGGCGATGTTTCGGCCGTAGTAGACGATCTTCAGGTTGTCCACGTTGTAGGGGTTGAGGTTGGCCTGGTTCTTGTAGTATGCTTCGGCGGTGAATTTGAAGGGCCTCTCGCCCAGCTTGAAGCGGTATTCCCATCCGGCCACCACGTGGATGCTCCTCTGGCTCTTGATGTCGCGGTTGAGATGGACCACAGTGCCTGCGGCGGTGGTGACGGTGTCGCGCAGCTCCTTGTAGAAGGGGCGCTGGTAGTAGAGTCCCGTAGCCAGTCGGAAGGTCATTCGGTCGTTGCCGGCAGGGGTGTAGCCCATCGACACACGGGGCGAGCAGAGCCATTCCTTGTTCCAGCTCCAGTAGGAGAGGCGCAGGCCGTAGTTCACCTGCAGCACGCCCATCTTGCTCTCCGTGCGCCAGCTGTCCTGGGCGTACATCTCGAAGAGGTTGCTCGAGATGGAGTTGACGCTCTTGAGGTTGTAGATCACGTTGAGCCGGTCGTCTCTGTGGGGCATGGAGTATCCGGCGGAGTCGCGGTATTCCCATTCGCGCGAGTTCTCCTCGACGGCTTCGTGGCGCCACAGCAGTCCGGCGCGTATGTTGTGCGTCTTGCCCTTGCGCTCCCAGTCGGTGCGGATCACCTGCTGGTTGGATGTCAGGAGGTTGCGTGCGTGGGTCATATAGGTGGCCACGTCGAGCTGCGTCTGCTCCAGGGTGTTGTCCAGCCAGTATTGTCCCTGGATGTCGTAGGTCTCGCGCTCCTTGGTGTGGAAGGCGCTGAACGAGGTCGTCAGCCACGAGCGCTCTCCCGTGCGGCGCTTGAGCTGCAGCGTGCCGTAGAGGGTGCGGAAGAGATCCTCTTCGTGTCCGTCGAAATACACTTTGAATTCGTGCGCCTCGTACATCGTGCCGAACTTCGTCTCGCGGTCTTCCGGCGTGAAGCGGTATTTGTTGTCGGAGACGTAGCCGATCATGCCAATCTCCCAGGCTTCGCTCAGTTTCCAGTTGAGGTGCATCTGGTAGTCTATGAAACGGGGCGAGTATTCACCCTTCGTGTCGAGCGATCCGAGCAGATATTTGGAGGTCTTGTAGCGGAAACCGTTCTGGAAGCTGAAGCGTCTGTTGCCGTAGCCGAAATAGGCCGATGCGCCGAGCACGGAGATTTGTCCGCTGCCTTGCCATCCGAGGGGCTTCTTGTAGGTGATGTCGAGCACCGACGACATCTTGTCGCCGTAGCGCGCCTCGAAGCCGCCGGCCGAGAAGTCCACGCGCTCCACCATGTCGGGGTTGATCACGGAGAGACCCTCCTGCTCGCCGCTGTGGATGAGCAGCGGGCGATAGACTTCCACACCGTTGATATAGACGCAGTTCTCGTCGAAGGAGCCGCCGCGCACGTTGTATTGCGACGAGAGCTCGTTGTGGGTCGAGACGCCGGCCTGTGTCTGTATGATTTCCTCGACAGCGTTGCCCGAAACGGTGGGCATGCGCTTGATGTCGGTCAGGTCGATGCGCTCCGTCTGTCCCATTTGCTTCTGCGTCTCCCTCACGGTGACTTCCGCCAGATCGCCCTCGAGGGGCAGCATCTGTATGTTGAGCGTCAGATTGCCTTTAGGCTTCACCAGCAGACGGCGGCGGTTGCCGTAGCCCATCATGCTGTAGACCACCCACACGGAGTCGGCGCTCTGGAAGGAGAAGCTGTATTCGCCCTTGAGGTTGGCCGTCGTGCCGGCGGCCTGTCCCTCGATGCGCACCAGACAGAGCGACACCGCCTCACCGTTTTTGTCGGTGACGCGTCCCTTCAGATGCACCTCTTCGGCAAGTGCTGTCAGTGCCAGAGTGAGCAGGAGCAGGAGTGTCTTCGTGCGCATACCATAGTTATAAACGAAAAAAAACGGCCGTTTCTTGCCCATGTCCCTCTTTTTTTTTACTTTTGCTGAAAATTTAGTGACTTCTATGGATTTTAAAGACCTCGTCAAGCAGCGTCGCAGCATCCGCACCTTCACCTCCGAGCCCGTTTCCGAGGAGCAGGAGCGTCTGCTTCTGCGCGCCGCACTCATGGCTCCTTCGAGCAAGGGCAAACATTCCTATTACTTCAAAGTGGTGCGCGACCGCGATCAGTTGGAAGCTCTCGCCGCCTGTCGCGACGCCGGCACGCAGCTGCTGGCCGAAGCGCCTATGGCCATCGTCGTGATGGCCGATCCCGCCGTCACCGACATCTGGGTGGAGGATTGCGCCTCCGCCACTTCGTACATTCTCCTTCAGTCTGAAGACCTGGGCCTGGGCGGCTGCTGGGTGCAGGTGCGCCAGCGCGGACTCGAGGGCGGCCCCTCGGCTGAAGACACCGTCAAGCGCGTGCTCTCTCTGCCCGACAATCTCAAGGTTTTGTGTATGGTCGCCGTCGGCCACAAGGCCATCGAGCGCAATCCCCAGAACGAAGACAAGCTGCTTTGGGACCACGTGTTGTAATCCTCGGTCGGGGCAATGTGGCCTCCGCGCTCTCCGAAGGGCTGCGTGAGGCCGGCATCGAACTCCTGCAGATGTGGCACAGGGGTGAGACCCTGTGTCCCGACGCCGATCTCTACATCATCGCCGTGAAGGACGATGCCGTCGCCTCTGTGGCGCGCCTCTGTCCGGAGTCGGCGCTGGTGGTGCATACGGCCGGCAGTGTGGCGATGGATGCGCTCCCGCAGCAGCGTCGCGGCGTGCTTTATCCCATGCAGAGCTTCACCAAAGGGCGCCGTATCGACTGGAGCCGCGTGCCCTTCTTCATCGAGGCTTCTTCCGAGGAGGATGCGGCGCTCCTGGAGTCCTTTGCCCGAAGGCTGTCCTCCTCGGTGTGGCGTCTCTCCAGCGAGCAGCGCAAGACGCTGCATCTGGCCGCTGTCTGGGTGTCCAACTTTCCCAACCATCTCTGGACCGTCGCTTCCGACCTGCTTTCGCGCGAGAATCTTCCCTTCTCCGTCATGCTGCCCCTCATCGAAGAGACGGCCGCCAAGGTGCACGAGCTCTCGCCGCGCGAGGCGCAGACGGGTCCGGCGCGTCGTGGCGACGTCAAGGTGATGCAGGCCCACGAGGCTATGCTTCCAGAGGATTTACGCCTTATTTACCATCTTCTTTCTTCTTCCATACAGAAACATGATCAACTACGATCTCACTAAGATACGTCTCATCTGCTTCGATGTGGACGGCGTGCTCTCTTCGAGCACCATACCTCTGGGCGAGGACGGCATTCCCCGCCGCACGGTCAACATCAAGGACGGCTACGCCATCCGTCTCTCCGGCCTCATGGGAGTCCCTGTGGCCATCATCTCCGGCGCCAACGACAAGCGTCTGCTCACGCGCTTCGGTCTGCTGGGTGTGGAGGATGTGCGCATCGGCTGTTCGGTGAAGATACAGGTCTATGAGGAGTTGCTCCGGAAGTACGGCCTCAGCGACGAGGAGGTGCTTTATGTGGGCGACGACATACCCGACTGGGAGGTGATGCAGCGTTGCGGCTGTCCCTGCTGTCCCCACGACGCTGCGCCCGAGATCCGCGAGATATCCTGTTATGTCTCCCACGCCGCCGGCGGCATGGGTTGCGGACGCGACATCATCGAGCAGGTACTCAAGGCCAAGGGCCTCTGGATGTCTGACAAAAAAGCCTTCGGATGGTAAACAATTAGGGCCGCCCTGCTGGCGGCCCTAATTGTTATCGGATTTCAATCTCCTCCTTGAGGTCGATTTCGGCGCCGTCGGCGTCGTAGAATTCATACTGCAGCATCGCGAGCTTCTGCGAGGGAATAACCTTCACGCCCAGGCCGTACTTCATCTGCCATTTTCGGTAGATGCTCCACAGACCCTGCTTGATGTAGGCGTCCACGTAGGGGTGCACGTGCAACGTGAAGCGCTTGATGCCGAACTGGTTCACCAGCAGCCCGATCTTGCCGTCAAGCACCTTGGTGAAGAGCAGGCTCGACTTGATGGTGCCGTGACCGTGACAGGTGGGGCAGGTCTCCTCCACGTTGACTTCCTGCACGGGACGGATGCGCTGTCGTGTGATCTGCATCAGGCCGAACTTTGTCAGCGGCAGGATGTTGTGCTTGGCGCGGTCGTTCTTCATGTCCTCGCACATGCGTTGGTAGAGGGCTTCGCGGTCTTCCGCTTTCTTCATGTCGATGAAGTCCACGATGATGATGCCGCCCATGTCGCGCAGTCGCAGCTGGCGTGCCAGCTCGTCGGCGGCACCCAGATTCACGTCGAGGGCGTTGGCTTCCTGGTCGTTCTCTTTGTTCTGCGCACGGTTGCCGCTGTTCACGTCCACCACGTGGAGGGCCTCCGTGTGTTCGATGATGAGATAGGCGCCGTGCTTGTAGCTCACGGTGCGTCCGAACGAGGATTTGATTTGTCGTGTGATGTCGAAGTTGTCGAAGATGGGCAGCTTGCCCTTGTAGAGCTTCACGCACTCGGTGCGCTCGGGGGCGATGAGCGTCACGTAGTCGCGTATCTCTTCATAGGTGCGCTCTTCGTTCACCCAGATGTTCTCGAAGGAGGGGCTGAAGAGGTCTCTCAGCAGACCTACGGCGCGTCCGCTCTCCTCATAGACGAGGGTGGGGAAGTCCTTGGCCTTCTGTGCCTTCTTCAGGGTGTCTTCCCAGCGCTTGACGAGGATTTTCATCTCCTGATCCAGCTCCGAGGCTTTCTTGCCTTCGGCCACTGTGCGCACGATGACGCCGCAGTTCTCGGGCTTGATGCTGGAGACGATGGATTTCAGCCTGTTGCGCTCGGCCGACGATTTGATTTTTGTTGAGACGTTGACCTTATCCTCGAAGGGAATCAACACGAGGAATCGGCCCGGAAACGTAATCTCGCAGGTCAGTCGGGGTCCTTTGGTGGAGATGGGCTCTTTGACGATTTGCACCAGCATTTCCTGTCCCTGCGTCAGCGATGTCTGCACGCTGCCGTTTTTGGGCAGGTCGGGCAGGTTCTGTGCTTTGGCGTGGGGGAACAGGTTTTTGCGGTCGGAGAAGATTTGCTTCAGATACTTGGCGTAGGAGGCGAAGTGGGGGCCCAGATCGAGGTAGTGGATAAAGGCGTCCTTCTCATAGCCCACATTGACAAAGGCCGCATTCAGCCCTGGCATGAGCTTGCGTACCTTTGCTAAGTAGATGTTACCTACGGAAAATGATTCTGAGAGTCCTTCTTCTTGGTACTCTGCGAGTTTCTTGTCCTCTGTCAGGGCAATGCTGATCTTCTTCGGGCCAACGTCGATGTAGAGTTCGCTGGTCATGTCCAGAGGGAGATCTTACTTGCTCTTGTGACGATTCTTGCGGAGTCTCTTCTTACGCTTGTGAGTGGACATCTTGTGTCTCTTGTGCTTCTTACCGTTGGGCATAGTTTTTATGTGT
Organism: uncultured Bacteroidales bacterium; assembly: GCA_902784475.1. Lineage (GTDB taxonomy): Bacteria > Bacteroidota > Bacteroidia > Bacteroidales > Bacteroidaceae > Physcousia. The sequence continues at coordinate 7,732 of CACZUX010000035.1, read as the reverse complement.
TTAGTTTAACAACTTTATTCGTGTTCGCGAAAATGCGAGCGCAAAGGTACGAAAATTAATTGAAAGTTGAAAGTTGAAAGTTGACATTTTTTTGCTTATTTTCGTGTTTTGTCAAAAATGAGTTGCTTCTCGGGTCAATGACCGACCGCATTGGCGTCCGTGAGAATTAGTGCCACTCATGTCAACCTCCTCGTCAGTAAACTGTCAACTGGTTTAGTAAAAGACAGTTTTTGTCAACCTTATCAGTAATAATGTCAACCCCGTCAGTAAACTGTCAACGACATCAGTAAAAGGATAAAAAACTGTCAACCATTTTTAGGAAAAGACACTTTTGTTTTCAGATCTCGCAAATCTTGCAGATATTGCACGAGCATTTCGAGTAAGTGAGTATTTCTGTCCCCCGATAACGGGGGAAGTGAAGGGGGTAAGTGGAGCTTGTTCCGACACTGCCGAGCGTGAGAAATGTCTATGGAGCGAAGTTTCATGAACAATTTTCTGCAACAACGAACGGACACAATTAACGCTTGTCTGTTATGGCCGTTGAAGGTCGTCAGAGGCTCCGCCATCTGCATCAACCCCGTGAACTGGCGCACCGACGCCACGCCGGCCACGCTGCACGACAGCATCACCGTGACGCTCTCGCCGGAGCACCACGTGCTCGTGGTCAGCGGCTACAGCGGCTCGGAATACAAGCCCTACAAAAACTTCCTCAATGTGGGCGACATACACAGCTGCGAGCCCTGGCTCTACAGCGAATGCCTCCGGCGCAACATGGCCGCGAGAGTGAGAGAGGCCAGAAGTGGAAAATAAAAAAAGGACTTCATCGAAAATAGGTGAAGTCCTTTTTTTGTAGCGCCTACGGGAATCGAACCCGTGTTCCATGCGTGAGAGGCATGTGTCCTAGCCGCTAGACGAAAGCGCCATGAAATTCAATAGCATTAAGATCTTTGCGGAAGCTGGGGGATTCGAACCCCCGGTACGGTAAACCCGCACGTCAGTTTAGCAAACTGGTGGTTTCAGCCACTCACCCAAACTTCCTTTCCCGCATCCGAATAACCGCCTCCTCCGAGGGGTCTTGTCTCAAATGCGGTGCAAAGGTATGAAAAAAATCTAATACAAGAAAGAAAATCCAAACTTTTTTTTTATCTTTGTGCCGAAATAAGCGAAAAGATGGACAAAGACACCGTAATTAGAGTGAAAAACTGCCGTCTGGTGGTGCTTCCGACCGTCAAAGACGAGCGGGGCAGTCTGACCTTCGGCGAGAGGCGAGACTGGCCCTTCGAGGTGCAGAGAGTGTTCTGGACCTACGACATCAGCTCCGGAGCCGAGCGCAGCAATCATGCACACCATACGAGCCAGGAACTGCTCTTTCCCATCGGAGGCGGATGGACCATCGAACTGGACGACGGACACGAGAAGCAGGTGCTGCGTATGGACGACCCCGCTGTAGGCATCTACATCCCTCCGATGGTATGGACTCGCATCTATGACTTCGACGAGGGTGCAGCATGCATCTCGCTGGCCAGCGACCTCTACAACGCCGCCGACTACATACACTCCTACGACGAATTCCTCAGCCTGACGCGCGCATGATCACCGTAAAACCCTATAGGAGCGAAGACAAAGTGCTGTGGGACGATTTCGTGAAGCAGTCGAAAAACGGCACTTTCCTCTTCGAGCGCGACTTCATGGAATACCACAGCGACCGCTTCACGGACTGCTCGCTGACGCTGTGGGACGAAGGAGACCTCGTGGCGCTGCTGCCGGCCAACTGGGAAGAGACGACGCGCACGGTGTGGAGCCATCAGGGGCTGACCTACGGCGGACTCGTCATGAGCAACGCCACCACAACACGTCAGGCCGTCGATGCACTTGCCGCCGCCGCACGCTATTGGAGCGACACTCTCGGCGCACGGACACTCATCTACAAACCCATACCATATATATATAGCACCCAACCCGCACAGGAGGACCTCTACGCCCTCTCGCGGCTGAACGCCCGCAAGAAATGGTGTATGGCCTCCACCGCAGTGGACACAGGCGCCCCCTTGAGGATGCGCACCCTGCGTCAGCGTTGCGTGAAGAAGGCACTGGAGGCCGACTGCTACGTGGAGCGCGTGGTCGAGGGCGATACGGAGAGCCTCAGGGAATTCTGGCATATACTGGAGGAGGTGCTGAGCACACGTCACAACCTCACTCCCGTGCACAGCGTTGAGGAGATGCAGCTGCTCATGGCACGCTTTCCCGCCAACATCAGGCTCTACGACGTGAGACGCGGCGAGAGGATGGTGGCCGGATGCGTCGTCTTTGAGACGGCGCGAGTGGCCCACGTGCAATACATCGCCGCCGGAGAGGAGGGGCGTGCCTGCGGAGCCCTCGACCTGCTCTTCAAGCACCTCATCTCGGAGCGCTACAAGGGGATGGATTATCTGGACTTCGGCGTCAGCACGGAAGACCACGGACGCAGACTCAACGAGGGGCTCATCTTCCAGAAAGAAGGCTTCGGCGGACGCGCCGTATGCTACGACACTTATGAGGTGAACCTTACGGCCGCAACCGCGCAACAGCCCACGGAGCGGATAGAATACCTCTCACTCCTGCGTCTGAACAGCCGCCATCAGCCCGAGCTGGGCGAGAGAATGGCGCGTGTGGCGGAGGACGGATGGTATCTGCTGGGCGAATGGAACAGACATTTCAGTCGGGAATGGGCCGAGCGCTGCAGGAGGAACTACTGTGTGAACTGTGGCAACGGCCTCGATGCGCTGACGCTGACACTCATGGCCGCAAAAAAAATAAGAGGATGGCGTGAAGGCGATGAAGTCGTTGTGCCGGCCAACACCTTCATTGCCACTCTGTTGGCCGTCGTGCGTGCGGGACTGAACCCCGTGCTCGCCGATCCCTCGGAAGATACGGCACTGCTGACGCCTGAAGGCGCCGCAGCCCTCTGCACGGAGCGCACGGTGGCGCTGCTGCCCGTGCATCTTTACGGACGCCGCTGCCGCATGAAAGGTTTCCGCCGTCTGGCCGACGAGAGGGGCCTCTTCCTCATGGACGACTGCGCCCAGGCGCACGGCATCGACGACGGACGCAAGGGCGACATCATCCTGCCCGAGAGCGACGCCAACTGCTGGAGCTTTTATCCCGGCAAGAATCTGGGTGCTCTGGGCGACGCCGGTGCTGTGACAACAGACGATGCGCTGCTGGCACGCACCATAGAGGAGATGGCCAACTACGGACAGGCGCGCAAATACGTCAACGTGCATCCGGGCTGCAACAGTCGCATGGACGAGATGCAGGCTGCCGCACTCTCACTCAAGCTTCCTGCTCTGAAAGATGAAAATGAGCGGCGACGCGCCATAGCGCTGCGCTACATCGAAGGCATCGTGAACCCCAAGGTGAAGCTACCATGCAAGGCCGATGAGGTGGGGGAGAGTGTGTGGCACATCTTCCCCCTGCGCTGCACAGAACGCGACCGGCTGCAGGAGCATCTGAAGGCTTGCGGCATGGAGACGATGATCCACTATCCGATTGCGCCCCACAGACAGGAAGCCATGAAGGGCATCGTGAAGGGCGACTTCCCCGTGACGGAGCGTTGGGCCGAAGAAGAAATCTCGCTGCCCATCGCGCCGTATCTTTATTCCTGATGCGCGACAGCGTCTCCGGCGTCATCTGCAGGTAGGACGCAATCATGTGCATCGGCGCACGCAGGATGAGTTCGGGATACTGCTGGAGCAGACGCTCGTAGCGATCGGCAGCGCGCTCGAAACGCTGCGCATCGGCGTGCCACTGAGATGATATCAGCGCGTGCTCAAGGATACGGCGGTAGAGTTCGTTGAGTTCCATATGGTGCTCCAACAAACGCTGAAAGGCATCGATGGGGATGGCCCAGAGGACGGTGTTCTCCAGTGTGCCGATGATCAGGCGCGAGGGACAGCCAGTGAAGAGGCTCTCGATGCACATGACAATGCGGCCCTCGTAGGAGAAATGCTCCGTCATCTCCTTGCCGTTCTTATAATAATATTGACGTACGAGGCCCTTCTGCACATAGTACATATAGCGGCACACCTCGCCTTCGGGGAGAACCACCTCGCCCTTCATGTACTTCACTGGGACAAGGATGCCGGCCAGTTCGGCGATGCCCTCGGGAGAGAGTGTGCAGTAGTTCCGGCCTATCTCACGAGCCACCTCGCGGGCGTGCTCGTAATCAGTGCGTTGCGTGATGCTTGTGTTGCGGACCATATTCTGTGTGTGTTTTTCAATCAAGTTTCAGGACGGCAAGGAAGGCCTTCTGGGGCACCTGCACGTTGCCGATCTGCTTCATGCGCTTCTTGCCGCGCTTCTGTTTTTCGAGCAGCTTGCGTTTGCGGGAGACATCACCGCCGTAGCATTTGGCCAAGACGTCCTTGCGCACCTGCTTCACCGTCTCGCGGGCGATGATCTTCGCACCGATGGCGGCCTGTATAGCGATGTCGAATTGCTGGCGCGGGAGCAGCTCCTTGAGCTTCTCGCACATGCGGCGACCGAAGGTCTCGGCGTTGTCGAAATGCGTCAGCGTAGAGAGCGCGTCGACGGGTTCGCCGTTGAGCAGAATGTCGAGCTTCACCAACTTGGAGGGGCGGAAGCCGATGGGGTGGTAGTCGAAAGAGGCGTAGCCCTTGGAGATGGACTTCAGTTTGTCGTAAAAGTCGATGACGATTTCGCCCAAAGGCATGTCGAAGAGTATCTCCACACGGTTACCCGTGATGAAGTTCTGGGAGACGAGTTCGCCGCGTTTGCCCAGACAGAGCGTCATGATGTTGCCCAGATAGGACGTCGTGGTGATGACGGTGGCGCGGATGAACGGTTCCTCTATGTGGTCGATGAGCGTCTGGTCGGGCATGCCGGCGGGATTGTGCACCTCGCGCACCTCGCCCTGCTTGTCGTAGACAAGATAGGAGACGTTGGGCACTGTAGTGATGACGTCCATGTCGAACTCGCGGTCGAGCCTCTCCTGGATGATCTCCATGTGGAGCAGTCCCAGGAAGCCGCAGCGGAAGCCGAAGCCCAGAGCCACCGACGACTCGGGCTGGAAGGTGAGGGAGGCGTCGTTGAGTTGCAACTTTTCGAGCGAAGCGCGCAGATCCTCAAAATCCTCGGTCTCAATGGGATAGACGCCGGCAAACACCATCGGCTTGACTTCTTCGAAGCCCGCAATAGCCTCCGATGCACCGCCTTCGACAGTGGTGATGGTGTCGCCCACCTTGACCTCCGTCGCCGTCTTGATGCCGGAGACGATGTAGCCCACATTGCCCGCCGAGAGGGTGTCGCGCGGCGAGAGGTTCATCTTGAGGATGCCGATCTCGTCGGCCTTGTACTCCTTGCCCGTGTTGATGAAACGCACTTGCTGACCGCTGCGCACGGTGCCGTTGACAATCTTGAAATAGGCGATGATGCCCCTGAAGGGATTGAACACGGAGTCGAAAATGAGCGCCTGGAGCGGGGCAGAGGGGTCGCCTTCGGGCGCTGGGATGCGTTCGACGATGGCATCAAGAATACTCTGAACGCCTTCGCCCGTGCGCGCCGATGCGCGAATGATCTCCTCACGCTTGCAGCCCAGAAGGTCGATGATCTCGTCCTCCACCTCGTCGGGCATCGCATTGGGCATGTCGCACTTGTTGATGACGGGAATGATCTCCAGATCGTGGTCTATGGCCATATAGAGATTGGAGATGGTCTGAGCCTGGACGCCCTGAGTGGCATCCACCACCAGAAGCGCACCTTCGCAGGCGGCGATGGAGCGGGATACCTCGTAAGAGAAGTCCACGTGGCCCGGAGTGTCAATCAGATTCAGCGTGTACTGGCCATAGTTCATCTGGATGGCGTGACTCTTGATGGTGATACCGCGCTCCTGCTCGAGATCCATATCGTCGAGCATCTGGCCCTGCGTCACCTTGAGCGTACCCGTCATCTCGAGCATGCGGTCTGCCAGCGTGCTCTTGCCGTGATCGATGTGGGCAATGATGCAGAAATTACGTATCTTGTCTTGCAAAGCGGTCAATAGGTTTGTCGTTTATACTTCTTCGTCGGTGTAGAGGAAGCGCTTGATGGACTTCTTGGGCGTCTTCTCGAACTCTTCCTTCATCACCTTGATGCCGGCAATCTGCTCGTAGGCCGGAAGCTGGCGGTTGAGTGTCTGACGGTTGGTCTCCATGAGGTCGGCAATGGCCTCTGCGCTCATGCCCTGCTTCTGGCAGGCCTCCATGTCGGGATAGACGAGGCCGTAGATCTTCTCGCCCTTCTGGATGACGACACACTCGGCCACCATAGGCAGCGAGTTGAGTTTGTCCTCAATCTCCTCGGGATAGATGTTCTGGCCGTTGGCGCCCAGGAGCATGTTCTTCGAGCGGCCCTTGATGAAGACGTTGCCGTCGCGGTCGATGATGCCCAAGTCGCCGGTGTGGTACCAGCCGTTGCGCAAAGTCTCGCGCGTGGCTTCCTCATTCTTATAGTAGCCCAGCATCACGTTCATGCCACGCGCCAGGATCTCGCCGGGAATGCGGTGAGGATCGGGGGAGTCGATGCGCAGCTCCATGCGAGGAGCAGCCTTGCCGCACGAACCGGGCACGAAGTTGTGCCAGTCCTCATAGGCCAGGATGGGCGCACACTCGGTGGCGCCGTAGCCGATGGTGTAGTTGAAGCCGATGTCGTGGAGCAGCTCCTCAATCTCCTGATTCATAGCGCTGCCGCCAACGATGACTTCGTAGAAGCGGCCGCCGAAAGCCTCGCGGATGCCTTCACAGATCTTGCGCTTAATGACGCGACCCACGACGGGCGTCTTCATCAGGCGGCCGATGATGGGATCCTGCACCTTGGGAAGAACGGCCTTCTTTACAATCTTCTCCAGAATCAGAGGCACCACAATCAGTACGGCCGGACGCACGTCGGCCAACGCCTTCAGGAGAATGGCGGGCGTGGGCATCTTGGTGAGGAAGTTGACGTGGACGCCTGCGGTGAACTCGTAGATGAACTCAAAGGACATGCCGTAGGTGTGGGCCATAGGCAGCATCGAGAGAATGGCGTCGCCGGCTTTGGCGTGTTCGCCGAACACCTCGTAGGCAAAGCGCATATTGCTCCAGATGGCACGATAGGGGATCATCACACCCTTGGAGTTTGATGTCGTTCCGGAGGTATAGTTAATAATACACAGTTCATCGGGCTTGTCCTGATGATACTTAATGTTCTGCGGCAGGAACTTCTTGGGATACTTCTGGCCGAAGAGCTCGTTGAGGTGCTCGTGGGCTTCGGTCAACGCCTTCGACGAGGAGAAGAGCAGCGAGTCGTCCAAATTGCTGATGACGCCGAGAATGGCGGGCATCTGCTTGACGTCCAACTTCTTCCAAACCATGTCGCCGACGAAGAGCATGCGGCTCTCCGAGTGGTTGACGATGTCGTGCACCTGGTTGGGATGAAACTCGTGGAGGATGGGCACAGCCACAGCGCCGTAGGTCAGTATGGCAAAGAAGGCTACGCCCCAACGGCTTTGATTACGTCCGCAGAGGGCAATCTTGTCGCCGGGCTTGATGCCGGCCTTCTCGAAGAGGATATGCCACTTCTCTATGTTGCGGGCAACGTCCTTGTACTGCAACGTGTTGACGCCGTAATCGCTGAGTGCGGGCATCTCCCAAAACTCGCGGATGCTGTCGGCCAAACACTGGTTGAAATGAGGGGATATGGATCTCATTGTCGTATGGTA
>CACZUX010000034.1 GCA_902784475.1 uncultured Bacteroidales bacterium | reverse complement strand
GAGAGCAGACGGCGGAGGCCGGAGGCGGCGCTGCGCCGGCGCTGCAGCCACTCATGATGCAGGAGCAGGCGGAGGATGTTCAGAGAATGCACGGGTCGAAGGACAGGCGGGTGTGCTGCGGGTGCGTCTTATCTGAGGTAGTCGGCCAGGGGAGAGCCGACGGTGCGCAGGCCCTTGGCCACGCAGCGCGCGTTGATCTGCGCTCCGCGCAGCGACGTGTGGGTGTGGTCGTTGATGTAGCAGCTCTTCACCTCACGGCGCCCCAGGGCGTCCATGATGTCGGCCGAGATGTTGTGCAGATCGACGAAAGTGACGCCCGTCTCTTCGGCCACCTCGCGATACCAGCGGCCGAAGGAGTCGTTGCGGCGCTCGATGTGCTCGCCATCGGGCCACTCGTTGCGCGGCGTCAGGGAGATGAGGATGGGTGTGGCGCCCTTCTCGCGCACGTCGTCGATCATCTTGCGCAGATACCAGCCGAAGGTGTAGACCACCTCGTTGCGCATCTCGCTGTCGGTCTTGACGCGATAGACGTGGGAGGAGTCGGCCGTGCCGCTGATCTCGTTGCGGGCCTTGCCGTAGTCAATCTCGTGGCCGATGTCGTTGTGGCCGAACTGGATGGTGACGAAGTCGCCGGGCTGAACGTCGTTGATGACCTTGTCCCAACGGCCCTCACGCAGGTAGCTGCGGCAGGAACGTCCGGCCTGAGCGCAATTCTGCACGGTGATGCGTTCGGTGTCGAAGATCTGGGCGGCCTGAGAGCCCCAGCCCCACATGCCGGAGGTGGTGTCGCGGTCCTGATTCTTCACGGTGGAGTCGCCCGTGATGAAGACCACGGGGCGGCCCTGGCGGCGCACGACGCCGGTGGTGGGCAGGTCGGTGTTGGTCATCATGGCCTTGAGGGGCTGCACCTCGGGATGCTCGCACGAGAGCAGGCCGTCGACGGCGCTGCGGCAGTTGAGGCGGGCGCCGAAGGTGGAGGTGTGGATGTTGTCCAGGTAGAAGTGATAGCCGAACTTCCAGGGCGACATCTGCTCGTATTTCAGGGCCGAAATCTCGTTGAGGTCGATGAAGGGCACGCCCATCTCCTCAGCCACCTGGCGGGCCCAGAGGCCGAAGCTCTGGTTGACGCGCACGACACGGCCGGGACGGTCCTTCTCGTAGGCGTGGCGCGGCGTGAGCGACATGAGGATGGGGTGCGCCCCCAGAGCGCGCGTCTCACGCACGAAGCGGCGCAGGTATTCGCCGTAGCTGTAAACGGTCTCGTGTTCGCCCGTCTCCTTGATGGTGACCTCAAGCGAATCGGTGGGGGAGACGCCCTTGATGGTGGCGCGGGCGCGCCCCGAGTCGAAGGGCCCGTTGTCGTTGTGGCCCAGCTCGATGATGACCCAGTCGCCGGGACGGATACCCTGCTTCACGGCAGGCCAGAGGCGGCGGTAGAAGGTGCGCGAAGAGGTGCCTCCGAGGGCCTGATTCTCCACGGTGATCCTGTTTTCGTCGAAATATTCGTGGGCAAAGCGGCCCCAGCCCCACTGGCCGTTGTCGCCGTTGCCGAGCGTGCCGGTGCGCATCGTGCTGTTGCCTACAAGGAAGAGCACGGGGTTGTCACCCTTGCGGGTGCTGCCGGCTACGGGGCGTGCGGTGGCGGCCTTGTCGAGGGAGTCGAGGGTGAGGTCGACCACCTTGTTCACGTCCTCCATGCTCTCAAACTTCTGGGCTCCGACAGGGAGGCCGGCGAGGAGGAAGACGGGGATGATGAGTGCGTGCTTCATATCTTCAATACTCTGGAAATTAAGTCATAGAGGCTGAGCCAATGAGCCCGTGTGGTGGCGTCGGAGGTGGCGCGCGAAGCCGACATCGTGTGGTTGCGCAGGCGCTCCAGCGTGAGCAGCAGCGTGGGGCGGTCGGGGTCGGTGGCGTCGGCGTTGCGGAAACTGTCGATGAGCCACTGGGCGTAGCGGTTCTGCAGCTCGCGGCGATAGCGCGATACACGGGCTCCGCTCTGCGCCTCCTTCATGATGAGGTCGGTGACGCGGCTCATCACGTCGCGCAGAGGCCAGAGGCGGTTGAGGCGGTCGCTGGAGAGGCGGTCGGTGATGAGCATCACCGTGCGGCGCGCCACGATGAGGGTGATCTGCTCCGTGTCGTAGGTGAGTTGCTTGAGGTAGGGCACATCGCGCAGCCACACGGGTTCCTGGAAACAGTGGCGGTCGATGAAGTCGAGGGCGGCCTTCTGGCGCTCCAGCGGGTTGGGCTCGTAGAGTGTGCCGCCCTGGAGCGGTGTGCGGAAGGTCTCGCGCGTGCCGCCGATGTTGTGCGCCACGTGGCCCACATAGCGTAGGAACTGGCTAAGCACCTGGTTGTACATCGAGGGCAGGTTGACGCCGAAATAATCCATCGTTTCATCGGTCCACTGGGGCAGAGCGCGGAGCTCGCGCTTGAGGTTGCGGATGCCGTATTCGCTGGCCTTCACGGCGTCGTCGCCGAGGTCTTCCCTCTGGCGGCGCGGGTCGTTGTGGTAAGTCTCACCGTCGCCCCACCACAGGCGCGGGTTCTTCTGCGCCTCGTAGGTGAGCGGTTCCTCCAGCTGATGGTCAAGATCCTCGTCGATGGCGTAGCGCATCGGACGGTAGCCCCACTCGATGGCCCAGAGGTCGTAGTCGCCGATGCGGGGGAAGATGCCCTCGCGGCCGATGCCGTCCTCGGGCTGGGCCACATAGTTGAAGCGCGCATAGTCCATGATGGAAGGCGTGTGGCCGTGGCGGATGACAAACGACTTGTTGCGCAGGGAGTCCACTGGCACCGTGCTCGACGAGCCGAAGTTGTGGCGCAGACCCAGCGTGTGGCCCACCTCATGAGAGGCGACGAAGCGGATGAGCTCGCCCATGAGCGCGTCGTCAAAGTGCATCTTGCGGGCGGCCTCGTCAATGCTGGAGGCCTGGACCATATACCAGTCGTGGACGAGCGTCATCACGTTGTGATACCAGCAGATGTGGCTCTCAAGGATCTCACCCGTGCGAGGGTCGCTGACGTGGGGGCCATAGGCGTTCTCGATGGGAGAAGCCAGATAGCGGATTACGCTGTAGCGCGCATCCTCCATCGACATGGTGGAGTCGCCCTCGGGCCACTCCTCGGCCCGGATGGCATTCTTCCAGCCGGCCTTCTCAAAAGCCTTCTGCCAGTCGTTGACGCCCTGAATGAGATAGGGGCGCCAGCGCTTGGGCGTGGCCGGATCAATATAGTAGACGATGGGCTTCTTGGGCTCGATGAGTTCGCCCGCGGCCATCTTGTCCCAGTCCTCGTCGCTCTTGGGCTCCAGACGCCAGCGGCAGACGAACTGCTTGCTCTTGACGCGCTGCTGGTCGTCGGAATACTCCGTGAAAGCATTGGTGAAATAGCCCACACGCGGGTCGAAATAGCGGCGCAGCATGGGCACTTCGGGCAGGAGGATGAAGCTCACGTTGAGGCGGAAGGTCATGCGTCCGGTAGAGGCGGCCGAGGGGTTGGACGTACCGCGCGAAACGAAGGTTTTGACCATCTGCACCTCCACGTTGCCCGGGAAGCTCTTGATGTCCTCAATATACGAAAGGCCGCTGTGGACGCCTGTCATCGAAAGCTGCTGCTTGGCGCGCTCGGAGAAGCCCAGGGCGGGAGCGTCCTCCAGGAAGAACTGGTTGACCTTGATCTTGCGGGCCTTGTCCTTGTGCTCCGTCACCTCGAAGAGGCCGATGATGGGATTCTCGTTGGCCACCGTCACGGCACGCGAGATGCGCTGCGTGGTGTCGGCCACGTTGACCGTCATGCGGGCGCGAAGCACCAGCATGCTGTCGGGGTTCAACTCCCAGAAGACGGTCTGCTCCTGCAGTTGTTCGCCGCCGTAGGCGCCCGTCTCGGAGGGCGTGGAGATGAAACGTGTGGTGGTGAGCATATCCTTGCTCAGGAGGCTGTCAGGCACCACAAGTATCCAATCGCGCCCCACCTTCTCTGCGCCCATCAGACCCTTGCGCACGATGCTGGGCTTGGACGGCTTTTGCTGCTGTCCGCGGTCGTGCTGTGCGAAAAAGGGCAGGGCAGAGGCGAGCAGCAGAGCTACAAAAACAATCTTTTTCATAACTAAAGTTTAATATCCAAATGCATCCTCCAGGCGCTGGCGCTCCTCCTTGGTGATGAGGATGACGGAGCCGTGACGCGGTGTGAAGTTGCCCTCGGTGGGCGTGTCGTGAACGTGGGTGAAGTTCTGCAGGTCAACGGACTCGCAGAACTGGTAGTAGCCGTCGCTGTAGCAATCGTACATCAGGATCCACTTGGAGCCGTCGGCCAGCTGGAACACGCTCGAACCCTCGACGGGGAACTGGCCGGGCTTGTTGAGGTGCTTCCACTCAATCGTGTAGGGGCCGGTGAGTTTCTTGGAGGTGGCGCGCATCACACCCTGGCGGGTCTTGAAGCCGTTGTTGTCCACCGAGCGGCCCTCGTCCTTGAAGAAGAGGACGTACTGGTCGTTCTTCTCGTCGCGCACAATGTCGCCGTCGATGGCTGCCGTGCCGAAGTCGAAGAGCAGTTTGGGCTCCGTGATGTCGGTGAAATCCTCGTTGGCGTAGCTGTAGAAAATCTTAAAGTAGGGCTGATAGAAGGGTTTCTTCTCGCCCGTCTCCTCATCGCGGATGCTGTCGTTGGTCTCGTACTCCCAATCGTGACGCCCGATGCTGTAGTAAATCATGTAGCGCTGCGAGTCGGGGTCCCAAATGGTCTGGGGCGCCCAGACGGCGTGCAGATTGTCGCGGTCGTGACCCTCAAGGTCGGGGAAGCGCGAGGGGAAGTCGATGGCTTTGTGCTCCCAATGAATCAGGTCGGTACTCTTCATGAGGATGAGGCCGTCGTTGCTCTGCCAGCCCAGAGAGGAGCGCATGTCGGTGAGCACCATGTAGAAGGTCTTGCCGTCCACGCCGCGTATGAGATGCGGGTCGCGGATGCTTCCCGTCAGGGCAATGCTGTCGGAGAGGACGACGGGCTTGCCGTCGTTGAGGCTGCGGTAGTTGAAGCCGTCATCGGAGATGGCGTAACGTATCTGCTCTCCTTCAGGGGTGTTGTTGGAGAAGAAACAGAAGAGATAGGAAGTCTCGGGAATCTCCTTTTCCGTAGTGCACGAAACGGCCAACACAAGGAGAGTGAGCAGGGGTAGAAGTGTTTTTTTCATTGTTGTAAAGGTATTTTCGTTACAAAAATAGGAAATAATTGTGAATTACACGGAATAAGACGGCCTTTTTTTGTACTTTTGCACGGTAAAACAGGAAACGTGCGCTATTTTATCACTTTAAGTTTTGACGGAAGAGCCTATCACGGCTGGCAGATACAGCCTAACGGCACTTCGGTGCAGGAGGTTCTGAACCGTGCGCTCTCCACACTGCTTCGCCAGGACATCAGCGTGACGGGAGCAGGACGCACCGATGCCGGCGTGCATGCCCGCACGATGGTGGCCCACTTCGACAGCATAGCGAATCTGGACTGCGGCCAGCTGGTCTACAAGCTCAACAAGTTGTTGCCCCGCGACATCGCCGTGAGGGAGGCGGAGCCTGTAGCCGACGATATGCACGCCCGATTTTCGGCTACGGCGCGCACCTACCACTACTATGTGCATACCAATAAGGACGCCTTCCTCGAGGGACGATCGTGGATGGTGACGTTTCCGCTCGACTTTGACCGCATGAACGAGGCCGCCTCCGTGCTGGCTGAATACGAGGATTTCACCAGCTTCTCCAAAGTGGACACCGATGCCAAGACGAATCTCTGCTGCATCACGGAAGCCCGGTGGAATCGGGTGAAATTCGGCGAGATGGACACTGCGCCCGTGTGGTGCTTCACGGTGACGGCCAACCGCTTCCTGCGCAATATGGTGCGCGCCATCGTGGGGACGCTCGTCGAGGTGGGGCGCGGCCGTATGACGGTGGACGAATTCCGTCGGGTCATTGAGCGTCGCGACCGCTGTCAGGCCGGTGAGAGCGTGCCCGCTTGCGGCTTGTATTTATGGGATATACGATATGACAGACCCTAAAAGCATACAGATAAAAGACTACAACTATCCGCTACCCGATGAACGCATAGCCAAATATCCGTTGCCCGAGCGCGACAGCTCCAAACTGTTGCTCTACAGGCACGGCGTCATCGGTGAAGACCGCTTCTTCCGTATCTCGGAGCATCTGCCCGAGCATGCGCTCATGGTGTTCAACAACACGAAAGTGGTACAGGCCCGCCTGCATTTCCATAAGGAGACCGGAGCGCAAATCGAGGTGTTCATACTGGAGCCGGCGCAGCCCGCAGAGTATCAGGAGAACTTCCTGAGCCGGGGCCGGTGCGAATGGCTCTGCCTGGTGGGTAACCTGAAGAAATGGAAGGGCGGCACGCTCTCGCTCCTGCTGCCCGGCGGTGAAGAAGTGACGGCCGAACGCCTGGGTCACGAAGGCACTTCGGAGCGCATCCGCTTCAGTTGGACTGCACCGCTGACCTGGGCCGAGATCTTGGAGCAGGCCGGCGAGCTTCCCATCCCGCCTTATCTCAACCGCAAGACGGAGGCTTCCGACCTGACCACCTATCAGACTGTCTATTCGCGCATCAAGGGCAGTGTGGCCGCGCCGACAGCCGGGCTGCATTTCACGGAGCGTGTGCTGGAGAGCCTGAAAGAGAGACACATCGAGCGCGAAGAGGTGACGCTGCACGTGGGCGCCGGCACCTTCCGACCAGTCAAGAGCGAGCAGATCGGCGGGCACGACATGCACACCGAGCACATCGCCGTCAATCGTCACACCATTGAGCGTCTTGTGGCTTACGGAGGCCGTGCCATCGCTGTGGGGACCACCAGCGTACGCACGCTGGAGAGCCTCTACTACATGGGGCTCAAGGCCGAAGCGCTGATGCGCGAGGGGCAGGATACGGGCGAGGGCGAAGAGCTGCACGTGTCCCAATGGATGCCCTATGAGACAACTGCTTCGGAAGATGCAGCTGAGGCCCTTTCCGCGCTGCTGCGTTACATGGAGAAGCATGCGATGGAGGTACTTCACTCGTCCACGCAGATTATCATGTGGTGAAGGCGATGGTGACCAACTTCCATCAGCCGCAAAGCACGTTGCTGCTACTGGTCAGCGCCTTCGTTCACGGCGACTGGCGCAGCATCTACGACTACGCGCTCGCCCACGATTTCCGCTTCCTTTCCTACGGCGACAGCAGCCTGCTCATGCCCTAACACCTGACACTCTCCGGGAGCGAGCAGGCGCGTCTTGGCAAATCCCGTCAGAATGCCGTCCTCCCACCACATCACCACGTGGCGGCCAGGCCGCTCTCCCGTGTTGGTGACGGCGATGCGTCCGTCCGCCAAAATCTCCTCCCTGAAAGCGGAGTAGGAGAGCCCGTGTCCGAAGGCATAGGCCGGACGTCGACGACCGTCGCGAAAGGCTCTGTAGCCCACGCTGTCGCGTTCGGCGTAGAGCGTCACCCGTTCGTCGCCGAAGATGCGTGTGGAGGGAAGGTCTTCCAGGCGTTCCGGCCAGGTCATCGTGAGGCGTCCCGAAGGGTTCACGACGCCTGTAAGCACGTCAACGGCTGCACATCCGCCTTCCTGTCCGGGACACCAGATGAGGAGCACGGCATCTGCCAGATGACGCCACGAGGCGGTCTCGATGGCGCCGCTGACGTTGAGCACAACGACGGTCTTGATGCCCCTCATGCGGGCCTCCTGGGATACCTGTTGCAGCATGTCTCGCTCTTCGCGCGTGAGTTCGAAATCGGCGGGCTGGCGGTCGCGTCCTTCACCGGCCTGACGCCCGATGGTGATGAGGGCGATGTCGGCACTGTCGAGCGCCTCCGTGATCCATTCGCGCTTCAGGGGCATCTCTTTGAGGGCGCCGCGTCCGAGGAATTTCTGCATGAAGCCGAAGCCTGCGGCCTTGTTGCGGTGGGTGTTGTCTTGGGCCCAGCGGCGGTATTCCGCTTGTAACAGTGCACCGACACAATGGGGCAGAGCATCGGAGAGATTCGTCTTGTAGGCGGCGTTGACGTGTCCGCTGCCCGTGCCGCCGGCGACGAGGTCGTAGGACGATGCTCCGAAAAGCGCCACACGGGCCTCGGGGCTGAAGGGGAGTGCGCCGCCTTCGTTATGCAGCAAGACGAAACTCTCGGCAGCGGCCCGTCGGGCGAGTCTGGCATGTTCCTCCAAATGAGGCTTTCCGGTGGCTTGCAGACCCTGTGCGCTGCGCGTTTTGCGAACCATTTGCAGTACACGCCGGGCACAGGTGTCCAACATGTTTTCCCCGTTTTCGGCTCCGAGGAACGCCCTTCTGAGCTGACGTCGCTGCAGCAGGTCGCCCGGCATCATGAGGTCGTTGCCGGCGGCAATCTGACGGCGGGTGTGGCGGCGGAAGGTCCAGTCGGTCATCACGACGCCTCGGTAGTGCCAGCGCCGGCGGAGCACTTCGGTCAGGAGCCAGCGCGACTCTTGAGTGCGCTCGCCGTTGAGCATGTTGTAGGACGACATCACCGTCCAGGGGTCGCTCTCGCGGATGGCTATCTCGAAGGGGCGCAAATAGAGTGAGAAGAGCGTGACGGAATCCACGCGGGAGTCGTTGTGCATGCGCCCCGTTTCCTGATTGTTGCAGGCGAAGTGTTTGACGCAGGCGCCGATGCCCACGCTTTGTATGCCGCGCACGGTGGCGGCGGCCAGTTTGCCGCTCAGCAGCGGGTCTTCGGAATAGTATTCGTAGTTGCGTCCGCAGAGCGGGGAGCGCATCAGATTCATGCCGGGAGAGAGGATGATGTCGATGCCGTAGGCTGCGGCTTCATCGCCGATGGCGGCGCCGACTTCCTCAAGCAGCGCCGTGTCCCAACTGGACGCCAGGCAGCAACCCACGGGAAAGGCGGTGGCATAGGCTTCACGCTTCTTGCCGTCGGTTTTTTGAAGAGGCTTGATTCTCACGCCGGCCGGTCCGTCGGCCATCACGACGGAGGGGATGCCAAGCCGCCCGACGGCGTGCGTCACACCGGCGGCGCCAGGCACTCGTTGCTTGCCGCAAAAGGGAATGTTGAAGCCGCTGAAGAGGCTGCTCCATCCGCCACCGATCACCAGCCGCACTTTTTCCCTGTGGGTCATCAGGGCGAGCAGCGAATCGACATCCGTTGCCTGAGCGACGAGTCCGCAGAGTATGAAGAGTAAGAAGAAAAGGCGGCGCTTCATAGCACATATTGCTCCACAACGGCGGCGATGCCATCGTCTTCGTTGGAGGCCGTTATCAGGTCTGCAGCGCGGCGGGCATTCTCTTTGGCGTTGCCCATTGCCACACCGAGGCCGGCGTAGCGTATCATGCTCACATCGTTGTCGGAGTCGCCGAAAGCTATGATTTCTTCGCGCTTGATGTCCAGGTGGCCGGCGACGGCTTCGAGGCCCTTCATTTTGCTGATGCCCGGCGCCAGACATTCCAGGAAGAAGGTCTCGGAGAGACAGAAGTCCATTTGCCCCCGCAACTCCTCCGTGAGTGCATCGCGCAGGGCGGGCATGGTGTCAGGGTCGCCTACCAGCAGGCCTTTGTAGAGCGGCCCCCGGGCTTCCCCAAGAAAATCTTCAGCCTCGTGCACAGGCAGACGGTTGTTGCGCCCGGAATACTGTACATAGTGGTTGGAGGCGTCGGTGGTGAGCACATGGGTCGGCTGATAGATGACGAAGGCGCAGCAGTGCTCTTCGGCCCGCCGGAGCAGCAGGGGCAGCAGGGCAGTGTCTATCGGTTGGGAGAAGATGACCTCGCCTGTGGCGCAGTCATGCACTAGAGCGCCGTTGTAGCTGATGAGGCATCCGCCGTAGTCCTTCATCCGCAGTTGCTCCACCAGATGGCGTGCACCCTCCACGGGACGTCCGGTGGAAATGGCCAAGCGAACGCCCCGCCTCTGAGCCTCCATGAGCGACTCAAAAGTGCGGGGCGTGATGATTTTTTCTTCGTTGACCAGCGTGCCGTCCAGGTCGGCGGCCAGGAGTTTATACATGCTTTTCTTTGAGATATTGAGCATATATGCGTGCCGCCGTTTCCACTATGCGCACGCACGGACGTTTTTTATAATAGGCCTCTGTCCGCGCTTCGGGAGTGGGTTGGGTCATGTTGTCCGTCACCTTGTCTCCCTGTCGTCCGAGTCCGAGGAGTTCCTTGCAGAGTAGAGCTCCGTTTTCTTCCTTGAAGCGTGTGGCCAAGCGCTGCACCTCTTCGTAGTTGCGCTTCTTGAGTTCGGCGCTGGGGTATTTCATCCCTTCCGGATGTGTCTCCAGACCGCAGAGCAGAAACATGCCGCAGGCAGCCCCGCAGGTTTCTCTCATACGACCGATGCCACCTCCGAAGGAAGCGGCAATCATCGACATCTGTTCTTCACCGATGCCGTAGAGGTCGGCAAAGGCCATAGCCACGCTCTGGGAGCAGTTGTAGCCCTCCTTGAACAGGGCTATGGCCTTCTCAACTCTTTCTTCTGAGGTCATTTCACAAGATACTTTTGACCGTTCTGAACGTAGATGCCGGGCTTCGTCGGACGACCCACATAGACGCCGCTGAGCGTGTAAGCCTCGGTGAGTTCGTCGCTGCTCAGATCGACAGCCTTCACTTCGTTCACACCCGTGGGATCCACGTTGGTGATGCTGATTATACCGTCTGTGGCGAACTTGCTTGTATCCCAGTAATAGCCGGTGGGCAGTTCCTGCAGGTCGAAGGCAAAGTTGCTGCCCAGAGTGATGTTGCCGGCATCCACCAGCTTGAAGTTGGGCAACCCGGCAGGTTTCACGCCGTTTCTGGCGCTGGTGTTGTAGCTCAGCCTGAAGGTGCCGTTGAACGTCAGTCTTCCGGTGGTATTGATGATACTGAAGAGCGTGTTGTTGCGGATATACATTTCGCAGCTTGCATCGTTGTTGACCGTAATGTTGGCGCTGCCACCGTTCAAGGCGCCGATAGTCTTCGCCTGCGAATCGCCGACGGTCAGCGAGCTGCCGCTTTGGAAATTCATGCTGGCGCCGTTGAACGTGCAACTCGTTACACACATGGCGCTGCCGCTCTGAGCCGTAATGGAAGAGCTGCGCAGCGTGCTGGCCTTGCTGGTTAGCGTGGCTCCGGACTTGAGGGTCAGTGTGCCGCTGCCCAGATCTGCGCCGCTGGCGTTGTCCAACACCAGACCGCCGTTGACGCCCACGGCACGGGTGATATTCATGCCCGCACCGGTGTAGGTCATCGTACAACTGCCCACCTTGTTGAAGGTGCAGTAGTTCGTCGCGCTGTTGTCGTTGATGCGGCCGGCAAAGGTGAAGTCCTTGCCCAGGTTGTTGCCGATGTTCCAGGTCACGTTGCCGCTGACAGCAGCGCTGCTGTTGAAGTCGCAGGCCGAGTTGGTCAGATCACCGCCGCCGGTCACAGCACCGATGGTGTAGGTGTAGCCCGGCGAGCTGGCGGCTGCGGAGCCGGATGCTATCTGCAGTGTCATCTTGGGTGCATTCACGTTGCCTCTCAGGGGGAGCCAAAGGTTGGTGTTGTGGACGATGGTGCCTTCAAAATTGTTCCATCCGCTCTCAATGCGCACGCGGCTCACGCTGTTGCGGGGCACAATAGTCAGTGTGCCGCTGCCGGTGAGGGCGTTGTTGTAGCCGGTGTAGTAGGAATAGGTCAGGTGCCATGCGGCCGACTTGCCTTCCGGCACGTTGATGGCATGTGACGTGCTCTGGGCATCATCGTAGAGCGTGCCGCCCTGAAGCTCGAAGGGTTTGGTCGTATTCACCGACAGTGCAATCGAACCGGCGGTCATAATAATTTTGCTTACCGTGGGGGCTACGCCCAGTTTGAGGTTGCCCGCACCGCTCTTAGTAAGCAGTGTGCCGGTGATGGCCTTCTGGGTAGTGAAGCCAGAGGCGTTGTTGATGACACCACCCTCAGTGCCGCTTGTGGTGATCACGCTGCCGCAGGTCACCTCGGCGGTGGTCTTCAACGTGCCGCCGTCGGATAGGGTAATCTTGGGAGAGCTGCCGGAGGTGTAGGCGCCGAGTGCGCCGTAAGCGCGCGCTGAGTTGCTGAGCGAGTTCACGGTGATGGTGCCGCCGCTGATGGTGGTGGCGCCCGTGTGCGTGTTGTCGGTCAAGATGGTTGTGTTGCCTGTGCCGCTTTGGTTAATCTTGGCAGTGCCGGTCAACTTGCCTGTGCCGGAGATTGAATAATTCTTGCTGCCGATGAAGTTCAACTCTGTGGGACTCAAGTCGCCCTCCAACGTGATTGCTGTTACGGTAGCGGCATTGTCGAAGTTCACCACATCGCCGTTGACAAAGATGTCATCCTCATCCACGTTCTTGAAGTTCTCAGTCTGAGCAAGGTCCCAAACGTTGCTCTTGCTGCCCTGCCAATATACAGTGGTGGGCTCGCGCATGTTGTTCACCTCCAGGTAAATCTTGCCATTGTCTTCTACGAGGGAGACTTTCTGGTCTTTGATGCCTTCCAGTTTAATGTCGCTCAGAGCGCCTTCTATCTCTTCAGGGATTACGCCCAGTTCGTAACGTCCGTCGGGCAGCAGACTCTCGCTGCCGGCATAGTGAGGCACGATTTCGAAGACGGGCTTCAGGTGCTCGGGGCCGTAGTTTAACCATTCGCTGGATGTTTTGGTCTCAACCGAAAGCAATTTGACAACGTTGAGTCCGTCCACCTTTTGACCATCGGCATAGACGTCCAGTTTTACGCGGCTGCCGAAGCGCAGCATGAGGGAGTCTGTCGTCAGGGTGCCCAGTGCGTTCTCGCCGCCGGGGTTCACGCTGGCGGCATACTCGGCCTTGATGCAGCGGAAGCTGCCTTTGGAGTTGAGTGTGGTGAAGCGGTTGAGCCATGTGGTGCTGTTGAGCAGTTTGCCGTCGAAGTTCAAGGTGCCGGCCCAAACGTTGGTGCCGCCCGTGTAGGTCATATTGACTGCAGGCAGGATCAGGATGCCGTCGCCCTGCTTGGCTAGCGTCATACCCCCGGTGAAGGCACCGCCGCTTACCGTACAGGTATAATAGGTGTAGTTAATCAGCGCCGTGCCGTCGGTCTTCGAGCTGTTGGTGCCTTGCACCCAAGAGGGCACGTTGAAGGTAGCCACGTCGGGGTTAGCGCCTTCGGCTATGGTGATGTTCGTGTTGCCTGTTTCACACACGATGACGTGCTGCCCGGCATTGTCGGTGGAGATGGTGCCTCCGTTGGCGATTTCTGTGCGTCCGGTCATGGTGTATGGAGGAGGAGCCATTGTGATGCCTTCCAGTTCTCCGAGGAAGAAGCTGGCGTGGGGCGGCTGGTTGTAACCTACACACTGCCACACCATCGCGTTGCGATACTGATGATCGTGCCACAATGTCGGGATGCGGTAATCGGTGGGGTAGGTTGTCGTGTAAATGCGAATCGATGCGTTGTCGCCGCTGCGAACGACAATCTCTTCACGCCAGTCGCCGAAGATGTCGGCCAGGGCGCAGGGATTGTTCTTCGAGTCGTTGTTCAGTTTGCAGCCATTCGACTGGAATACGCGACCTTTCGTCGTGTGCCACACTACGGCATCGCGTTCGGTGCCCGGGCTATCGAGGATGCCTTCCAACAGGTCGCCTGTCCAGTAGATGCGCTGGTTCAGATGGCTCCAGAAGAGACCGTCGTTAGTGCCGCTGGTAGAAGGCACGTTGGCGCCGATGAGCTCCTTGTCTTTCACGGTGGAGATGAGGCCGGTGTTGGTGCTTCGTCCCATGCATCCGGGGAAGTAGTTGGAGAAGTTGCCGCAGAGTGCGCGTCCGTCATCGGATGTGCCCACCGAACGATAGTAGATTTTCGAGGTGGTGGCGTTGCGGAAGTTCATATTGGGCTCGTCCTCGTTGCAGGCGAAGAATTCCAAGCCTTTGCGGTAAGGGTCGAGGTCGCCGCAGTGCTCTGCGTCGCCGTGTCCCAGGCCGGTGGTGGAGAGGCCCTTGCCGTTATCGTCAATGACCATTGAGCCGAACACGATTTCGTCGCGTCCGTCTTCATCTACGTCGGCAATGCCGAAGTTGTGGTAGCCGTTGCCAAACCATGGGTCGCTCCATCCGCCGTTGTTGGCCCAACGCCAGCGCACGCTGAGCTGATGTGTGGCGGGATCCACGTTGAGGGCGCACATCTTGTGGCGTGTGTAACATCCGCGTCCGAGGAAGATGCTGGGATGACGGCCATCGAGGAAGGGAGCGCCGAAGTAATGCTTTGAGGAGCGGTGTCCCGTATCGGCTTTACCCCATGCGGCGGCATATTCGCTGCTTGTGGCATTGAGCGGATCGGCGGCTTCACCTGCTTCGAAGCGAGGCAAGGGATAGGCCATCGGGGTGAAGGCCGTTTTCGATTCGGCACCGTAGGGCACGCCGGTCAGACCGTTGATGTAGATGAGATATTCGGCACCCTGGTGGGTGTATTCGTCTCGGGGAGCCACATAGTTCATGTTGCCGATATTAATATCGCCGGCAGTGGTGTGGAAAATCATGTTGTCCGCACCGCGCATGATGCCTTCAGCCTTGCCGTCCTGATCCCAGTCGAACATCACGCAGTCCCATTGCTCGTCGGGGCCGGCCATCATGTTCGGGCCGAGATCAATCCACCAAAGTCTTTCGCCTTTCAGGTTGTAGCATTCGTAGTGGTGGAAGCAGGTCGTGTTTGAGCTGCTGCGGATGTCTCCTGTGTAGTTGCGTTTTACGAGGAATTCGGTTACACCGTCACCGTTCACATCGCCCAGCGAGATGTCGTTGATGATGTAGTCGCCAGTCACGTTGTTGCCATTGCGGTCTACCACGCTGGCCACGTTAAACTGGATGTATCCGTCGGGGAAATAAGTGGAATAGGCAGATTTAGCTTTCTCCACGCCCTTCACCACCGGAGCCACTTGGTAGGCGCCGCCGGCGCCACCGGCAGCATCCAGATAGTTGGAGGCTTCCAAACCTTCGGCAATCAGACTGCCGTTCTTGTAGAGGTTGTAGGTCACGCCGTAGTATTCTTCGGCGAAGATGCGCCAGGTGACTAGGTTGCCCGATCCGGAGGGAACGGCCACCAAGCCGCGATCCAATACGTCCGTCTTGCGTTGTGCATTAATGCCGACGGTCATAGTCAGCATCAACAGAAAAAGGAAAAATCTTTTCATGATATATTTTGTTTGTTGTTTTTTGTTTCGTCAGAGATATTCGGGCAGCAGATAGAGCTTGGTGCTGTGACTGCCTTTCACGAGTATCGTGCGCCCCTCCAAGGGTTGTGCTTTCAGCGCTGCGATGACGTCGTCCACGCTTTGGAATCTGCGGGCCTCCTTCATCGTGTCTTCCGGCCACTCTTTGCCCACCAGCCAGGCTTCGCAGTCGATGTGTTGCATCACTTCGGCGTGCAAACGGGGGCTTTCGAGCCCCAGTTCGCCCATGGCGCCGAGGATTACCATACGCCCGGGGGCTTCGATGTGGCTGAAGTTTTCCAGCGCGGCAATCATGCTCGTGGGATTGGCGTTGTAGGCGTCCACGATGAGGCGGTTGCGTCCGGTCTCTTTGTATTCCGACCGGCCCAGTTTGGGCTCGTAGCTGGTCAAAGCCTCCACCGCTTCATCGGCTCCGACGCCGAAGTGGCGGCCCACGGTGAAGGAGGCGCGTATGTTGGCGATATTGTAGGCGCCGATGAGGTGTGTGGCGAAGCTGTGTCCGTCCACACGGCAGTGTACAAACGGGGTGCAGCTTTCCACCTCGCCCGCCACGTAGACTTCCGTGTGCAGCTTCCTCTCTGCCGCCATTGCCGTGAGATCGGCGTCATCGCCGTTGACGAAGGCGAACTTGCCTCTTGCGGCCAGGTCGTCGTAGAGTTCGCCCTTGGTCTTCTTCACGCCTTCAAATGAGCCGAAGCCTTCCAGATGAGCACGTCCCACGTTGGTGATGAGGCCGCAGTCGGCTTTCACCAGATTGCAGAGGAAGGCAATTTCGCCCGGATGATTGGCGCCCGTTTCCACAACGGCGATGTCATCGTCGGGCGTGATGGAGAGCAACGTGAGAGGCACGCCGATGTGGTTGTTCAGATTGCCCTGGGTGTAGCGCACCCGGTATTTCTTCGAGAGCACGGCGGCCAGCAGTTCCTTGGTGGTGGTCTTGCCGTTGGTGCCCGTCACCTGAATCACGGGGATGGTGAGCTGCGTCCGGTGATAAGCCGCCAGCTTCTGCAGCGTGGCGAGCACGTCGTCCGTCACGATGTAGCGCCCGTCGCCCTCGGGGGCCACAGAGGCATCGTCCACCACGACGGCGGCGCAGCCTTTCTCCAGCGCTGCTGCAGCATATTGGTTGCCGTCGAAGCGCTCTCCCTTGAGGGCGAAGAAGAGCGAGCCTTCTCCGCAGGTTCTCGTGTCGGTAGTCACCCGGGGGTGACGAAGATAGATATTATAGAGTTCTTGTATGCACATATCTCGTGCAAAATTAAAAATAAAATGAGGAAACGGAGAAAAAAGCAAGAATAAAAAACCTCTTAAATAATCATTTTGCAAAAAAAGTCCAAATAAATGTGAGTACAGGCGCGAGTGTAAACAAAATTTTTATTAACTTTGCGGCCAGTGAAGGCATCGATTAACATCAGGGGTCAACTCTTCGACCTCTCCGCTCCTCAGGTGATGGGTATCCTCAACGTCACGCCCGACTCCTTTTACGCCCCTTCCCGTATTTCCGGCGACGAGGCGGTGAAGGCCCGTGTCAGGCAGATTCGCGACGAGGGCGCTTCGATGATCGACGTCGGTGCATGCAGCACCCGTCCGGGCAGCCAGCCCGCCTCCGAGAGCGAGGAGATGGAGCGTCTTTCCCGCAGCCTGCCTTTGGTTCGTCGGGAGTGGCCCGAGGCTATTGTCTCGGTGGACACTTTCCGCCCCTCGGTTGCGGCAGAAGTCTTGGAGCGCGGATGGGCCGACATCATCAACGACGTCCGCGGCGGCTCCGATGAGATGACCGATGTGCTCTGCCGTTTCCGTGCGCCCTATGTGCTGACCCAGCCCGACTTTCGCCGAATGGGCGAAGCGCTGGAGCGACTCCGTGAGCGTGGTGTGGCCGACGTGATTCTCGATCCCGGTTTCGGCTTCTCGGGCGGTGTGGAGAGCGACTATCGCCTCTTTGTCACTTTGCCGGCGCTCGTCAGAGAGCTTTGCTGTCCCGTCCTGGTCGGTGTGTCGCGCAAGAGCATGATCACCAAGCCGCTGGGCATCACCTCCGAGGAGGCGCTTCCCGGCACCGTATGTCTCAACACCGTTGCGCTCCTTAAAGGCGCTTCCATCCTCCGCGTTCACGACGTCCGTGAGGCGGTTCAATGTGTCATGTTATGTTCGAAGTTGGTGTAAAAGATATTCTCGACATCTTCCTTGTGGCCGTGATTCTCTTCTCGTGCTACAAGCTTATGAAGCAGTCGCGCTCGGTCAACATTTTTTACGGCCTGCTGCTCTTCATCAGCTTCTGGATCATTATCTCCAAGGTGGTCGAGATGAAGCTCCTGGGCAGCATCCTCGATCAGGTGGTCAGCGTGGGCGCCATCGCTGTCATCGTGCTTTTCCAAGAGGAGATTCGTCACTTCTTTTTCCGTTTGGGCACTCACGAGCGGGCCAACCGTTTCATCAACTTCTTCCGCCCCAAGAAGCAGATTACGGGCGATGCCGGCGAGGAGTTCCGTCATTCGCGCTCCGAGGTGTCGCCCATCGTGCTGGCTTGCCTCAATATGGCCAAGAACAGGGTGGGGGCGCTCATTGTGATGCAGAACGACCTGCCGCTGGGCGACTTCGTCCGCACCGGAGAGCGCATCGACGCCATCCTTTCGCAGCGTCTTTTGGAGAATATCTTTTTCAAAAACTCGCCCCTTCACGACGGCGCCGTCATCATCAATTCCGACCGCATCGTGGCCGCTTCGTGCATCCTGCCCGTATCCCACGATCTGGATATCCCCAAGGACTTCGGTCTGCGCCATCGCGCCGCCAAAGGGCTCTCCAAGGAGACCGACGCTTTGGCTGTGGTGGTCAGCGAGGAAACGGGGCGCATCTCCGTGGCCTACGACAACGAGTTCAAAGCGCGTGTCAGCGCCGAGCAGCTGGAGCAAATCCTGATGAAGGGCCGCATATAGCCTGAACAAGAAAGCAGAAAGTATAAACAACAATAACATATTACGCTATGAGCACATTAATGCAACAAATCATCCAGCGCGCCAAGTCCGACAGACAGCGCATCGTTCTCCCCGAGAGTCTTGAGGAGCGCACCCTCACTGCCGCCGATATGGCGCTTGCCGACGACCTGGCCGACATCATCCTCATCGGCCCCCGTGCCGACATCATGGCCCTCGGCCAGAAACTCGGCCTCACCCATCTCGACAAAGCTACCATCATCGACCCCGCCACCAGCGACAAGACGGAGACCTACGCCCAGCTGCTTTTCCAGCTGCGCCAGAAAAAGGGCATGACGCTCGAATTGGCCCGCAAGCAGGTGCTTGACCCTCTCTATTTCGGCTGCCTCATCATCAAGAGCGGCGACGCCGACGGCCAGATCTCCGGCGCTCTTTCCACGACGGGCGACACGCTGCGTCCTGCCTTGCAGATCATCAAGTGCGCTCCCGGCATCTCCTGCGTTAGCGGTGCGATGCTCATCATCTCCGAGCGTACGCAGTACGGTGAGGGCGGCGTGCTCGTCTACGGCGACGTGGCTGTGACGCCTATGCCCGACGCCTCGCAGCTGGCTCAGATTGCTGTCTGCACGGCACAGACGGCCAAGAGTGTGGCCGGCATCGCAGAGCCCAAGGTGGCCATGCTGTCGTTCTCCACGAAGGGCAGCGCCAAGCACGAAGTGGTGGACAAGGTGGTAGAAGCCACCCGTCTGGCCAAGCAGCTCGACCCCACACTCGATGTCGACGGTGAGCTTCAGGCCGATGCAGCCCTTGTGGCCGCTGTGGGTGAGAAGAAGGCGCCCGGCAGCAAGATTGCCGGTCACGCCAACGTGCTCATCTTCCCCAACCTCGAGTGCGGCAACATCGGCTACAAGCTGACCCAGCGTCTGGGCGGCGCCGACGCTATCGGCCCCATCCTGCAGGGTATTGCCCGTCCCGTCAACGACCTCTCTCGCGGCTGTTCCGTGGACGACGTCTACAAGATGATCGCCATCACCGCCTGCCAGGCGCAAGACGCGAAGTAAAGTTTAAAGTTTAAAGTTTAAAGTTGATGAAAATTTTGGTATTGAACTGCGGAAGCAGTAGCATCAAGTATGCACTTTACAATATGGACGACCGCAGCGTCGTCACCTCCGGCGGCATCGAGAAGATCGGCCTGCCCGATTCCTTCATCACCGTCAAGCTCAACGGCGAGAAACACAAGATGGAGCGCCCCATCGCCGAGCACACTGCCGGCGTGCAGTGGATCTTCGAGGTGCTCACCTCCGGCGACTACGCCGTGCTCAAGGATCTTCACGAACTCGATGCCGTAGGCCACCGCATGGTGCACGGCGGCGAGAAGTTCAACAAGAGCGTTCGCCTCACTCCCGAGGTGATGGCCGACTTTGCCAAGTGCAACGATCTGGCGCCGCTCCACAACCCCGCCAACATCAAGGGTGTCAACGCCGTCACCGCTCTGCTGCCCGAGATTCCCCAGGTCGGTGTGTTCGACACCGCCTTCCATCAGACGATGCCCGACTACGCCTTCATGTACGCTCTCCCTTACAATCTCTATAAGGAATACGGCGTGCGCCGCTACGGCTTCCACGGCACGAGCCACCGCTACGTCTCCCAGCGCGTCTGCGAGTTCCTGGGCATCAAGCCCGAGGGCAAGCGCATCATCACCTGCCACATCGGCAACGGTGCTTCCATTGCTGCCGTGAAGGACGGCAAGTGTGTCGACACCTCGATGGGCCTCACGCCGCTCGAAGGTCTCATCATGGGCACCCGCTCGGGCGACATCGATGCCGGTGCCGTCACCTTCCTCATGGACAAGCTCGGTCTCGACACGAAGGGCCTCTCCAACCTGCTCAACAAGCAGTCGGGTCTGGCCGGCGTGAGCGAGCTCTCGTCCGACTTCCGCGACATCCTGGCCGGCATCGCCGCCGGCAACGACAAGGCGCGTCTGGCCAAGGAGATGTATTGCTATCGCATCAAGAAGTATATCGGCCAGTATGCCGCCGCTATGGGCGGTGTGGACGTCATCCTCTTCACCGGCGGCGCCGGCGAAAACCAGTGGGAGGTGCGCGAAGGCGCCACGAAGGGCCTGGAGTTCATGGGCGTCAAGATGGACGTGGAGAAGAACCGCGCCTGTCGCGCCACCGAGGCTGTGCTCTCTGCCGCCGACTCCAAGGTGACCGTCTGCTGCATCCCCACCGACGAGGAGCTGATGATTGCCCTCGACACGCAGGCGCTTTGCTGATTAAGGGTTAAGGGTTCATGGTTCACGGTTGAATCCTGAATCTTGAAACCTGAAACTTAGAACCGTTTCTCGGGCCGTCGGAGTAATCCGGCGGCCTGCTTTTTTTGCAAAAAAAAGTATCTAAAACGTAAAAAACGAAGTGTCAGAGACATTTTTTTGCAGAAAAACGATATTTTTTGACAGATTTTTTGGCAGTTACGCGCCCGCTCCCTATTTTTGCCCTAAACTTAAAGCTCTGTGCCATGAAACATATACTACAGAAAACGTTTATCGCTCTTTTCCTGTCGTTGGTCAGCGTTGTCAATTTTGCGGCTGACGACTTCACCGTAGAGCGTGCCGTGAACCTGAGTCAGCTGGACTCGTGGGCCGACATCAGCAAGTTCCAGTGGCAGGAGATTGATCACGCCGTAATGGACAACGGCGCCGAGATGGAAGCCCTCAAGGAGGTCTTCCGCGACCCCGCTCCGAAGGACACTGCGGGCTTCTACAAGCAGATCTTCGACGCCCGCGACAACCAGTATATCGTCTTGCGTCTGGACAAGGCTCAGGGCAACCGGCCTTTCTACGTCCGCGTGACCTGCATCAAGAGCGAGACAGACCCCTCGCAAAACAACACGAAGGTGTTCTCCGCCGATAACTACGCCTACATCATGCCGCCCATCAGCGACAACCAGATCGAGGTGAAGATCTGGCCGCAGGGCCAGGGTGAAGAGACGGCGAAGTACTTCATCTTCCACAGTCACGGCTACGGTTCGGCCTCCGTACGTTCAGTGATGCTCGACAAGAGCCGCATCGTCGCCGGCGACTACACCCTGCAGCTGATCCGCTACAACAGCGACACGCAGCTGAGCGACACAGCCTACATCAAGAGCCTGAAGGTGGACAAGCTCTACACCTTCTACGACTACGAGGACGGCGACCTGGTGGAAGCCTATTTGATGGCCGACGGCTTCAAGCGCATCAAACTGGACCACGAATGGTGGGCCAGGGCGTGAGCGACAACACGGTGTCGGTGAGGACGGGCCCGTCGATGCCTTTTAACCAGCACAAGCGTATGGAGGCCCCCAACCCCACGTATCTGGATTCGCGCCTTTTCTCCTATCACGACACGCTTTGGGTGAGCCTCTTCCTCGACAACAAGCCTTCCATCGAGACGAAGGGTCTGACAATACACGCCGTGAGCGCCGACACCACCAACATGCCGACGGACAAACGTCTGCTCGAGTGGGGCCTGGATCCCAAGACCCATCGCCTCTATGTGTTGACTGACGGCGAGCCCGCCACCATCGAGTGCTATAGCGACAAGTATCTGCCGAAGCTCTGCATGTATCCCGGCTCCTACAACCACGTGACGGGCATCATCGACAGCGACAGGGAGGAGGTGGAGATCTTCCTGGAGAGCATCCCCGAACCGGTCACTTCGCCCAAGGTAACTTCATCGATACTCTCGACGCTGACGCCCACGCTCGACCTTCGCGGCGACTTCTACGTGAGCAGCATACAGTCTTCGGATATTCTGCCCGTGCAGCTCACCGAGACGGTGTATTACGACGAGTTCGGCTCCCACAGGGACACCATGAAGCTGGCCGAGGACAAGAAGTATATGAGCTACGCCCGGATGGAGGTGGCCATCGTGGCGCCAAAATCCTATGATACTGACGCCGCCATCACGCTGCAGAAGGTGCACAACGACGCCGAGAAGAACGACATCCTCACGGAGAGCCTCGACGGCAACACGAGGCCGATCACCAGCAAATACTTCGACTACAAATACTGGACCACGAGGTTTAGTCTGAGCGGGTATCTGGCGGTCAACACCTCCGGCCGACCCGCTGTGGCCTTTGCCGGCGAAAATGTGCGCGAGCTGCCCATCCTCTACAACAAGTATCTCGACCTGGAAAAGATGAAGGCCGACGCCCGCGCTGCCGCCGAGGAGCGCCTCAAGGGAGGCGAAGCGCAGACGAATGCTGAGGGCTGGACGAATGACCTTGCGCCCGACGCCTACAAGCGGATGGACTTCTGGATTCCTATGACGCCGCCGTTCTACGCCCGCCTCGGAGTCAACCTCGATTTCTTCAAGACCAAGAAGATTCAGGTGTCGTCGGCCATCGGTATCGGCGTCTTCTATAAGTACGACATGGCCAACAAGGAGAGCAAAAACTGGCCTAACGAATCGCAATCGGGTAGGTTGACAATGGGTATGGCCGACGGATTCGAGTTCGAGACGCTTGACATGTCGTCCAAGCTGGACAAAATGCAGAAGGGCGGCGAGAAAGCGAACTTCGACGCCGATCTGACTCTTAGCGCCTATGCGGAATTGTATCAGAAGTACTCCATCCCGCTGTCGCTGGACGGAGACGACTGGAAGCAGTGGTTCCTGGGCATGCAATTTGTCGACGAGGCCGGCTTGAACGCCGAGGCTGCGGCTAATGTCCGCTTCGGTTTCAATTTCTCCAACATGGTGCGTGCCCTTGGCGGTATGAAGGGCATGCCCAATGCTGTTTCCGACTTCAGCAACTGGCTGAGTAAGAACAAACTGGTGGGTGTGGTTTCCGACATCATCGGCCCGAAGGTGTCGGCCGGTGCAGGCGTGAGGGTCAACATCAATGCGGGACTCTTTGCTTTCGAAAACACGAAGGGGAGCCTTGATCCGCTGAAGAACCACATCCTGGCTTTCAAGTTCCTCGGTCAGGCCTACATCAACGGCCGCATCAGAGCCAAAATTGACGCATTCATCGCCGGCGCCGAGTTCGGTCTGACGGCGGGCTGCGGTGTCACCTTCAAGTATGCCGGAGGCTCCCGATTGGATTTCCGCAACGAATTCTCGGGCAGCGCCTGGAACTGGTATGCCGGCCTGGGTGCCTACTACAAGGTGAAGTTCCTCTTCTGGAGCAAGCACAAGAGCTGGGATATAGGCCAGATGGACACCGGGGACATGCTCATCAGGCCGACGAACTACAAGAATCCCTTCCACAAGAATTTTGTCTACTATCTGAGCGATGATGCCGATCCCGACAAGAAGCCCGCTCCCGCCGCCGCTCTTCCGGGCGAGTTCGTCAGCAATTACGCCGACTTCAACCAGCCGGTGAAGTTCATCGCGGGCGGCGACAGCATCATCTATCAGAGCAATAAGGGCAAGCCCGACGACCCCAACCAGTTCACCGTTGAGGTGGCCTCTTTGGGCAATCCCACCACCATCTCCGACTGGCGTTCGGGCGGCTGCAGCGACTACGACGCCGCTTCCGTGCCCGGTCTCGACCTGGCGGTGATGGAGCAGGCCACTGCGACGATTCCCAAGGAGCAGCTGGAGGATTCGCTGACGCTCGACGTGACGGTGAATCAGGCCAGCCGCGTCTTTGACCTCTACTACACCAAGAAGACCGATGGCCCCAAGTGGTACCAGCCCAAACCCATCTACGCCTCTCCCGAGACCGCTTCCTTCAAGCCGCGTGTGGCTGTGGCCGATGACGGCAAGGCTGTCGCCGTCTGGCAGGAGGGCACCTTCGAGAAGGCCAGCTGGGTGCAGGAGGGCGACACCGTGCAGCTGACCGACCTCCTGATGAACGGCCACCTGATGATGTCGCGCTTCGACGGCAATGAGACCTGGTCGGCGCCCGTGCAGCTGGCGGAGGTCAACGAGGGCTTCTGCCTCAAGGACTACCGCGTTGTCTTCGACGGCACTACGGCTTTCATCGTGGCGCGCAGAGGCGTCTATGGCGCTCAGGATGAGAACGTCGGCATCACGGTGGACGGCAACAATGCCGTCACCACTCAGACGCTGCCCTACACCGAGGAGTCCGTGCGCCTCAGCCGTGTGGGCGACTGTAACCTGGTGGCATGGATGACGCTGACCGACAGCGCCTCCCACACCTCGTGCGTCCACATCAGGAGCTTCGGCATGGACGGCAAGGAAAAGAAGGGCATCAACTCTTCGCTCATGCTGAGCGGGTCCAATGCCGACGAGTTTGCCGTCGTGCCCGACCTGGAGGCCAAGTCGCTCAACAATGTGGCGCTGCTTTGGCGTGATCAGGTGCTTGAGAGCGACTCCGTGCGCATGCGTCTCTGCGCTTCGCGTCTGGTGCCCAACACGGACGGCAGCTTCCATCTGGGCACGCCCATCACCGCCGTTCAGACGGATGCCGGCGGCACCATCTACAGCTTCGACGGCTACATGACCAAGGAGAAGATTGACGTGTGCTTCATAGGCGCCGACAAGGAGGGCTTACTCCAGCTCAACCGCAAGGCGGCCTATTTCGGCAACGCCTTCGGCTACAGCGTGCAGTTCGACCCGGAGGAGAATCAGGCCTTCCAGTGCGACAAGGATTCGGTCTCGCTGCTCGTCACCGTCACCAACTACGGCACCTCGACCATCAAGAACTGCGTGCTGACGGTGGGCGACAAAGAGGGCGAAAAATACACTTATCCGCTCGACCTGAGCGTGCCCGCCGGCGCCTCCCATCAGGAGCGTATATCCGTACCTTATATTATGGGCAGCGGCATTGACACCAGGATGAAGGTGGACTACGACGACGTGCTCGGCCTCTCGGACGAAGAGCATATCTCGGGTGCGCGCGGCCTTGCCGGTACCTCGGCCGACGCCGAAGAGCATGGTCAGAACATCCGCGAGCGCGCGACGGGCCGCTTCTATCCCTACAGGCCGAAGCTGAAGTGCTTCGTGGTGGCTCAGAGGGTGGACGAGAACGGCGACAACTACATCACCATCTGCGTGCGCAACTATGCCCGCCGTCGCCTGCCGAAACGCTTTGCCATTGTCGTGGGCCTGAAGGAAACGTCCTACGGCTCCATCGTCTACAGGACGACGGGCAACGACCACATCAAGTATGAAACCAAGAGGGTGCTCTGTAGCCTGGACGATGAAGACGGCGAGAGCGGCTATATGCACGACTGCGGCAGCTATAGGGCCGGCTACGTCATGCTCAAGGTGCCCGGCGTCACCGAGAAAGTAAAGATGTATGTCGGCGCCACACTGGCCTACAGACTCCCCGTCTCAGAAAAATACGCGCGCATCGGGGTCGACCTCTTCTCCGGCAGCGACAACAGCGGCGTGGTGACGCTCTATCCCTCGCCCGAGGTGGTGGCTGTGAAGCGCGTCTTCAGCAACGACGACAAGACCTCCCGCATGCACGTGAGCCGCTCGGGCGACCGCCTGGTGGTGAGCGGCGTGAAGGCCGGCGAGCAGGTGCGCCTCTATCAGGCCAACGGCACCGTGCTGGCCCGCAAGACGGCTGGCGACGACGGCCGGGCCTTCTTCCCCGTGATGCAGCGCAGCGGGGTTGGGCTGGTGTCCTCCGGCGACGAGACGGTGAAGTTTGCGTATTGATAATTGACAATTGATAATTGATAATTGACAATTGATAATTGATGATGATGAAAAAGAATATATGGACCATGCTGCTGGCGGCGATGGCTGCCGTGCAGGCCGGTGCGGTGGACATCACCGACCCCGATATGATTTGGGACGGCGAGACGATAGCGGATCAAATCGCTGCGTTTCCGGACACCAAGACCATCTATATCTACACGCCCGACCAATTCGTTGCCCTGCGCGAATTCTGGGATGATTTCGAGGACGACGATCAGGGCTACAAAGGCTGGACCATCTATCTGATGAATGACATCGACCTGAACAACAAAAACTTCAACGACTATACCCTCGGATGGAACGACGACCACAAGTTCGGCGGCACCTTCGACGGTCGGGGTCACGTCATCAAAAACCTGAAAATCAAAGGAAAGGACAACAATCGCGCGCTCTTCGGCAAGATAGACAACGGCAAAGTCATGAACCTCAAACTGGAGAATGTGGACATCTGCGCCGGCGACGGTGACGACTGTCACATCGGTGCCCTTTGCGGCAGAATGTACAACCACAGCACCATCACCCACTGTGCCGTGGTGGGAGGAAGCGTGAGGCAGTACGAAAGCGGCAACGATGAGTTTGGCGCCATCTGCGGCTATATGACCAACAACCACAACAGAATAGAATACTGTTATAGCGACATCACCGTAGAGGCCGACGCTCAGCTCGGTGGACTGGTGGGCAAGATAGAGCAGGGCGATGACAACACCTCTGGCATCTATCACTGTTACTTCAGCGGAAAAGTCATCCCTCATAGCGACGATTGCATTGGTGCCATTGCCGGTGAGCGTTTCAGTGAGAAGCTGGTGAATAATTTCTACCTCTACCGCGATGACGGCGTGAAAGGCACCGGTTATGATGGTGGCAGCGGCGACCCCAGGGGTGACGAGATTGCGGCGTGTACGGATGAGCAGATGAAGCAACCCTTACTGTTCAGCATGTATAATGATGAATACACCCTCGGGAAAGACCAGTGGGTCTATCCTCTCAACGGCTATCCCGAGCTGAAGGTGTTCATGCGCTACAACTACGGCGACTCGTTCTACACAACGAACGTGGGCCACATGGGCGATAACGAGGCCGACTCCATTCCCGGCTACCTGAGTGCGAGGTTCCGGACGGAGGAGGCGGTGGATATTGATGACGGCAGAAACACCGTGATGCAGATGACCTCCTGCACCGTAGCCCTCGAGAAGGTTGTCGGTGCTACGAACTCGGGCGACTTCGTCGTCAACGACAACCTGCACTCCTATTTCAGCCTGACCCCCCTCACCACCACCGGCCTCGGCGCCAACGCCTTCGAGCCTCTGGGGTCCGTGAACCGTGTCCTGCTGCCCGAGTCGCTCGACAGCATCGCCTATCCCCAGCGCCACAGTGTGCAGCAGGCCTTCGTGCTCAGCGACGGCTGCGCCGGATGCAGCGTGAAGGACGAGGCGCTCTACGACATGAAACACCGCTATCTGCTCACGGCGCCCAAGTTGCCCACTGTGCTCACCATCCATCAGGAGCTGGCCGACAACATTGCCGACTACGCCTTCGAGGGCATGACGGGCCTCACGACGCTCTATGTGGACACCTGGGTGGAGCCCGGCCGCGAGGTGGACGACGGCGATAACCGCCCACCTGTGATGGAATTGATGGGCGGGCACGCCTTCGACGGCTGCCCCGAGGATCTCGACATCTTCATCAAGGACGGCACCCAGTATGAGCTCTTCCTCGGCTACCAGGCTTCCGGCGGCTACGGCTACAGCAACGCCGACTATTGGAAACAGTTCTACTCCGAATATGCAGACTCCCCCAACCACATGTTCACCTATTTCCCCGTCAACCGCAATCCGGGCGGCATGTCCACCCTGATCCTGCCTTATCCCGTGGAGCTGCCCGATGGCGTCACTGCCTGGTGGTGCCAGTCCATCGGTGAGGGCAAGATCAACCTCAAGAAGATACAAGGCGACGTCGTGCCGGCTCTGACGCCTGTACTCTTGGCCTACGAGGGCACCGGCACGCTCTACCTCTACCGCTACGATGGTCCCAATCCCGGCTCTGCCACTGACTACGAGGGCAACCTCTTCAAGGGCAGCGTCGATCCCGGCGGCCACAGGATGACGGCTTCGGAGATGATGACCAACTTCCTGACGCTGGGCCGTCCCTCCGGTGACACCTCTTACGACAACCTTGGCTTTTACGCCTACCATCCGAAGAACAACACCCTCCCGTCTTACGTGGCCTGGCTGGCGATGAACGACGTTCCCCAGCAGGGCCGCATGACGCTGCACTTCGATGACCCGACTGCAGTCGGTGAGATTCAGGATTCAGGATTCAGGATTCAGGATTCAATGGACGATGATGCACCTTGGTATGACTTGAACGGCCGTCGCCTGACGGAGAAGCCCTCCAAGAGCGGTCTGTACATCCATGGCGGCAAGAAAGTGGTAATTTAATTATCAATTGTCAATTGTCAATTATCAATTTGAGAAATGAAAAAGCCCTATATCACTCCCGAATCCACCGTCGTTGCCGTAGCACCGGTGAAGTTGCTTAATCCGAGTGATCCGGAAGTTCCTTATGATCCCACCAAGCCGACCCCAGAGGGTCTCAGCCGCGAAACGGTTCGCCACACCACGATTCCCTCCGACGATTTGTGGGAAGAGTAAACAAAAAAGCCCTGCCGGATTGCTCCGACAGGGCTTTTGAACTAAGAGTGAAGAACTAAGAACGAAGAATCTAATGCGTGAGTAAATTTCGTGCAAACTACTGGGTGTTGATGGCTACTACGACAAGATGCGTGACCTGATTAAGAAATGACCGTCCGCAGATGATTATTTCTTCGGTGAAATGGCGCATAATTACTTCGAGAACCAGAGCAAGAAGTTCGTGCAGCGCCGTCGGAACTATCCGGCGGCCTGCTTTTTTGAAAAAAAAGTGCCTAAAACGTAAAAAACGAAGTGTCAGATACATTTTTTTGTAAAAAAACGATATTTTTTTGACATATTTTTTGGCAGTTACGCGCCCGTTCCGTATTTTTGCCCCAAACTTAAAGCTCTGTGCCATGAAGCATTTACTACAAAAGACGTTTTTTGCACTCTTCCTGTCGTTGGTCAGCGTTGTCAGTTTTGCTGTCGACGACTTCACCGTAGAGCGTGCCGTGAACCTGAGTCAGTTGGACTCGTGGACCGACATCAGCCAGTTCCAATGGCAAGAGATTGATCACGCCGTAATGGACAACGGCGCCGAGATGGACGCGCTTAAGGAGGTCTTCCGCGACCCCGCTCCAAAGGACACCGTGGGCTTCTACAAGCAGATCTTCGACGCCCGCGACAACCAGTATATCGTCCTGCGTCTGGACAAGGCTCAGGGTAACCGGCCTTTCTACGTCCGCGTGACCTGCAACAATAGCAATACAGACTCCTCGAAGAACAACACGAAAGTGTTCTCCGTCCTTAACTACGCCTACATCATGCCGCCCATCAGCGACAACCAGATCGAGGTGAAGGTCTGGCCGCAGGGTCAGGGCGAGGAGACGGCGAAGACCTTCACCTTCCACAGTCACGGCTACGGTTCGGCCTCCGTGCGTTCGGTGATGCTCGACAAGAGCCGCATCGTCGCCGGCGACTACACCCTGCAGCTGATCCGCTACAACAGCGACACGCAGCTGAGCGACACGGCCTATATCAGCCATATGGTGGTGGACAAGCTCTACACCTTCTACGACTACGAGGACGGCGACCTGGTGGAACGTGAGCGACAACACGGTGTCGGTGAGGACGGGCCCGTCGATGCCTTTTAACCAGCACAAGCGTATGGAGGCCCCCAACCCCACGTATCTGGATTCGCGACTCTTCTCCTATCACGACACGCTTTGGGTGCATCTGTACTGTGACAACAAGCCTTACATCGATAAGAAGGATCTGACGATTCATGCCGTGAGTGCCGACACCACCAACAAGCCGACGGACAAACGTCTGCTCGAGTGGGACCTGGATCCCATGACCCATCGCCTCTATGTGCTGACCGACGGCGAGCCCGCCACCATCGAGTGCTATCGCAACGGCTACCTGCCGAAGCTCTGCATGTATCCCGGCTCCTACAACCACGTGACGGGCATCATCGACAGCGAAAGGGAGGAAGTGGACATCTTCCTGGAGAGCATCCCCGAGCCTGTCACTTCGCCCAGGGTGACTTCGTCAGTACTCTCGACGCTGACGCCCACGGTTGACCTTCGCGGCGACTTCTACGTGAGCAGCATACAGTCTTCGGACATTGTGCCCGTGCAGCTCAACGAGACGGTGTACTACGACGAGTTCGGCTCCCACAGGGACACCATGAAGCTGGCCGACGACAAGAAGTATATGAACTACGCCCGGATGGAGGTGGCCATCGTCGCCCCGAAATCCTATGCGACCGAGTCTGTCATCACGCTCATTAAGGCGCACAACGACGCCGAGGAGAACGCCATCCTCACGGAGAGCCTCGACGGCAACACGAGGCCGATCACCAGCAAATTCTTCGACTACAAATACTGGACCACGAAGTTCGACCTGAGCGGCTATCTGGACATCAACACCTCTGGCCGCCCCGCTGTGGCCTTCGACGGCGATTCGGTGCGCGCTCTGCCCATCCTTTACAACAAGTATCTTGACCTGGAAAAGATAAAGTCGGAGGCCCGCGCCAATGCTGAGGAGCAACTCAAGGGAGGCGAAGCACAGACGGAGGCAGAGAAATGGTCGGACGATCTGGCGCCCGACGCCTATAACCAGTTGGACTACAGGATTCCCTTAGTGCCGCCGTACTACTTCCGCCTCGGCCTCAACCTCGATTTCTTCAAGACCAGGAAGATTCAGATAACGATAGCCATGGGCGTCGG
This sequence comes from uncultured Bacteroidales bacterium, assembly GCA_902784475.1. Taxonomy (GTDB): domain Bacteria; phylum Bacteroidota; class Bacteroidia; order Bacteroidales; family Bacteroidaceae; genus Physcousia. The sequence continues at coordinate 35,054 of CACZUX010000034.1, read as the reverse complement.
CGTCATGTACAAGTACGACATGGCCAACAAGAGGAGCAAAACGTGGCCCAGCGAACCGCAGACCAACAAGTTGACGATGAACCAGTCCGACGGATACGAGTTCGAGACGCTTGACGTGTCATACAAGTTGGCTAATCTGCAGGCGGGGGCTGCGGGCGAAAAAGTTGCGAACTACGACGCCGACGTGATGCTTAATGCCTATGCGGAGTTGTATAAGAAGTACTCCATCCCGCTGACTGTGGACGGAGGCGATTGGAAGCAGTGGTTCCTGGGCATGCAATTCCTCGATGAAGCCGGCTTGCGTGCCGAAGCTTCGGCCAATGTCCGCTTCGGCTTCAATTTCTCCAACATGGTGCGTGCCCTTGGCGGTATGAAGGGCATGCCCAATGCTGTTTCCGACTTCAGCGACTGGCTGAGTAAGAACAAACTGGTGAATGTGGTTTCCGACATCATCGGCCCGAAGGTGTCGGCCGGTGCAGGCGTGAAGCTCAGCGTCAATGCGGGGATTTTTGCCTTCGACAACACGAAGGAGAGCAACGATCCGCTGAAGAATCACATCCTGGCCTTCAAGTTCTTCGGTCAGGCTTACATCAACGGCCGCATCAGGGCTAAGATAGACGCATTCATCGCCGGTGCCGAGTTCGGAGTGATGGCGGGTTGCGGCGCCGGCTTCAAGTATGCCGGAGGCTCCCGACTGGATTTCCGCAACGAATTCTCTGGCAGCGCCTGGAACTGGTATGCCGGCTTGAGTGCCTACTACAAGGTGAAGTGCCTGGGCTGGAGCAAGCACAAGAGTTGGGATCTGGGCAAGATGGACACCGATGATATTCTCCTCGGGCCGAAGGACTACAAGAATCCCTTCCACAAGAATTTTGTTTACTACCTGAGCGACGAGGACGACCCCGACAAGCAGCCCGCTCCCGCCGCCGCACTTCCGGGCGAACTGGTCAGCAACTATGCCGACATTGACCAGCCGGTGAAGTTCATCGCTGGCGGCGACAGCATCATCTATCAGGGCTATCGGAACAATACCGTCGACCCCAACAATATGACGGTTGAGGTGGCCTCTTTGGGCAATCCCACCACCATCTCCGACTGGCATTCGGGCGGCTGCACCGACTACGACGCCGCTTCCGTGCCCGGACTCGACCTGGCGGTGATGGAGCAGGCGACGGGTGTGCTTTCCAAGGAGCAGCTCGAGGATTCGCTGACGCTCGACGTGACGGTGAACCAGGCCAGCCGCCTCTACGACCTCTACTACACCAAGAAGAACGCCGGCACCAAGTGGTACCAGCCCAAGCCCATCTACGGCTCTCCCGAGACCGCTTCCTTCAAGCCGCGTGTGGCTGTGGCCGACGACGGCGAGGCTGTCGCCGTCTGGCAGGAGGGCACCTTCGAGAAGGCCAGCTGGGTGCAGGAGGGAGACACCGTGCAGCTGAGCGACCTCCTGATGAACGGCCATCTGATGATGTCGCGCTTCGACGGCAATGAGACCTGGTCGACGCCCGTGCAGCTGGCGGAGGTCAACGAGGGCTTCTGTCTCAAGGACTACCGCGTCGCCTACGACGGCACTTCGGCCTTCATCGTGGCGCGCAGAGGCGTTTCAGGCGCTTCGGATGAGAACGTCGGCATCACGGTGGACGGCAACAACAACGTCGCCACTCAGACGCTCGACTACACCGAGGAGCCCGTGCGTCTCAGCCGTGTGGGCGACTACAACCTGATGGCCTGGATGACGCTGACCGACAGCGCCTCCCACACCTCGACCGTCCGCATCAGGAGCTACGGCATGGACGGTAAGGAAAAGAAGGGCATCAACTCCTCGCTCATCTTGAGCGGCACCAACATCGACGAGTTCGCCATCGTGCCCGACCTGGAGGCCAAGTCGCTCAACAATGTGGCGCTGCTTTGGCGCGTCTGGTGCCCAACACGGACGGCAGCTTCCATCTGGGCACGCCCATCACCGCCGTGCAGACGGAAGCCGGCGGCACCATCTACAGCTTCGACGGCTACATGACCAAGGAGAAGATCGACGTGTGCTTTGTGGGCGCCGACAAGGACGGCCTGCTTCAGCTCAACCGCAAGGCGGCCTACTTTGGCAACGCCTTCGGCTACACCGTGCAGTTCGACCCGGAGGAGAATCAGGCCTTCCAGTGCCACAAGGATGAGGTCTCGCTGCTCATCACCGTCACCAACTACGGCACTTCGACCATCAAAAACTGTGTGCTGACGGTGGGCGAAGACAAGACCTATCCGCTCAAGATGACCGTACACGCCGGCGAATCCGTTCCGGAGCGCATCAGCGTACCTTATACTTTGGGTACCGGCATTAACACCAGGATGACGGTGGAGTACGACGACGTGCTCGGCCTCTCGGACGAAGAGGAGACCCCGGGTGCGCGCGGCCTCGCCACTACGGCCGGCGCAGGTCAGCGCGGTCAGAACATCCGCGAGCGGACCACGAGCCTGTTCTACCCCTACAAGCCGGAGCTGAGGTGCTTCGTGGCGGCTCAGAGGGTGGACGAGAACGGCGACAACTACATCACCGTCTGCGTGCGCAACTATGCCCGCCGTCGCCTGCCGAAAGGCTTTGCCATCATCGTGGGCCTGAAGGAGACGTCCTACGGCTCGATTGTGTACACCACGACGGGCAACGACCACATCAAGTATGAGACCAAGAAGTTGCTCTGCAACCTTGCCGATGATGACGGCGAGAGCGGGCATATGCACGACTGCGGCAGCTACCGGGCCGGCTACGTCACGATCAAGGTGCCCGGCGTCACTGAGAAGGAGAAGATGTATGTCGGCGCCACGCTGGCCTACAAATCCCCGGCTGACGGACAATACAAGGGCATCAGGGGTAACACCTTCTGCGGCAGCGACAACAGCGGCGTAGTGACGCTCTGTCCCTCGTCCGAGGTGGTGGCTGTGAAGCGCGTCTTCAGCAACGACGACAAGGACGCCCGCATGCACGTGAGACGTTCGGGCAACCGCCTGGAGGTGAGCGGCGTGAAGGCCGGCCAGCAGGTGCGCCTCTATCAGGCCAACGGCACCGTGCTGGCCCGCAAGACGGCCGGCGACGACGGCCGGGCCTTCTTCCCCGTGATGCAGCGCAGCGGGGTAGGGCTGGTGTCCTCCGGCGACGAGACGGTGAAGTTTGCGTATTGATAATTGATAATTGATAATTGATGATGATGATGAAAAAGAAGATATGGACGATGCTGCTGGCGGCGATGGCCGCCGTGCAGGCCGGTGCGGTGGACATCACCGACCCCGAGTTGATTTGGGATGGCGATAAGGTAGAGCAGTTCGTTGTGCATGAGAGTACCAAGACCATCTACATCTACACGCCCGCCCATCTCATGGCCCTGCACCATATGGCGGAGAACTTTGAGAAAGACGACGAAGACCATCACAGTTACGACGATTGGACCATCTACCTGATGAACGACATCGACCTGAACAACAACAACATCCAGCCCTGGACCATCGGCTGGACATCCAGCCACCGCTTTGCCGGCCGCTTTGACGGGCAGGGCCACACCATCAAGAATATCTATATCGACGGCGGCGAGGACGACCGCGGACTCTTCGGATGGATATGCGGCGGTGACATTGTGAACCTCAGGTTGGAGAATGTCACCATCGTGGCCGGCGACGGCGGCAACGAGCATGTGGGTGCCCTCTGTGGCAGGATGGATAACCACAGCCTCATCTCCCACTGCGCGGTGGTCAACTGCACGGTGAAGGCGATGGATGTCAATGACGGCGATGAGATTGGCACTTTCTGCGGCTATGTGGCCAACGACTGTAACGTGATTGAATATTGCTATACCGACGGCTCCGTGGAGGGCAGAAGCCAGATAGGCGGCATCGTGGGCAAGATGGAGGACGGCGGCGACGGTTCCAAGGTGCACCATTGCTACTTCAGCGGCAAGGTCATCGGCCACGACGAAGACTACCGCTCCATTGTCGGCGAGAGCAACGGCAACGAGGTGCGGGACAACTTCTATCTGAATCGCCACGACGGTATTGAAGGTGGCGGCGGCACGGCTTGCACCGATGAGCAGCTGAAAGCGCCCATGCTCTTCGGCCCCGACGATGCGGAGTGGGTATATCCCCTTAACGGCTATCCCGAGCTGAAGGTGTTCCTGCGCTACAACTACGGCGACTCGTTCTACGCCAAGAACGTGGGCCACATGGGCGATAACGTGGCCGACTCCGTTCCCGGCTACCTGAGTGCGAGGTTCAAGACGGAGGAGGTGAAGAGCAGGCCGGAGGAGGAAGGCCCGATCGAATGGATGGAGGTCGCCTCCGCCGCCGTAGCGGTCGAGAAGGCCATCGGCGCCACGGGTTCGGGCGACTTCGTCGTCAACGACAACTTCCACACCTATTTCAGCCAGATTCCGCTCACCACCACCGCCCTGGGCGCCAACGCCTTCGAGAATCTGGGGCCCGTGAACCGCGTGCTGCTGCCCGAGTCGCTCGACAGCATCGCCTATCCCCAGCGCCACAGCGTGCAGCAGGCCTTTGTGCTCAGCGACGGCTGCGCCGGCTGCGCCGTGCGCGACGAGGCGCTCTACGACACGAAACACCGCTGTTTGCTCACGGCACCCAAGGCGCCCACCGTGCTCACCATCCATCAGGAGCTGGCCGACAGCATTGGCGACTACGCCTTCGAGGGCATGACGGGCCTCAAGACGCTCTATGTGGACACCTGGGTGGAGGCCGGCCGCCTGGTGGACGACGGCGACAACCCGCCGCCAGTCTTCACTCTGATGGGCGGGCACGCCTTCGACGGCTGCCCCGAGGACCTCGACATCTTCATCAAGGACGGCACGCAGTATGAGCTCTTCCTCGGCTACCAGTCTTCCGGCGGCCACGGCTACAGCAACGCCAACTATTGGAGCTCGTTCTACTCCGAGTATGAGGACGTCCCCAACCACATGTTCACCTACTTCCCCGTCAACCGTGATGAGACGGGTTTGGCCACCCTGATATTGCCTTATGCCGTGGAGCTGCCAGATGGCGTGAAGGCCTGGTGGGCCAGCTCCATCTACAATAAAACACTCTACATGAAGCCATTGGGAACGCAGGTAGTGCCGGCTTTGACTCCCGTACTCCTTACCTACGAAGGCACCACCGAAACGCTCTATCTCTTCCGTTACGAAGGCTCCGATCCCGGCTCTGCCACTGACTACGAGGGCAACCTCTTCAAGGGCAGCGCCGATCCGGGCGGTCACAAGATGACGGATTCCGAGATGATGAGCAACTTCTTCACTTTGGGTAAAGGCAACGATAATCTCATGGGTTTCTATCCGTATCATCCTAAGAACAACACGCTGCCGTCTTACACCGCATGGATAGCCCTCAGCGATATTCCCGGAGGAACGGAATTGCTGATTAGCTTTGACGATGACCCGACGGACGTCTTCGAGAGTGAAGAACTAAGAGTGAAGAGTGAAGAATCTGATGATGCACCTTGGTATGACCTGAACGGCCGCAAGTACACCGAGCGTCCCACGAAGCCGGGCATCTACATCCACAACGACAAAAAGGTAGTGATATGAAGAAAAAAATATTTGCAATTTTCGCCCTGTTGCTGACACTGACGCAGGGGGCAGGGGCACAGGAGTTAATACCGTGGATAGGTGGCAGCGGCACAGCTGAAGACCCGTATCTGATTACGTCGGAAACTGATTGGGATGCTTTCGCGCTTGCTCTCACCACGCAAACAACCTTTCACGACAAGTGCTTCAAACTGACTGCTGACATCAGCGTGACCACGATGGTCAGCTATTATACCCCATCGGATGACGTGCACCCCTTCAAGGGCACATTCGACGGAGACGGCCACACGCTGACCGTCAACATTAACCCGGAGACCGACAATGTCGATGCGCCTGCCGCTCCTTTCGCCTATCTCAGCGGTGCCACGATACAGAACCTGAACGTGGCGGGCACCATCACCACCAAAGGCAGGCATCCCGCCGGCATCGCCAGTTTCGTGACCGGCGAAGGCACCACCACCATCACCAACTGCAGGAGCAGTGTGGCCATCACCTCAAGTTATGCAGCGGACATCGATGCCGGCGGCTTCGTGGGCCGGGTGAACAAAGGCAACACACTCACAATGAGCGAATGCGCCTTCACGGGCAGCATCACCTACACCAATGCCGACGGATGTGAAGGCGGCGGATTGGTGGGCTGGACACAGGAACAGGCAACGTCCACACTCACCAACTGCCTGTTCGCCCCCTCTGCCATTTCCATTATCAAATGGTCAGGAAAGCCCTTCAACATGTTTGTCATTGGCCATGATGCGAGCACAATCAACATCAACAGCTGCTTTTACGACAATGTGGCAGCAGGAATAAAGGACATCGGCACTCAAGGCAAGCCGTTTCCGACCGCCATCGCCGGCGACAGCGATTGGGAAGACTTCGCTACGGTGCTGGCTTTAGGCTACGAAGACTACTGCGGACAGACCGTGAAGCTGACCGGCAACATCAACGTGACCAAGGTGGCGGGTGCGATCGACCGTCCCTTCAAGGGCACATTCGACGGACAGGACCACACACTCTCCGTCAACATTAACGTGGAGAGCGACGATGTGCACACGCCCGCCGCTCCCTTCGCCGAACTCTGCGGCGCCACAATCCAGGACTTGAGCGTAGAGGGCAGCATCACCACTAAAGGCATGCGTCCCGCAGGCATCGCCAGTTTCGTGGTGGACAACAGCACCATCACCAACTGTAAGAGCAGCGTGAACATCACTTCAAGTTATGGATCGGACATTGACGCCGGCGGCTTCGTGGGGCGGGTGAATGAAGGCAAATCACTCACCATGACCGGCTGCACCTTCGCGGGCAGCATCAAATACAGCAATGCCTACGGATATGAAGGCGGCGGATTTATGGGCTTTTTGCAGAGCGGCGCAACAGCCACGCTCACCAACTGCCTCTTCGTCCCGTCGAGCATCAGCTTCACCAACACGTTCACCTCGAATGATTTCAATACGTTTGCAGGCGGCAACGGTACGGACAACCTCACCAACTGCTTCTACAACGACGTGGCAGCAAACGAACCGAAAATCACCACCCGGGAGGGCATGCAGATGCGCAGCATCAGCGCAGGCGACAAAGTGACCCGCCTCGCCATCAGCAGCGACAGCACCGTGTATGACGTCAGCGGCATCACGGTCTATACGAAAGGCTTCAGGTACGATAAAGTGTGTTACGCAGCCAACGGCGACGAAGTGCCCCTCTCGCTCGTCCACAGTGCACCTTCCGAAGGAATTTACTTCCATCGCTACGTGGTGGAAGGCGGCGGCACGCTGGCCAATCCCGCAACAGATACTCCGACGCTGACCATGACCGATGCCAATCAGACGATCGGTGTTCAATGGCTGTACACAGAAGGCCCATGGAAGCCGCTGGAGATGAAGACCCACGTCTGTCCCTATGAAGACGCATCATTGTCGGTGTCTTTTAGCGAGATGAACAATCAAACGTGGGACGTGGAGAGCAAAACCTGGAAAGACGGCGACGGTGTCGGCTGCACGATAGAGGGTACGAGCCAGGCACAGAGCATCATGGGTATTTTCACCACCTATGTGTATGAGGCCAGCGTGTTGTCTTATTCGTCCTTGAAACTGACGATGAAATACCAGCTGAGCAGCAAGAGTACGAGACATCCCGCTATGACCCGCCTCTACGCCCGCCAGGGCAGTCTCAGTGACCTCACTGATATGGCAGTGGATTTCACGACCAGTTCCGAACCGCAAGCAGGATCCGAATACCTGCTGGAGAGTTTCTACAACCCCTATGAAAACGGCGAGACGGCAAAGGATGCCGAGAAAACAACGGTGATCGAATTTGACAACCTCAACGGGAGTTGGTACAAGTCGGCAATCTGTCATCTGCTGTTGACTCATGTGGTTGCATGCAAGGACGATTTGAGTACATTACTGGTGGAGTGGGGGGCCTTCAAAAACATAGAGTACAACACCTCCTGGACTTACCGTTTGATGCTCTCCTACGACGCCAACGGCGGCAGCGGCACTATGAGCGGCCAGACGATGGACAACGTCGGACACCTGTCGCCCAATGCTTTTACCCGTGCCGGATACACTTTCCAAGGCTGGGCAAAGGCTCCTGACGGCGATGTGGTCTATGCCGACGGGGCAGAGGTTGCCCCAACGGCAGACAATAAAGGCCCCGTGACGCTCTATGCCAAATGGAAGGAGGAAGAAGGCCCTGTTGTCCCGAGGGAACAAGGGCCGTGGAAACTGGTGGAATGGAGAACCATGAGTTGCGGCAACTCTGAAAGTCCTACGGTCGCCTTCAACAATATGAACAATGTGCATTGGGGAACAGTCGCAGTCCGGAACGACGAGAACGGTATCGGTTTTACCGTGACGGGAAGCAGCCCCGATAACGGCAAGAACGGCGTGTTCTCGCTTTACAGCATGACGAAGAACATGCCCTCGTATGCCAAGTGCCGGATAACATGGGGTTATCAGATCGGAAGCTTTAACGCGCACCATTATTCGAGAGTGCAGCTCTTTGCGCATCCTGATGCGGAGGCGCTCAAGGCGATGGACGCGGACTTTACGGTTGACGGCGAAAGCGGTTCCTGCACAGACCATCGTTTGGCGTACTTATACAATGACACATTCTCCGACCAGCCGGTTTACAGTCCGCTCGACGGCAGCTATGAATTCGAGCTGGACAACATCAATGGCACGATCAATACGGATATGTCCCACTACCTCATGCTGACCCACGCCTCATCCAGTGTGGAGGGACTGTCGGATCTGAATGAATGGGGTGTGTTCAAGCATCTGAACCTCACCGAGACCTGGACCTACCGCAGGGTCGTCTCCTTCAACGCCAACGGCGGTGAGGGCACGATGGATAATCAGATTATTGACAACAGCGGCACGCTGACGCCCAACAGCTTCACCCGCGAGGGTTATACCTTCGCAGGCTGGGCAACATCTGAGAACGGTGATGTCGTTTATGCCGACGGCGCAGAGATGACGGCCACCGACAGCAGCAAAGGTTCTTTGGCGCTCTATGCCAAGTGGACGCAAAACAGCCCCACGAAGATCAACGACATCCGGCACAGCGGCACCGGCAAGGCCAGTCCCGACGTCTGGTACACCATCGACGGCAAGCGCCTCAGCGCCAAGCCCACCCAGAAGGGCGTCTATGTGAACAACGGCAAAAAGGTGGTAATCGAATAACCCCATGAAAAAACTCCTTTCCCTCATCGTCGTCGCCCTTGTGGCTCTCAGCGCTGCGGCGCAGCGCAGAGTGTGCATCGACAGCAGCTGGCACTTCACGCTGGACGACGGCAGCGGCGCCGTCGCGAATCCCCGTGCGGCAGACGGATGGCGCCCACTCTCGCTGCCCCACGACTGGAGCGTGGAGACGGAAGCGGCCCGTCGTGCAGGCGGCACCGTCGTCGGCCCCTTCTCCACCAAGAGCGTCGGCGGATTTCAGACGGGCTTCACCGTGGGCGGTACGGGCTGGTATCAGAAGACCCTCACGCTCACGGCAGACGACCTCAAAGGGCGCACGGAGCTCTATTTCGAAGGTGCCTACAACAGGACGACGCTGTGGGTCAACGGACAAGAGTGCCCCGACAACGTCTACGGATACAGCAGCTTCCGCCGCGACATCAGCGACATGGTGAAGGAGGGCGAGAACAACATCGTGGTGCGTGTGGACAACACGGGCAACAACACCCGATGGTATGCCGGCAGCGGCATCTACCGCCACGTGTGGCTCGTGCGCACCGGACGCCTGCATCTCGACGAATGGGACAGCTTTATCCGCAGCGAAGAGAACCGCCGCATCATCCTCACCGCCACGCTGCACAACGAAGGCACGGAAGCCGCCAAGGGGCGACTCACGCTGCTGCTGCGCGACGCGATGGGGCGCGAAGTGGGCAGAACGGCCTCGGGGAAACTGCGCCTCGAGGCCGGCACCTCGCAGGAAACCCGTGCGGAACTCACGCTGGAGGGTCTGCGTCCCTGGAGTCCCGACAACCCCTATCTCTACACCGCCGAGATACGCCTGGAGCGGCCCGACGGCAGCGCCGCCGACAGCATCACGCGGCGCATCGGACTGCGCACGCTGGCCTTCTCGGCCGAAGAGGGCTTCCGCCTCAACGGCAAGCCCATGCTCATACGTGGCGGCTGCGTGCATCACGACAACGGACTGCTGGGGGCCGCCGCCTTCGACGGGGCCGAGACGCGCAAACTGCAGCTCATCAAACGGCAGGGCTTCAACGCCGTGCGCTGCAGCCACAACCTGCCCTCGGAGCACTTCCTCGATGCCTGCGACGAGCTGGGGCTGATGGTGGTGGACGAATGCTTCGACCAATGGCTCATCGCCAAGAATCCCGACGACTACAGCCGCCACTTCCGCGAGCACAGCGACGAAGACATCCGCGTGATGGTGCGGCGCGACCGCAACCACCCGAGCGTCATCATGTGGGGCATCGGCAACGAGATACCCGGGCGCATCTCACCTGAAGGGATGCAGACGGCCGCAAGGCTGCGTGAGGACATCCTCCGTCTCGACGCCACGCGTCCCGTCACCGCCGCCATCTGCGGATGGGACGACGGCGACTCGTGGAACGCGGCCGGAGGCAACTGGGAGGCCCAATCGGACAAAGCCTTCCAGAGCCTCGACATCGGCGGATACAACTACCTCTGGGACAAATACGAGGGCGACCACGCGAGAGATCCCCGCCGCGTGATGTGCGGTCTGGAGAGCTATCCCAAGCAGGCCTCGGAAAACTGGACGCTGGTGGAGCGCTTGCCCTATGTCGTCGGCGACTTCGTGTGGACGGCGATGGACTATCTGGGCGAAGCCGGCATCGGCGCCGCCTACAGCGACCGAAGGCCTCCGATGTTCCAGCCCTGGCCCTGGTTCAACGGACACTGCGGCGATCTCGACCTCACGGGGCAGAAGAAGCCCCAGAGCTACTACAGGGACGTCGTCTGGCGCCAGCGCCCCGTGACGATGGCAGTGGAACCCTCATCCTCGCACAACAACATGTGGGGCTGGCAGTTGGAGGAGCAACACTGGACCTGGACGGGCCGCGAGGGGCAGGAACTCACCGTCAACGTCTACAGCCGTGCGCCTCGCGTGCGCCTGTATCTTAACGGTAAAGCCTTGGGCGACAAGGCGCCCGGCGCAACGCTGTGGACCGCCTTTCGCGTCAGGTACGAGCCCGGCACGCTGCGTGCGGTGAACCTCGACGGCGAGGGCAGGGAACTCCCGGGGGAAGACTTCACGCTGGAGACCACCGGGCCCGCCGTCGGCGTGCGCTGCATCTGCGAGAACCCGAAGCTCTCGGCCGACGAAGGCGATGTGGCCTACGTCACGCTGGAGGTCATCGACAGCCTCGGGCGCACGGTGACGAGCGACTGCACGACGCGTCTGAAGGTGGAGAACGCCGGAGCGGGCGAACTGATCGGTTGCGCCACCGGAGCCCCCGACGACATGGAGAGCTTCCGCTCTTTCACGCCCCGCGTCTTCCGCGGAAGAGCCCAGGCCGTCGTCCGTTCCACAGGCCGTCCCGGTGCTGTAGATCTGCGCGTTCAGCGCAGCTCTACATGCAGCAGTTCTTCCCCGGCGCGGTGATCGGCTTCGCGAGGGAGGTAGATCGGTGCTTCGGGCTGATAGGGGAGGATGAGCAGGCGCAACGCCGTGCAGCCTTCGGGCAGACGCCACAGACCGTAGAGGAAAGGACGGCCGTAGTAGAAGTTGTCGGCCAGAAGGATGTGGCCCTCTTCGCCGCTCACCGTAGGCACCACAGCGTAGAGACGGGCACAGTCGCCGCGATAGCGGATTGAGAGCAGGCGGCGCAACTGCGCGCTGTCCGAAGGCAGCGAGATGATGTAGGAAGCGGCCTGCAGCCAATCGTCCTCCGAGGGCGCAGCAGCCACCTTGGCCTTGCCCTTGACGATGGTGCGCAGCGGGCCGACATTGTGCTCCTGGCGGAACTGAAGTGCAACGGGCGTCTCGGGTGCGCGTTCGGAGAGGAAGAGATGCTCGGCCTCCTCGGGCGTCAGCAGGTAAATGTTGTCCGCCACGGGTTCATGAGGCCCTCTGGGCTTGAGGCGCTGCAGGAGACGTCCGTTAGCGAGGCACAGCGTCGTCGGTACGCCGGGAATCTGCATGAGGTAGAGACGGCCGCCCCTCTGAGCCACAATCTGAGCGGTGGCGTAGCGGAGGCCGGCCACGTTGACGGGGAAGATTGCCATGCAGCCCTTGGGCAGCGTGAGCTTGGGCAGACGCACGCCGCAGGCCTCCAGCATAACCCCGCTCTTGGCTTTGAGTTTGGCCAGACGCTCGTAGTTGTTGACGAAGATGAAGGCGCTGCGACCGTCGGAGCGTACCGCCCGGCGCAGACCCGAATCCTCGCCCCGCTTGAGATTCTGAGGGCCGGGGAACGAGGCCGTCATAGGTGCCAGCAGTGCGCCGAAGTCCTGCATGAAGAGGTGGAGCGGGCGCAGGCGGTAGTACTGCGGATAAGTCTGGCCGAACTCGCCCAAAGGCGCCTGGAAGTCGTAGGTCAGCAGCGGGAGGTCGTTGTTGGCCGTAAAGGGTGAGGTTTGACACTCGTTGAGGCTGGTGTAGAGCCCCGTGGGGTTGGTGCCGCCGTGATACATGTAGTAGCCCAGCAGGTTGCTGCCGCTGCCCAGTTTGACGAGCGCCATCGAGTAGGTGTCGTCGGCCGAGATGAAGGGGCGCCGGTGGTAGGCCGTTGCCATGCCGCCGCCCAGTTCGCAGGTGAAGTAGGGATAGTCGGCGTCGCTCCCGGCCACCTTCTCCTCCTGCCGTCCGAGCACGTCGGTGCCGATGGCGGTGGAGCTGCGGAAGGCCTTGAAGTTGAAGGCCTTGTAGTAGTTGCCCACGCCCTCCTTGACGTCCTTGTCCCAGAAGCCGTCGGCGTAGTCGCCGTAGAGGGGCAGCATCTCGCCGAAGGGCATCGGCGTGGAGAGTTCGGGCCATCCCGTGCGGGTGTAGAAGGGCAGGTCGAAGCCGATGGCGAGTGCGATGCGCTTGAGGTCGAGCAGATATTCGGCGGGACCGCGATATTCGTTGTCGAACTGGGCCGCAATGACCGGACCGCCGTCTTTCCACTGAAGGCCCTGCACCTGGGTGTAGATTTGGCGGTAGAGGCGCGCGGTGAAATCGAGGAAAACGCTGTCGCGCGAGCGCATCTTGCAGCCCTTGGTGAAGAGCCAGTCGGGCAGGCCGCCGTTGCGCACCTCGCCGTGGCACCAGGGGCCCATGCGCAGGATGACGGGCATTCCCTCGTCGCGGCACACCTCGAGGAAGCGGCGCAGGTTGCGCTGTCCGCTCCAGTCGAAGCGGTTCTCCTCCTCCTCGATGTGGTTCCAAAAGACGTAGGTGGCGACGAGCGTGACGCCGCCCTCGCGCATCTTGCGCACCTCGCCCGGCCATTCGGCGGCGGGCAGGCGGCTGTAGTGGATCTCGCCCATCACGGGGCAGAGGCGCTTGCCGTCGATGATGAGGCTGTGGCGGTCCCAGGTGACGGGACGGCCGAAGAGCGTCTCAGAGCGCAGGGCCGAAGGCGCAAGGGAGAGGCAGAGGAGCAGGAGGGAGATGAGGTGTTTCATGGTAGGGATAGGAGAGAGGGAATCAGTTGATGATGAGTTCGACGGGGCAATGGTCGCTGCCCGTGATTTCCTGATGAATGGAGGCGCTCTCGAGACGGGGCACAAGGCGCTCGGAGACGATGAAATAGTCGATGCGCCAGCCCACGTTGCGCTCGCGGGCCCTCATGCGGTAGCTCCACCAGGAATACTGGCCGGCCTCGTCGGGATGGAAGTGGCGGAAGGTGTCCACAAAGCCCTCGGCGAGCAGCTGGGTCATCTTGCCGCGCTCCTCGTCGGTGAAACCGGGGTTTTCGTGATTTGTCTTGGGGTTGGCCAGGTCGATTTCCTCGTGGGCCACATTGAGGTCGCCGCAATAGACGACGGGCTTTCGGGCATCAAGCGCCTTGAGGTAGCGGCGCAGGGCGTCTTCCCAGGTCATGCGGTAGGAGAGGCGGCGCAGGCCGTCCTGGGCGTTGGGGGTGTAGCAGCAGACGAGGAAGAAGTCGGCGTACTCCAGCGTGATGAGGCGCCCCTCGGTGTCGTGCTCGGGCAGGTCCATGCCGTAGCGCACGGAGAGCGGTGCGTGTTTGGTGTAAATGCAGGTGCCGGAGTAGCCTTTCTTCTCGGCGTAGTTCCAGAAGGAGTGGTAGCCGAGGAATTCGAGATCGAGCTGGCCGGCCTGCATCTTGGTCTCCTGCAGGCAGAAGAAGTCGGCGTCGAGCGCGTCGAACGCTTCGCAGAAGTTCTTGCCTACGACGGCGCGCAGGCCGTTGACGTTCCAGGAAATGAATTTCATAATTGAGTGAAGAACGAAGAGTGAAGAGTGAAGAATCTAGGATACTTTGTCGCAGAAGGATAAAATATAATCTTTCTCGGGCTCGTCATGGGTGGTGATGACGGCATCGGGATATTGGGCGAAGATGTCGCGCATGTTGTCCTGAATGCCGGTGCCGAGGGCTTTGAGCAACGCCTCCTTTTGAGTCCACAGGCGCACGAAGGCGCGTGCGGGATTGGCGGCAGCCTCAATGGCGTTCAGCTCCTCGTCGTTCATCGCATAGCGCGCCACACTCTCGCTGTAGCGGCCGACGCTCTCCACGTCGATGCCGCAGGGCCGGTTGTCGGTGATGCAGACGACGGCCTCCTTGCAATGAGACAGGGAAAAGTTAAAAGTTAAAAGTGAAAAGTTGGAGATCAGGAGCGAGGGATCCAGCGAGGGCTTGCCGTGCTCGTTGTAGACGAACTCAGGGAAGTCCTGAGGGCGCTCGAGGTCCACTTTGTCCTTCAGGCACTCCCAAAGGAGAAGGAAGGCGCGCGTGCAATTGCGCTTGCCCTCGAAATGTTTGAAACGCAGAGCCTGCTCCCGTCGCCAGGCGGGCAGCAGGTCGAGATCGCGGAGAAGATCGTTTTCTCCGTAGCCGGAGAGTTTGTCGTCAAGTAGTATGCGCATATTTTCTAATGGTCCACCAGAGCATGCCGGCGGCAAAAAATACGGAGATGAGGTCGGCAATGGGGATGCTGAGCCATACGCCGTCGAGACCCAGATAGCGGGGCAGGACGATGAGACCCGGGATGAGGAACAGCATCTGGCGCGAGACGCTCAGGAAGATGCTCTTGCCCGCATGGCCGATGGATTGGAAGAAATTGGAGATGACCATCTGCGCACCCACGAAGGGCAGGATGCTGACGCAGAGGCGGAAGCCCCGCGTGGCCAGGCGGATGACCTCCTCGTCGGTGGTGAAGATGAGGGCCGGCAGACGGGGGATGAATTCGCCCACGAGGAAACCCATGAAGGTGACGCCCGTAGCTGCCGCAATGGTCAGCCAGAGGCAGCGCCACACACGGTCGTCGAGGCGTGCGCCCCAGTTGTAGCCCACGATGGGCTGCATGCCCTGATTGAGGCCGATGACAATCATCAGGAAGAGGAAGATGACGCTATTGACGATGGAGTAGGCCCCGACGGCGTCGTCGCCCCCATAGCGCAGCATGCCCTGATTGATGAGCAGCACCACCAGGCAGGCGCACGAGTTGAGCAGGAAAGGCGCCATGCCGATGGAGAGCGTCTGGCGCACGATGTCGAGGCGCAGGCCGTAGATGCCGCGCTTGAAGCGGAGCAGTTCGTCCTTGCGGCAGAAGAGCGACGAGACCACCGCAAGCGCCGCCATCTGCGAGATGACGGTGGCGACGGCTGCGCCCCGGATGCCCATGTCGAAGACGAGGATGAAGAGCGGGTCGAGCACCGCATTAATGACCACCGTCATCAGCGTGCAGAGCATCGCCGTGCGCGGATGGCCGGCGGCGCGCATGATGTTGTTGAGGCCCAGGTAGCTGTGGCCCACGACGTTGAACAGCAGGATGATCTGCATGTATTCCCTGGCGTAAGGCAGCGTGGCCTCCGAGGCGCCGAAGACGAGCAGCACGGGGTCGAGCCAGATGAGGAAGACAACGGAGAAGAGTGTGCCCAGTATGAGGTTGAGCACGATGCTGTTGCCCAGCACCTGCTGCGCCGTACGGTAGTCTTTCTGACCCAGACGCACCGAGATTACGGTGGAGGCGCCGACGCCCACCATCGCACCGAAGGCCGCCCCGAGATTCATGAAGGGGAACGTAGCAGCCAGGCCGGCTAGCGCCTGCTTGCCGACACAGTGGCCGATAAAGGCGCGGTCCACGATGTTATAGAGCGAAGCCGCCGTCATCGCAATGATGGCCGGCAGGGCATATTGCCAACGTTCGCCGAGTTCGGTCGGTACGCGTTTATACTTTTTGGGCATTTCGCAGGCAAAAGTAGCAAAATTATTTCGTTTATCCAAAAAAAGCGGGAGCGGGGAGTGCGATGCGCCAACTTTTTTGTATCTTTGCAGTCGGTATAGCTATTTAAACCATTATAACAATGAGCAATCAATCAGAAAAAATCAAAGAGCTCGTGGAGCTCCGTGCGAAAGCCCGTCTGGGCGGCGGTGAGAAAGCCATCGCCAAGCAGCACGAGAAAGGCAAGTACACGGCGCGCGAGCGCATCGACATGCTGCTCGACGAGGGCAGTTTCGAGGAGATGGACATGTTTGTGCAGCACCGTTGCACCAACTTCGGGATGGAGAAGAAGCACTATCTGGGCGACGGCGTCGTGACCGGTAGCGGCACCATCAACGGCCGTCTGGTTTACGTCTTTGCACAGGACTTCACCGTGAGCGCCGGTTCGCTCTCCGAGATGCTCGCCTCGAAGATATGCAAGGTGATGGACATCGCCATGAAGGTGGGTGCTCCCGTCATCGGCCTCAATGACTCGGGCGGCGCCCGTCTGCAGGAAGGTATCAACGCTCTGGCCGGATATTCCGAAATCTTCCAGCGCAACATCATGGCCTCCGGCGTGATTCCCCAGATTTCGGCCATCATGGGCCCCTGTGCCGGCGGTGCGGTGTATTCGCCCGCTTTGACCGACTTCACCCTGATGGTGGAGAACACCAGCTATATGTTCCTCACCGGCCCCGGTCCCGTCAAGGCCGTCTTGGGTGAAGTGGTGACGCAGGAGCAGCTGGGCGGCGCCTCCATCCACTCCACCAAGAGCGGTGTGACCCACTTCACCGCCGCCACCGAGGAGGAAGCCATCGCCATGCTCAAGCAGCTCATGAGCTACATCCCGCAGAACAACCTGGAGAAGACGCCCCGTGTGGAGTGTACCGACCCCATCGACCGCAAGGCCGACTTCCTCAACGAGATCCTGCCCGACAACCCCAACCAGCCCTACGACATGTATGAGGTGATTGCCGGTATTGTGGACAACGGCGAGTTCTTCGAGGTGCAGCCCAAGTTTGCCAAAAACATCATCATCGGCTTCGCCCGCTTCAACGGTGAGACCGTAGGCATCGTGGCCAACCAGCCCAAGCAGCTGGCCGGCGTGCTCGACTGCAACGCTTCCCGCAAGGGTGCCCGCTTCGTGCGCTTCTGCGACGCCTTCAACATCCCCATCGTCACGCTGGTTGACGTGCCCGGCTTCCTGCCCGGTACGGGTCAGGAATACAACGCCGTCATCCTCCACGGCGCCAAGCTGCTCTACGCTTACGGCGAATGCACCGTGCCCAAGGTGACGGTGACGCTGCGCAAGAGCTACGGCGGCAGCCACATCGTGATGTCGTGCAAGCAGCTGCGCGGCGACGCCAACTACGCATGGCCCTCGGCCGAGATTGCCGTGATGGGTGCCAGCGGCGCCGCTTCGGTGCTCTACGCCAAGGAGGCTAAGGCCCTGAAGGAAGAAGGCAAGGCAGAGGAGGCCAAGCAGTTCCTCGACGACAAGATCAGCGAGTACGAGAACCTCTTCTCCAACCCCTATCAGGCTGCCAAGTACGGCTACATCGACGACGTCATCGAGCCGCGCAACACGCGCTTCCGCATCTGTCGCGCTCTGGCCCAGCTGGCCAACAAGAAGGTGACCAATCCGGCCAAGAAGCACGGCAACATTCCTCTTTAAGCGACGCTACGTCAGGATTTAAAATCAAGTGACTATGGTAACATTGACAATCACCGATTCCACCTGGATGATGGCCGGCGTGAGCATTGGCGTGGTGTTCTTCATCCTCGTCCTGCTGGTGGGCGTGCTCCACATCTTCAGCGTGATCGCGGCCAAGGCGCCCCACACCAAGGGCCCCAAGAAGCTCGCCGTGCCCTCTGCGCCCGAAGAGCCCCTGCTGCCCGGCAAGCCCAGCGACGATGCCGAAGACGAGCGTCTGGCCGCCGTGGCTGTGGCCATCCATCTCCACCTCTCCCGCGCTCACGACGACGAGAGCGGCGTGATCACCATTCAACCGACAGCCAGCCCCTGGCACGCTGTTCTTAACCCCCGATTTTAACGAAGTAAAGCGATTATGAAAGAGTATAAGTTCAAGATTGGCGACAAGGACTATCTGGCCTCTGTCGTAGAACAGGAAAACGGCGGTCTGGAAGTGACCGTCGACGGCAAGATCTACAACGTGGAGCTGCCCGACCGCAAACCCGCTCCGAAGCCCGTCGTGAAGCACGTTGCCGCTCCCGCTCCCGTAGCGCCCGTGGCTGCCGCTCCCGTGGCTCAGCCCTCTGCCGGCGCCTCCAGCGTGGTGACGGCACCCCTCAACGGTAAGATCACTCAGGTCAACGTGAAGCCGGGCGATCAGGTAGCGGCCGGACAGGCTGTCGTGGTGCTCGAAGCCATGAAGATGGAGAACGACATCACCTCCGAATACGCCGGTACCGTGAAGGCCGTCCTCGTCGCTGCAGGCGACCAGGTGGACACCGGTCAGGCGCTCGTCGAACTGGCATAAACAGAATACATTAGGGCAAATGTTATGAAAAAGATTATTGCACTGATGCTCCTCTCCGCAGTGGCCATGCCTCTTCTGGCAGCCAACGGAGCTTCGTTCGACCTCGCAGGTGCGATGGAGAAGTTCTGGAACGAGATGGGCCTGATGTCCTTCTTCGTGGGCGACGGCTGGAAGAATGCGGTGATGATCGCCGTAGGCTGCTTCCTGCTGTTCCTGGCCATCAAGAAGGAATACGAGCCCCTGCTGCTCCTGCCCATCGCCTTCGGCATGATTCTCACGAATCTGCCCTTCGCCGGGCTCTTCCACTCCACGATGTGGAACGACGAGTTTCTCAACCCCCAGAGCCCCTTCTACCACTCCTACCGTCACATCATGGCGGAGGGCGGTCTGCTCGACATCCTGTATATCGGCGTGAAGGCCGGCGTCTATCCCTGTCTCATCTTCCTCGGCGTGGGGGCCATGACCGACTTCGGTCCGCTCATTGCCAATCCCAAGAGCCTGCTGCTCGGCGCTGCCGCCCAGATCGGCATCTTCGCCACCTTCCTGGTGACGCAGATGGACATCTTCGGCTTCACGCCCGCTCAGGCTGCTTCCATCGGCATCATCGGTGGTGCCGATGGTCCCACGGCCATCTTCCTCACCACCAAGCTGGCGCCCGAGCTTCTGGGCCCCATCGCTGTGGCAGCCTACAGCTACATGGCTCTGGTGCCCGTCATCCAGCCGCCCATCATGCGTCTGCTCACCACCAAGAAGGAGCGCATGATCCGCATGTCGCAGCTGCGTGAGGTGTCCAAGCGCGAGAAGATGCTCTTCCCCATCATCGTGGCCATCGTCGTGAGCCTCATTCTGCCCTCGGCCGCCACGCTAATCGGCTGCCTCATGCTGGGCAACCTGATGAAGGAGAGCGGCGTCGTGGAGCGCCTCTCGAAGGCCGCTCAGAACGAGCTCAACAACATCGTGGTCATCTTCCTCGGTGTCACCGTGGGCGCTACGGCAACGGCTGAGGCCTTCCTCAACATCCAGACCATCTCCATCCTCTGCGTCGGCATCGTGGCCTTCGGCTGCGGCACCGCAGGCGGTGTGCTCCTGGCCAAGCTGATGAACCTCTTCCTCAAGGAGAAGATCAATCCGCTGATCGGTTCCGCCGGCGTGAGCGCCGTGCCTATGGCCGCACGCGTGAGCCAGGTGGAGGGTCAGAAGGCCGATCCGCGCAACTTCCTCCTGATGCACGCCATGGGTCCCAATGTGGCCGGCGTCATCGGCAGCGCTGTTGCTGCAGGCATCCTGCTCAGCTTCCTGGGATAAAATTCCGACCGAATATAAAAGAAAAGAGCCGTTCACGAGTGTGGACGGCTCTTTTTTCGGTCTCAACGGTTGTTTATAAGCAAAAAAAGTGTATCTTTGCGGAGAAAATCCGATCGAATGCCGTGAAACGATACGCCGTATTCTTTTTGCTGGTGCTTCTTTTGCCTGTTTCGGCAGACGCTCAGGACGTTGCGCGTCTGGCGTTGCCCAACCTCGAGCAGCTGTCGTCTCACCGGATTTCGCAGGTGATACAGGACAGCGAAGGCTTCCTCTGGTATGCCACCGAGGGCGGCGGGCTCTGTCGCGACGACGGCAGGGAAATCAAAGTGTTTCGCAGCGACGCCGAACGTCCGGATCTCCTGCAGAGCAACGACGTGGCCTGTGTGGCTGAAGGCGCCGGGCGCTACATCATCATCGGCACCTTCCACGGCGCCAACGTTTTGGACAAGCGCGACTACAGCATACGTCCTTTGCTTGACGTTGACGACAAACGGGTGGACGACATTCTGGTGAGCCGCAACGGCCATTGGTGGCTGACGGCCAACAAAAAACTCTACGAATATGCTCCCGAGGGCGAACTGCTCAACGTGTATCCCGGCGGTGAAAAATATATCTTCCGTCTCGGCGAGGATGCCCTCGGCCGGATTCTGTGCACGGAGTGGGAGGGCGGACAACTGCGTCTGGAGGACGGCCGTTTGGTGCGCGTCTCCGATGTGTGGCCCGATGCCGGCGGCTTCGTCCGTACGACAACCGATCGGCAGGGGCGCCGCCTGATCACGGACATCTTCGGCAACTGCTACGCCGAGGCCGACGGGGAGCAGCGGGTGTGGTCCGTCCCTTCGGCGCTGACGCGTTTTGCTGCCGACTCCGTTCGTGCGGCCCGCGGCCTCTCGGAGCGTCCCGTAGCTGTGGCGGAAGCCTCCGACGGCGCTCTGTGGTTCAGCACCGGCAGAGACGTGCGGCGGATGAAGGACGGCAGCGAGGAGACGGTCTTTCCTGAGTTGAAGGATGTTTCCGCCCTGGTATTCACCGACGACGGCACCCTGTGGCTCGCCACGATTTTCGGCACACTGATGACGTATAAAGACGGCCGCCTCTCGACCGATGAGTACGCCTCAAACGAGTACGGCGACGGCGTGAATGCACTCGCCTTGGACAGCCTCGGGTGTCTGATTTTGGTGAGCGACCGCTACATTCGTCTCTACGACCCCGTGCGGCAGACGTTGCGTCAGCAAAGCCGCGAGGCCCGCGACGTTTATTGCATTGAGCTTCAGGAGACACGGCCCGGTGAACGTTGGAGCCAGCCTCAGCCGGAGTCTGCGGCGGGTCCGATGCCCCGATGGGTGTGGTGGACGCTGGCGGTGCTTCTCGTGCTGCTCTCCGCGCTTTCGGTCCAGGTGTGGCGGTTGCACCGTCAGCGCATGCGTTTCCTCTCGCTGATGACGTCGTCCGCTCCCGCTCCCGGTGCTTCCTGCGGCGAATCTCCTGTGACGCAGCAGCCGGCCATTGACAACGAGTGGCTTCAGGAGGCCATCGCCCGGGTGGAGGCGCATATGAGCGACGACGGCTACAGTGTGGAGCATCTGGCCCGCGATCTGTGCATGAGCCGCATGACGCTTTACCGTCGTATCCAGTCGTCCACGGGGCAGAAGCCTTCCGAGTTCATCCGCACCATCCGTTTGCGGCGTGCCGCCGGACTGTTGCGCGAGGGACGCCTGAGTATCACTGAGATCAGCTACGACACGGGTTTCTCTTCCGTCAGCTATTTCAGCCGCTGCTTCCGCACGATGTACGGCGTGCCGCCGACGCTGTTCGGCAGAACCACGACGGCCGCGGAGCCTGCGAGCGGCGAAAGTCCCAATTGAGACCGCTCCGTGCAGCGGACAAATACGCCCGAAAGCGTGTAGAGTTCCACCGTTTCGTCGTCACTGTCGGCGGCGAAGACGGCGTTTACCCCTGTGGGGTCAACGGGGGAGGGAAGCGCCTGACCTTCCAGAGAGAATATCCGGAGCCATTCCGCTTCCGGCAGACCGCCGACGCGCCCCGTGGCAGTCAGCGTGATATCCATCGTGCCGGTCTTGCCGATTTCCGCGTCGCACGTCAGCGTTTCATGTTCTTTTTGCGGGAAGTTCAGGCGGCTGACGCTTTCGCCTCCGATACTGAGTTCCCCGCTGTATGCTCTTGCCGCAGAGTATTGAAGGAACAAACGGTATTTTCCCGGCTCTGCCACATTAACGCCCCAGATGATACGACCTCCTTTCTTGCTGGGGTCAATGACGAGAGGGGTGTCCATCAAAGATGATTCGCCGACATAGAACGTCACCGTGTCGGACATCTCGGTGAAGCCGTCGGTGTCGGTGGCTTTCACCCACAGCGTGTGTATGCCGATTTCTGCCTTCAGGGGCAGTTCGTAGGGCGCCTCGTTCAGTGTGCCTGCCAGCCGGCGGTCGAGGTAGAAGTCCACCGAACGTATGCGGTTTCTCACGTGTTTCACGTCGGCTTTCAGTCTGAGGTCGGGCGCTGCAACCTGGTCCTGCAGCGGTTCGGAGACGGCGGCTTTCATCAGCCACGACACCTGCGTGTGCTTCACGCCGAGGAAGGCGTCCATCATCACCGTGGGCTTGCGGGTGGTTTCGTCCCAGGCGCCCATGTCGTAGCCACCCATGGACTCCGGCTCCCAATAGAAGCAGCCCAGGTCGCCGTTTTTGATCATCCGGTCCATCACGCCCACGAGGTATTGGTTGCCCGCGACGGCCTCACTGGGATAGTGGCCTGTCTCCACAACCATGCAGGGCGTGCCGTAGCGGCTTTTGAGATCGTTGATGTTGGACATCACGCGGGTAATCATCGTCGGGCCGTCCAGATGCGACCAGCGGGGATAGGCCGACAGGCCGATGATGTCCCATTTCGCCCCGTTTTTCTTCAGTCCGTCGAAGATGCTGCGGTAGAGTGAGTTGTCGTGACCGTCGGGCAGATGCACGATGACCTGTATCGACGGATCCACGGCCTTCACGGCATCATAGCCGCTCTGCACGAAGCGGGCAAAAGCTGCAGAGCCGCCCTTGTTGGTCTGCCCCACGGGGTAGAGCATGCCGCGTTTGGTCTCGTTGCCCACCTGCACCCATTTCGGCACGACGCCCGCTTCTTTGATGGCCGAGAGCACCTCGTAGGTGTGGTCGTAGACATGCTGCGCCAGAGCCTCCACACTGTGGTCGGTCCATGCCGAGGGGATGGTCTGGCTGCCGGGGTCGGCCCAGGTGTCGCTGTAGTGGAAGTCGATCATCACGCCCATGCCTTTGATTTTTGCCCGCTTGCACATGTTGACCACCTCCTGCTTGCTGCTGGCGCCGTTGGCAACGGTCCACACACGCAGGCGGATGTTGTTGATGCCCTGTTCTTTCAGTATCTGCAGTATGTCCTTCTGTACACCGTTTTTGTCGAGCCATTTGGTGCCCCAGCTTTCCATTTGGGGCACGAAGCTCACGTCGGCCCCGAAGGCGAATTCTTCATGTTCGTGGCGGTTGAAAATAGTGTCCGTTACGGTGATGGCGCCGGCGCTCATTGCCGTCCACACCAAGGCGAGTGTCAGCAGCAGGGCTGAAAGAAAATGTCGTAGCATAGTTGTGTGAGTGTTGGAATTAAGGTTTTTCGGCGGCAAAGTTACGGAAAAGCCCTCTAAGGGCGATGCACTATTTTCCCAATAGCTTGTCTCTATGTATCAAAAACGCCGTTTACACCGCATTTTTGCACAATTGTTACATGCGTGCATCCTTTTGTTACATCTTTTACACGCCGCATGCGGGAAAATCCGTATCTTTGCATCGCTATGAGACACATTCTGCTTTCCCTCCTTCTGCTTCTTGCGGCTATGGGCGCTCCGGCCCAGGGGCCTGCGCCCGTGGCGCCCGGTCTGGAGTTTGTCATGCAGTTGCGCGTGACGCTCGGCGAGGTCTTTTCTGCAGGCGAAACGCCCCACGGCCGCCGCACCGTCGTGCCCATCATGGGCGGCACTTTCGAGGGCCCGCGCCTTCGTGGCACTGTGCTTCCCGGCGGCGCCGACTATCAGTTGGGCAACGGAGCGCGCACCGAGCTCGAGGCCGTCTATTGCATCCGCACCGACGACGGCATCACAATCCATGTGCGCAACCTGGGCATCGCCGCGCCCGCCTATTTCATGGCGGCACCCCGCTTCGAGACGGCCTCCGACAGCCCCTACGGCTGGCTCAACGACGCCCTCTTCGTGTGCGCCCCTCAGAGCGATCCCGCCTTCCGCGGCGTCGTGCTCAACGTGTGGCGCGTCGTGCCGCCCCAGATGTCGAAATAATCTATCCCCAAAAACACAACCATAATGAAAAAGCTCTTTTTCCTCCTCTCCGCTTTTCTTTCGCTCGCGGCCTTTGCCGGGGGCGAGCGCGAGATCAAAGTGACTGAAAACGTGGCCTACCGCACCGACGTCGGGCCCTCCACCGTGCTCGACCTGGCGCAGCCCCTCTTCGGACCCCGGAGCGGCCGTCCCGCCATCCTCATCATCCACGGCGGCGGCTGGAGTGCGGGTTCCAAAAACGACGCCGTCTATCGCGCCCTCATGGTGGACTATGCCATGAAGGGCTACGTGGTCTGCAACATGAACTACCGCCTCGTGCAGGAGGCGCCCATGCCGGCCTGCATCGAAGATGTGCGCGAGGCCATCCGCTGGATGAAGGCCAATGCCGCGACGCTAGGCATCGACTCGGCGCGCATCGGCACCTACGGCCATTCTGCCGGCGGCCATCTCTCGCTCATGGCGGGCCTCACGGGCGGCGTGGCCTGCGCTGCCGGCGGAGCGCCCCCGACGGAGATCGGACGCAGCGGCGAGTGGGCCGACCACACGGAGTGGTGGCCCATCGGCTACATCGGCAAGAGCCCCGTGCCCTTCCTCGTGCTGCAGGGTGGGGAAGACCCTCTGGTGCGTCCCGTGCTCACCGAGGACTGGGTGCGCAAGATGCAGCGCGCGGGTGCGCAGGTGGATTATGTCAAGGTGCACGGCCAGCACGGCGTGGCCTTCGACCAGCAGCTGGAGTTCACGCGTCCGGCCCTCGACGCCTTCTTTGCCCGTCATCTTAAGTTCGACGACCCCTCCGTCTCCTTCGAGCAGATGAAGGTGGTGGAGTTCGGCGGCAGCGGCCCGCATAAGGCCATTGCCGTGCGCGAGAAGTCGTTGCCCGACTTCACCGTCTACCGTCCGCTCAACCTCGACGCCGCCATGCGTCCCCGTCGCGGCCAGTGGGGCGGAGCCGGCGCTGCGCGCAAGCTCCCCGTGCTCGTCTTCTGCAACGGCGGCTGCATGGACACCAGCATCGGCTACGAGAACATGCTCTCCGACCTGGCCTCTCATGGCTACGTCGTGGTCGCTGTGGGCGAGATGCAGATGATGGCCCGCCACGAGGAGGACCGTCCGACGCCCTCGTCGGCCGTGCAGCGCGCCCTCGACTGGATCAGCCAGCAGGACGCCAATCCCTCTTCGCCCTACTACGGCAAGCTCGACGTCGGCCGCATCGCCGGTGCCGGCCATTCGTGCGGCGGCGCCCAGATTCTGGCCAATGCCGCCGATCCGCGCTTCAAGACCTACATCATCCTCAACGCCGGCATGGGCAAGATGACGATGGCCGACGCCAGCGCCAAGTCGCTGAAGGCGCTCCACGGCCCCATCCTCTACCTCACGGGCGGCACGTCCGACGTCGCCTGGCCCAATGCCCAGATGGACTACAAGGCCATCTCCAAGGTGCCCGTCTTCCTGGCCGACAACACCGTGAGCGGTCACGGCGGCACCTACGAGAAGCCCCTGGGCGGCGACAACAGCCGCATGGTGCGCGCCTGGCTCGACTGGCAGCTGAAGGGCCGCGACGAGGCGGGCGAGAAGCTCTTCGTCGAGGGCGACCTCACGGGCTATGCCGACTTCACCCTCAAGCACAAGAACTGGAAGCCGCAGCCGCGCGCCGAGGCTTCCGCCGAGGAGCTCTGGATCGAGAACGGCACGCAGCGCATCTTCGGCGAGCTCTTCACCCCTGCGGGGGCCAAGGCGAAGGGTCCCGTCGCCGTCATCGCGCACGGCTTCAACGGCAATTTCGAGTACGGCCGCAACTATTTCGAGACGCTCGGCCGTCTGGGCTACCGCTGCTACACCCTTGACTTCCCCTGCGGTTCGGCCCGCAGCCGCAGCGACGGCAACACGCTCAATATGTCCATCCCCGACGAGGTGAGCGCCCTCAAGGCCGTCGTGCGTCATTTCCGCGCCAAGGGTCATCCTGTGGTGCTCGTCGGCGAGAGCCAGGGCGGCCTGGTGTCGGCCCTCACGGCGGCCGACCTCAAGAGCGAGGTGAGCCGTCTGGTGCTGGTGTTCCCCGCGCTCTGCATCCCCGACAACTGGCGTCAGCGCTATCCGCGCCTGGAGGACATTCAGGACGTCACCGAGCTCTGGGGCGTGAAGATGGGCCGCCGCTTCTTTGAGGAGATTCACGACATGCACCCGATGGACGTCATCGGCGCCTACAGGGGTCCTGTGCTGATTGTCCAGGGCGACCAGGACCGTGTGGTCTCCATGGAGGATTCCCGCCGCGCCTTGCAGCTCTACGCCAAGGGCGCCCGTCTGCACGTCATCCCCGGCGCCGGCCACGGCTTCAAGCCCGCCGAGTTCCAGGAGGAGATGGCGCAGCTGGAGAAGTTCCTGAAATAATTGACAGTTGATAATTGATAATTGACAATTGATGCAGATACCTATTGAGTCCATGAGTTTCCTGATGCTCAATGTGGGCATCGCGAGGCTTAACGGCAACTGGAACTGGAAAAACGTTTCCTCGCCCTTCACGCGTATCTATTACGTCACTGAGGGCGAGGCGACGTTGTATCTGCCGCAGCGCAGTGTGCGTCTGCGACCCGGCTATCTCTACATGGTGCCGGCCTACACGCTGCATTCCTACGGATGCGACGGACTCTTCACCCACTACTATCTGCACGTGTACGAGGGTGTGAAGAAGGAGATGGACGTCATGGAGCTCTACGACTTTCCCTCCGAGGTGAAGGCGCAGGAGGGTGACGAGCAACTCTTTGAGCGCATGTGCCGCCAATATCCCGAGACTAGACTTCCTTCCGGCGACCCTACGTTTTACGACAATGTCGCCACGTTCACCGATTTTGTGCAGCGTTACAGCGACATGGCCCTTTGGGAAAAGATGGCGCTGCGTGGCGCGATGCTGACGCTCTTTTCCCGATTCATGCGTGAGGCCACGCCGCGTTTCTGGCTGCAGGACGAGCGGTTGAGCCGGGTGATGAACTACATCCATTGTCACATCGACGCCGATGTCGACGTGAAATCTTTGGCCGATGTGGCCTGCCTCTCGTCGCCTTATCTGATTCGTCTCTTCAAGCGGGAGGTCGGCCTCTCGCCCATGCAGTATGTCAACCGTAAGAAGGCGGAGCGTGCCCAGCTGCTGCTCTGTACCACCGATAGTCCGGTCAAGGAAATAGCCTTTGCCACGGGCTTCAGCGACCAGTCGTATTTCATCCGTCTCTTTCGCAAGATTTGCGGTGTCACGCCGCAGGAATACCGACTCCGGATGAGGGCCTCCCGATAGACGGGTGGCCTTTGTTTTTCATTGTTTGACGAACGACAGCAGGAAACCGCCCCGGGGCAGACAGTGCATCACGAGCAGATCGCGTGCGCTGACGTTGCGGTGGGTGACGGCAATCTCCTTCGGCGAAGCGCCGTCGGCAAAGACGGTGACGTCGAAGCGGCCCTCGGGGAGGAAGTCGGGCACGATGAGCATCTCGCGCGCCTCATTCTCTCCGTTCAGCCCGGCCACGTACCATCGCTCGCCGCTGCGGCGTGCCACGACGAACGATTCGCCGGGGTAGCCGCTGAGCAGACGCGTCTCATCCCACACGACGGGCACCTGCGCCATGTGGCGGCGGGCTTCTTCGGGCAGGGAGCGGAACCCTTCGGGGCGATCGGCCCAGTGCTGCACGCCCGATTCGAAGGCTACGGAGAGTGCCAGCTCGTGCGTATTGCTCGTGCGGTGAGGGTGTTGCGAGTCGGTGAACGTCACGGGTGTGTAGTCCATCGGTCCCACGACATTGCGGGTATAGGGCAGCAGACAGTTGATGCGTGCGCCGTTGGCGGTCATATACGGGGCGTTGTTGTATTGCTCCGCACCGTAGACGGCCTCCTGCGACATAAGATGCGGATACGTGCGGCTCCAGCCCCGGGGCAGCGTGCATCCGTGGAAGTTAACCATCATCTCAAAGTCCGCAGCGTCTTCCAGAATGTCGAGATAGTAGCCGATCATCTGCTGCTTGTCGCTTTCGAAGAAATCCACTTTGACGCCCGCCACGCCGAGGCTCTTGAGGCGGGTGAACTCCTCCATGCGGTTTTCGTGGGTCAGCATGCGGTCGAGCGGTGTGGCGCGCACGCCGGTGTGGGTGCCGCCGGAGTTGTACCACATCCAGGGTTTGACGCCCTTTGAGAGCGCATACTTTACGGCATCCTCAAGGCGGCCGCCATTAGTCATGGCATCCCACTCCCAGTCGAAGAGCACATACTCCCATCCCATCTCGGCGGCGAGATCAACGTACTGCCTGCACGTTTGGAAGTCTTTCGTACCGTGATTGTAGGCCCAGTACACCCAGGAAGCGCGGCCGGGGGTGATCCAGTTGACAATTGATAATGGATAATTGATAATTGGGGCGGGGGAGACGTCGTCCACCATGGTGGAGGCCACGATGTCGGCCAGTGTGCCGACGATGACGGTGCGCCAGGGCGATGACCATGCACCCTCCCACACGGGGGTCACTGCGCCTTGTCCGTTACCTTCGGCTGCGTTGGGATAAACCACGCGATAGACGGCGGCATCGGCGCTGTTGTCCAGGTGTGTGGCGCAATAGCTGCGGGTGAGGCCGGCCTCCGTGATCAGTGCGAAACGCTCTCCCGGGAGTTGAAACAGGGCGGGGTAGCCCCATACGCCCTGACGGACGGCGCCGTCTTCCTGCAGGGTGAAGTCGCCCTCGTAGCTGGTGACGTATTGCTGCAGCCAGCGGCGCGAGGCCGACGGCAGGGTGTAGGCGGTCTCCTCTCCGGTGAACTCCAGGCGGGCTCCCGACTTGTTGTCCAGGAGATAGCGAAAGGCCAGACCGTCGTTGAAAAGGCGCATTTCGATGCGCAAGGGGCTGCCGCTGCGGCTCTCCAGCGAGGCCTCGCAGCGGGTGTAGGGATGGCGGATTTGCCGGCATTTGCCGTGCAGGGCGGTGTAGCTCTCTATCAGCGTTTCGCCCTCCGTCAGCGACAGAAGGCGAAGTCCGGCGGAGAAGTCTTCCCCTGCGGTGGTGAAGCCGGTTCGGGTGCGCACGAGCTCCAGGCCCGCGCTGTCTTTCAGGACGAGGTACGTCCTCCCGCCCTCCTGTTCAACGAACGTTTCCAGGCCTCCGTCCGGGCTCTTCACTCCGGCCGAAGTACACAGTGCGGTGAGAAAAAAGATGAGGGAGAGGACGTGTTTCTTCATAGTGTGTGTGCTGTTTTTCGGTGTGTGATCAGCGGCTGAGTTTGCGGCTCTTGCCGTCCTTCACTTCGATGTAGGTGCCGTTGGCGGGCGCTTTGGGCAGGCGCAGGCCCGAGATCGTGTAGTAGGCGGCGGGAGCGGACGTCTGCTGTGTTCCGGCGGGCAGTTCGCCCACGGCATCGGGCACGCCGTTGTCGCCGAGATAAAACAGGCGTATGTTGTCAAACTTGAAGTTGTTGCCGCCATAGTTGGCCAGTCTCACGCCGAGCGTCAGATTCGTTTTTTCCGTCAGGTCGAAGTCGAGACTTGTGTCGGCATTGCCCTCATGTTTCATCTCCGCCGTCTTGTCGCCGGCAAAGAGAAGGGCGCCGTCTGCCCCGCACATGCTGTAGGCCGTCAGGCGGTATTTGCCGGCCGGCAGGTTGTACACCGTCTGGCTCACGCTGCGGTCGCTCAGCCTGCCGCTCGACTGCCAGTTGTTCATGTAGAGTTTGTTGTCGCAGCCGGAGAGATAGCCCTTTTCGATGACGCCCTCTCCCTCCGAGACCCAGGCGATGGGCTTCGCTTGCTCGTCGTAGCGCTCGAAGCTCGGGTTGTTGATGAGATACGTGATGTTGACGGGGTTGGTCTCCGTCGCCTTCTCCAGCTTGTCATACCGCTTCATCCAGTCGGTGCGCAAGATGCAGTAGATCTCCAGATGCGCTGCCGTGCTTTCCGTCTTGTTGGCGGCGAATTCCTGACCGTCTTCCACGACGTTGTCCCATGCGCCGACCCAGGCCTCGGACGTGACGTTCTTCAGGGTCCATCCTTTTTCTTCGTCATACGCGGGCACGACGTAGGCGAGCCTGCGCTGGCTGTCGTTGTCTCCCTTCGAGCCGCCGAAGTCGCTGTAGGTCTGCCACACGGTCTTGCTCCAGCCTTCGGTGCGGAACTGGCGGTTTTGCTCTGCCACGCTGGTCACAATCCATTGGGTTGCTCCGGACCCTGCGGCGGGCTTGCCGTCGGCGTCGAAAGCTTCAATTATCCATGCGTCGCAGGGATTCTTGCAGGGGTTGCCGTTTTTGTCGTACGCCATCACATATACGTTGCCCCAGTTCTTGCCGTTGTCGTCGTGCGGAAGGGCCACGACGGGCAGCTCTTCATTATGCTCCACGAAGGCGAAATAGTATTCGTCGAAGTTCATGTCTGCGGCGATGGCGTCCATCTTCTCCCATCCCCCTTCGGCGAGTTTCTCTCTCACGGGGCGAAGGTCCTCTTCGGCCACGCTGTAGAAGACCGTCTTGACGGCGCGGAACTCCTGCTGCGTGCCGCCGTTGTTCATGTCGGCCTGCCATCCCAGAAAGTAATCCCCGGCCTCTTCGATTTCCACATACAGTCCGTAGAGCTCGCTGCCCTCTTTGGCGGTGTTGACCTGATAGCAGGCCAGACTCTTCTCGGGAATGTCGTCCGTGGCGAGCAGCTCGCGTGAGACAAACTGCCAGACTTTGTTGTTGCAGCCGTAGAGCGAGTTGTAGGCTGCACCGAAGTAGTAGATGCCCTTGTCCAGATGCACCTTACGGTAGATGCGGGCGTTGCTGATGTCGCCCTGATTGGCGCCCCGGTCGTCCCACACGCCGATGGAGATGCCCCTTTTGTTGCCGTAGTTGTCCAGTCCGTTGCGCACGCCCTCACTGCCTTTGTCGATGCTGTAGTTTTCCGAGATCCAGTTGTCGAGCTTGCCGTAGCGGCCGCCCAGCGTTCCGGAGAAGTTCTCCGCCTCGATGAGCACGTCGGCGGTCAGGTTTTCGTCCACCGTGCGGTTAAAGACGCCGCCTTCGTTCACCCCCTTGCTCATGAAGTCCTGATAGGCTTCACGCAGGCTGCTGAGTGCTGCGCTTGCGGCATCCTCGTCCGCGGGGTCCGCGGCTTTTGCCTGTGCCAGGGCCTCTTTCAGGGCGGCCAGAGCCGTGGTGCTGTACTTGCCCGTGTTGATGTCGCTGCATTCTTGCTCCAGCGCTGCGCACACAGCTTCCGTCTCTTCTATGGCTTGAGCGAGCAGTTCGCTGATGCTTTGCAGCTCGTCATCGAAGGTGATGCGCATCACGGGCGCAATGCTGTTGCTGTGCTCGCCGGGTATGTCCACGGTGAGTCCTCCGGCATCCTGGCTGAACGTCATGCTTCCGTGGCCGAGCAGTTCCACTTCTTTCACCTTGCCGCTATAGCTCTCGGCCATCACGGAGAAGGCCTTGAAGGTGAAGGCGCCCGCTGCGGGCCAGCGCATGACGGTGGCATAGACCTTGCCGTCCTTCTGCACGTAGCGCACGTCCTTGTTGGAGTAGTTGTTGCCTTCGTTGAAGCCCTGTTCGTTGATGGGGTTGACGGCTTCGGCCAGCGGACCCTCGCCGAAGGTCTTCCAGGGGCGTGTGCCGTAGATGCTCTCGCTGTTGACGTCCATCCAGGCCTTGATGCCGGCGAGCACGTTGCGCTCCTTCTGGTCGATGGTGCCGTTGCCGCGGATGGGCACGGAGAGCAGCAGGTTGCCGTTTTTGGAGACGATGTCCACGAGCATGGAGACGACCTGTTCGGCGCTTTTGTAGTTGGTGTTGTTGATGTTGTAGTGCCAGTCTCCGATGCAGGTGCATGTCTGCCAATACTTGGCTTGCGGACGGTCGGGAATGCCGCGCTCAACGTCCCACAGCAGCGCCTCCTTCTGTGCTTCGTTGAGTATCTTGCCCATAGGCACCACCTGCTGTTGTCCTCCGTGCTGTGCGGCGCTGGTGTTGTAGAAGTGTTGCAGGATGTTGAGGCCGATGCTCTCGTCGCAGCCGTAGAAGGGCAGCACCGTGTCGTCGAAGTAGAGCATGTCGGGCGCGTAGTCGTTGATGCACTGCAGCACGCGGTTCTGAAACTTCGTCTTGTAGGCCTCCGAGGGCAGTGCGGCGCCGTTGCCCCAGGCCCACTGGCTGTGTATGGTGCCGCTGCTTTGCCATCCCGTGGAGTGGGGGTGGTTCTGGGCGTAGAGTTCCTGCGGGTCGTAGCCTTCCCACCACTTGCCGGCGCCGTCGGCCTTCGTCAGGTTGCCGTCAAAGTTGGTGGAGGGCTCCAGCCAGGTCCAGGCGTGGCTGGCGTGCATCGACACGCCCAGGGGCAGCCCGTTCTTCTTGCAGGCGTCGCTCCATCCCTTCACGATGTCGCGCTTGGGGCCCAGGTTCACGGAGTTCCACTCCTGATAGGGCGAGTCCCACAGGTCGAAGTTGTCGTGGTGGTTGCCCAGCGTCATGAAGTAGCGGGCGCCCACGCTCTTGTAGAGGGCCACGAGCTCCTCGGGGTCCCACTGCGTTGCCGTCCAGTCGCGGATGAGCTCTTTGAGGCCGTACACTGCAGGGTTGCCGAAGTGGCTCACGTGCCAGTTGTACTGTCCGCTGCCCTGATAATACATGAAGCGGGCATACCAGTCGCCGTCCTCGGCCTGACACTGGGGGCCCCAGTGGGCCCAGATGCCGAACTTGGCGTCCTTGAAGGGCCGTCCTGCTTCACGGCGACGTTCTCCGCGCGTACATTTGTCATAAGCAGCGTTGCC
This sequence comes from uncultured Bacteroidales bacterium, assembly GCA_902784475.1. GTDB lineage: Bacteria > Bacteroidota > Bacteroidia > Bacteroidales > Bacteroidaceae > Physcousia. Next base: position 1,730 of record CACZUX010000034.1, on the reverse strand, counting down.
AGAAGCAACAAAAATGACATTTTTTTCATCTGAATCAATCCTTAATTTTGCTTGTTTTGTTGAATTCCGGCTGCAAAGTAACAGGATTTTCTTCATTTTCAGTGTCAAAATATTGATGCGGAATAGGACAAAATTGACAAACGGTAAAATGATTGTAGCGAAAGAAGGACCCACACTTTTTTTCTAACGCACAAACGCACAAATGCACAAAAGCCCCGCCGATTGGCAGGGCTTTGCGCTAAAGGGCGACATGAATCCACGTTCCTTCATTGATCAACTCCGTGTGCGGCAGATGGTCTCTGATGTACGCGAGCCAGCCGGGGTGCATCGGGATGTCAACAGCTCGACCCTTTGTGTGGTAGCTGTTGTCTGCACCCTTGACGGCGTCGTTGAGATCTCTGCAGCGGAAGCCGCTGTTGATTTTAATCGGTACGCCAAAATGTTCGCGCAGAGGTTCCAAGACCTTGGTGCACAGACGTACAAGGTTATCGACTTCCGCAGCATTAATGCGGTTCTCTATTTTCTTCTTCTCAGCGGTATCGCTGTGAAGCATTTCTTCGAGGGTAAAATGAGGTGATAAGTTCATAATTACAGTGTTTAAAGGTTGACATAAAATAAATAATGCATCTTGAACAAAAAATAGTTCGGTTATTTGTTGCTTAATTGAGCAACTTTTCGTACTTTTGCAACATGATACCTCGCAAAATACGCACTTACGGCGGATACTTTGAGTCTTTTATGGAGACTTTGCCGGAAAATGTGCAGGAGAAGATAAAGTATGGCTTGCTCATCCTGAAAACGCAAGAGAGAATCTCGGTGAAGTTCGTAAAGGCCATAAGAGATGGGATATATGAGCTTAGAATAGAGTTAAACGGAAACATCTACAGAGTGTTCTTTATTTTCGACGAGGGCAACATCGTTGTTTTGTTCAACGGCTTTCAGAAGAAATCACAGAAGACACCTCAAAACGAAATCGATATCGCAATCAGAATAAAGGAGGAATATTATGCAGACAAACAATCACAAAATCAATGACTACGACAAAGTTCTTGATGCCACGTTCGGTGAAGTAGGTACCCAGCAGAGGTTGGATGCTGAGGAGAAAGCATATACCTTCTACACGGGTCAGATTATCGGTGACGCCCGCAAAAAGGCTAAGATGTCTCAGGCAGAGCTGGCAGAGCGTATTGGTTCGAACAAGTCGTATATTTCCCGTGTTGAGCACGGAGAGACCGAGCCTCGCATCTCCACTTTCTTTCGCATCATGAACGCTCTGGGCTTCCACATTTCGCTAGGGATGCCGGTGTAAGTTTTTTACATCAGCTTTCAGCCTTCAGACATCTTACTTCTTAATTAGGTCCTTCATCTTGTCATAGTAGCCATCCACGCCGAGGAGCGTGGCGGCGAAGAGCAGGAACTGCGCACAAAGCAGCAGCACGGTGTGGTCAATCTCTCCCTGGGGAGGAAGGAAGAGGGCGGCAGCCCCGAAAAGGACTGCCGCGCCCCATGACAGGAAGGCCAAACGACGTTTCATAACGTTCAATGGTCAATGGTCAATGTTCAATGAACATCAAATCCTCGAGAGATCCAGGAACGAGGCCTCGACGTTCATGTCAGCGCTGGGCTGAATGGTGCGGGGGTTCTGGCTGTTGCCGTCGCTCCAACCCATAAACTGGAAACCTGTGTCGTCCAAGGCAAGCAACTCCACTGTGTCGCTCGACATGGCCTGC
>CACZUX010000033.1 GCA_902784475.1 uncultured Bacteroidales bacterium | reverse complement strand
GGGCGAAGAGGGCCTTTAGAGGAAAGACTGAATGTCTTTCCGTGTCCGATGAGGGGAGCCATAACTCTTATGGCGACGGAGGGAAGTAGGTAGCCGCCGTTAATTCTTCCTCAAGCAACTGCTGCATTCTCCGCAGTCCTGCTTGAAGTCTTCGCCGAAGAAACGTAGCAGTTGGCGTGACTTACACATCTCTTCATTCTGAATGTAGTCCAGCATGCTCTTCAGCTGATGCTTGTAGCGCTCTTTGCGTTCTTCGTAAATCTCCCGGGAAAGCACCACCTTCTCCTTCAACACGCGGTTCTGCAGGAAGGTGACGCGAGAGGAGTGCTTCTTGGGAATATAGTGTACGATGTGGAGTTGGGAAAGATGTATAAGGCACTCATACACCTGATGTTGTGTGTAGCCTGTTTCGCGGGCGATGAGCGACTCGTCGAGCCAGCAGTACTGCGAGAAGATGCCGATGTTGTTGCGCAGCAGGCTGGTGACAATCTTCTCGTTCTCTTCTCCAGTGATGGCGTGATAGAGCTCAGAGCGTGTGGCGGGAATGTAGATTCTGCTGACGGCGCTCTCCTCCAGACGGAAGTCCAGATAACCGGCGCTGGATAGTAACTCCAGCGCGCTGACGGCCATAAGTGAATGCAGATGAAACGCCGTGCAGAACGCCATCAGGTCGAAGTCTCTCGTCATGCCCTGTCCGTCGCCCTCTGCCACCTGAAGGAAGAAGCAGAGTTTCTCATAAGCATCGCGGATGTAGTCTTTCTCAGGGAAGCGTGTTTCGAGACGTCGCTGCATCACACGGGCGTCGTCGCCCTCTGTGATGATGACGGCGTGGGCTTTCTGCCCGTCGCGTCCGGCACGACCGGCTTCCTGGAAATAGGCCTCCAGGCTGTCGGGCGGGTCAAGGTGTATCACCAGACGCACGTCGGGTTTGTCGATGCCCATGCCGAAAGCGTTGGTGGCCACCATGATACGCAGATTGTTGGCGCTCCAGGCCTTTTGGCGCTCGTCTTTCTCGCTGTCGGAAAGTCCGGCATGAAAGTAGGTGACGCGATGGCCCAGTTGATGAAGCATGCGTGCCGTCTCCATACAGTTCTTGCGGTTGCGCGTGTAGATGATGCACGACCCCGGCCATCGCTCCAAAACCTGCAGCATGCCCAGCGTGCTGACATCGTGACGCTCCACCGTGTAGATGAGATTCGGGCGGTGGAAGCTCATGCGGATGACGTTCTCCTCGCGGAAATCCAGTTGGTGCTGTATGTCGTGCACCACCTCCAGCGTGGCCGATGCCGTAAGGGCGAGAATCGGCACTCCCGGTTTTTCCTTGCGTATGTTCTTAATCTCCAGGTAGGAGGGGCGGAAATCGTGACCCCATTGGGAGATGCAGTGTGCCTCGTCGATGGTGATGAACGAGACGTTCATGTGGCGCAGTTTGGAGAGAAAGAGCTCGGAGGAGAGGCGTTCGGGCGAGACGTAGAGAAATTTGTAGTTGCCGAAAATGCAGTTCTCCAGCGTGACGATGATGTCCTCGCGCTTCATCTCGGCATAGATGCAGGCGGCTTTGATGCCGCGTTCGCGCAGATGCTTCAACTGGTCCTTCATCAGAGCGATGAGCGGCGTGACAACGATGCAGATGCCCTCCTTGGCCAATGCCGGCACCTGAAAGGCGATGCTCTTGCCGCCGCCCGTAGGCATCAGGCCCAGCGTGTCGCGTCCGCTGCCGATGCTCTCAATAATCTCCTTCTGAATGCCCCGAAAGTCGGAGTAGCCGAAGTAGCGGTGCAGAATGTCCTGGTATCGGTTCATTCGTCCATCAGCGAGATGTCTTCAATCTGCAGCTGTATCTCTCCGTGCTTGTGGGTGTTCTCCTCGACGGTGTAGACGATATCAAAGGCACGTTTGGTCTTGATGTAGCGCGCCAAAGCGCTCTGTCCGAAGGCGATGCCGCTCATCACGTTGTTGCTCCTGTTGTCCACAAGCTCGAGCTTGATGTGCTCCTGATTGCGTCCGACCACCTTGCTCGTGCCGTAGTCGTAGACGCGGCGGGTGCAGAAGACGGGCTTCGTGTTGTTGGGGCCGAAGGGCTCGAAGCGGCGCAACTCGTTGAAGAGGCGACGGCTGATGTCCTTAAAGTCCAGCATGGCGTCGACGTCGAGCTGCGGCTGCGTCTGTTCGGGCAGGATGTGCTCGTCCACATACTCTTCGAAGCGGCGCTTGAACTCGGGCACGTTGACCGCCTTGAGCGTCAGGCCGGAGGCGTAGGTGTGTCCGCCGAAATTCTCCAACAGATCCTCGCAGCTCTCGATGGCTTTGTAGATGTCGAAGCCGGCTACGGAGCGTGCGCTGCCGGTGGCCAGATCGTTGTCGCGCGTCAGCACGACGGAGGGTCTGTTATAGATTTCCGTCAGGCGGCTGGCCACGATGCCGATGATGCCTTTGTGCCACTCCTCGTTGTAGATGACGATGCCTTTGTGCTCGTGGCGCTCGTCGATGGAGGCCACAATCTGGTTGGCCTGTTCGGTCATCACCTTGTCGAGATCTTTGCGCTGCTCGTTGTAGTGGTTGATGACCTCGGCCATCTCACGCGCTTTCTCGGGATCTTTCTCGATGAGCAGTGCGACGGACTCTTTGCCGTTCTGTATGCGTCCGGAGGCGTTGATGCGCGGACCGATTTTGAAGATGATGTCGGTGAGCATGATCTCCTTGTCGGAGAGTCCGCACACGTCGATGATGGCTTTCACGCCCACGCTGGGCGATTGGTTAATCTGACGAAGGCCGTGATAGGCAAGTATTCTGTTTTCCCCAAGGATGGGTACGATGTCCGAGGCAATGCTGATGGCGCAGAGGTCGAGCAGTGGGATGAGTTCGGAGAAGGGAATCCCGTTGCTGGCGGCGAAGGCCTGTATCAACTTGAATCCCACACCGCATCCGCACAGGTGCTCGTAGGGGTAGGTGTGATCGACGCGCTTGGCGTTGAGCACGGCCGCTGCGGGCGGCAACTGCTTGTCGGGCACGTGGTGGTCGCAGATGATGAAGTCAATGCCCAGGCTTTTGGCGTAAGCGATTTCCTCCACTGCCTTGATGCCGCAGTCGAGCACGATGATGAGTTTCACACCGGTCTCGTGAGCGTAGTCCACACCTTTGTGCGACACTCCGTAGCCGTCTTCGTAGCGGTCGGGGATGTAGTAGTCGATGTTGGTGCAGTATTGGTGGAGGAATTTATAGACGAGTGCCACCGCCGTGACGCCGTCCACATCGTAGTCGCCGTAGACGAGGATGCGCTCCTTGCGTCCGAGGGCCTCGTTCAGGCGGTTGATGGCCGCCTTCATGTCCTTGAAGAGGAAGGGATCGTGCAGCTGAGTCAGTTGCGGGCGGAAGAACTGCTTCGCCTCCTCCACGGTCTCCACGCCCCGCTCCACGAGCAGGGTGCCGATGACGGGATGGAGGTTCAGCATGCCGGCCAGATGCTCTGCACGCTTTGCCTGTTCGTCAGTGGGTTGGAAGTGTTTCCACTGATAGTTCATATTCTTGCTCCTCTTCCGCTTAGATATTCAACTTGGCCCGGATGTCGGCGGGAATGGCTCTCTTGTTGATGATGATGTTCATGGTCTTGTAGGCCGCATAAGGCTTGGACACATACCAGAAACCCTTGTAGGGTCCGTAGTCGCCCCACGAATTCTTCATCATGAAATACTCTTTGCCGTGCTGGTCTTTGGCGATGCCGTAGATTTGCATGCCGTGATCGTCGGTGGTCTCCCAGTTGTCGTAGGCCTCCTGGCGCATATCCTGCGTGACGGTCTTCTCGCCCTTGTTGTCGCTCTCGCTGATCTTGGCTTTCTCGCCCGTCCAGCGGCTCTGGTCGTAGCCGGCTTCGCCCTCTTTGCTCTTGAAGGGCACGGTGGCGACGCATTTGTTCTTGCCCTCGCGACGGGCAAAGCCGTCTTCGCTGACGTCGGCGCCCCAGGCGAAGGTCCATCCGTTCTTCACGCTCTCCTCCATCACGCGCATCAGCTCGTCCAGAGGCAGATTGTAGCTGGAGCCCCAGCGCCAGTTGTCCTGAATCTCGAGGATGAACTGCGTGTAGAAGGGGTGGTGCGTGTAGCTCGTCAGCGACACATAGTCGTCGGCATTGAGGCCGAGATAGTTGCTGGCGAAGGTCTTTGGTGTAAACTTATGTCCCTTGTACTCAAACTCTTCCGGGCATTTGCCGAAGTAACAGTCGAGCATACACTGCACGGCGTCCTTCCAGTGGGGGTTGATCTTCTTGGCCTCGCTTTTGGAGACGGCTTCCACGTAGGCCTGCATGGGCGAGAAGAAGCCGCTGAAGTTGAAGAGCGAGTCGCCGTAGAGCGTGTTGGGGTAGGGCATGATGCCTTCGGGCACGAGTCCGTAGTGCTCCAGGCAGTAGATGGCGTCGTAGAACGAACCGCCCTCCGTGAAGCTGGCATCCCCGTGGGTGCGCACGTTGCGGTCGGCGCGATCCGTGTAAGTCTTGCTCACGAGGAACGACTCGCACAGGTCGATGTCCTTCATCTCGGGGTGCTTCTTCAGCACTTCGCTCTCGAGGAAGGCCAGAGAGGAATAGCTCCAGCAGGTGCCGCTGTTCTTCTGGTTTTTGATGGAGGTGACGGGATTGGCCACCACGGTGGTGAAGATGAGGGTGTCGGGGTCCGCTTTGGGCTTCGCCTTCTTCCCGGGCTTCGCGACGCCGCTCGTGGCGACGGCCAAAGCCGTAAGGATAATGAACAGTTTCTTCATCGTATTGTCGTTTTTGTTTTGTGCTTATTTGTTCCAGCCGCTCTGGCTCCATCCGCCGGCTTGCCACCAGCTCATCTTCTTGAAGTAGGTGTTCCAGCCGAGATAAACCTTGCCTTCCTTGTCGCCGTCCTTCACGGTGCAGACGTCGTAGTCGCTTTCGGGCACGTTCATACTGATGCAGCCGTAGTGCTCTTTGTCGGTCAGGGTGCAGAAGTCGGTGCCGTAGGTGTTGGTGTCGTAGCTCGTCATCCACTGCTTCTCTGGGATGGTCTTGTAGGGGATGGCTTTATCCAACAGGGGGCGCCATTTGCCATACTCTTCTTCGGTGAGTATCTTACCCATCACGCTGCCCAGATCGTAGGCGATGGGGACGCCGACCCGAACGGCTTGTGCGCCGGCATCGTAAACGGCGAACAGCCTGGGGCTGAAGATCTGTGCTGTGGCGACCCCTTCGGGCGTTGCGTCCTTGTCGGCGAAATATTTCTTAATGAGCGGCGCGGTGGCTTTGGCCAGTGCGTCCAGTTCGCTTGTCCTGATGAACGACAGGGGGAAGTTGCGCAGATAGGAGGCCGAGTTGTTGTAGAAGTCGGTATAAGCCTTGAGGATGGCTCCCATATCGGCGTCGCAGAGTCCCTTGGCTGCAGTGTGATAGGGCGCGCCGTTGCCGGGCGTCTCTGTGGGCGAACCGATAATCCAGTCGGCCTGTTGGCGCAGCTCATAGGCCGTCTCGATGCCCTGCATGAGGCAGGCGTCCCAGAGGATGTAGTCCATATGGACGCCCAGTTTGTTGAGCACCCACTTGATGGACGAGACGTTCATCTGGTAGGGGCCGTTTGCTCCGCTGTTCTTTCCGTTGTCGATGCCGAAGGCACGGGCCTGACGGGCGCCGGAGTTTTGACTCTCCAGGTATTCCTTTTGCAGTTCCTCTCTGGTTTTCTCCATCGGCGCCCATCCGCTGCCGTGCGACCAGAGCACGAGGGCGTAGTGCTCAGAGGGATAGTTCTTCACCATCTCTTTGAGTGTGGCGAGCATCACGGTGGAGTCGGCGCTGTTGCGCTCGGTGTAGGTCTTCCAGGTGCTTGCGCCGAGTTTGTTGTAGAGCTTGACGGCGGGTTGCGAGGCGTTGTCGCAGTAGACGAGTATGTTGCAGTCGCTCGGAATCATGTTGCGGCCCGCGGCATAAGCCAACTCGTTGAGGTCGCTTTCGGCGGCGGTGGAGAGCGAGTTTTCGGCGACCATATAAACGAGCACGGTGCGGCGCGCGGTGCTGTCGGTGTTGTCGTTGATCTCGTCCGAGAGATCGTCCGTACAGCCCGTCAATGTCCCCAAAACGAGGAAAAGGGGCAGGATATAGCGTATATACAGTTTCATTTGGGGACAAAGATAATAAAATTATCTGAATTATCGCAGAACGTCGCCCCAAAGAAATGTTAAAAGGCCCGATTTATTCTCTCTTCCCCGCCGCAGAGCCGCTGCATCACTGCTGCATCACTGCTGCAGAGCCACTGTTTCTGCGCAGAAACACGGGAGAAACACGAAGGAAACACGGGAGAAACACGAGAGCTGAACGAGAACTGAACGGGGGCAGAGGGCAATAAAAGGGAAGGGTTGTGCGTTTACATTTCGGTTATGCAATGGACAGATCGCATACGTCAGGTTAAAATCCTCCTGGTCCTCTCGGCCCTCGCTATCGCGGCGGCTTCGCTCGTCATTTCCCATTATCTGGTGCGCGACCTCGAAGCGGAGGAGATGCGCAAGATGGAAGTGTGGGCCGAAGCGATGCGCTCGCTCTCGGAGGCCGACGAGACGACTGATATGGCGTTGGTACTCAGCGTGATAGAGAGCAACAACACCATTCCCGTCATCGTGATGGGGCCGGACAGCACCGTGCAGATCTACCGCAACCTCATCCTGAACTATTCCTCGCCCGAGGACAGTGTGAACCAGCTCTATGCCGCCGCGCTTCAGATGAGCCGTTCGCATCATGTCATCCCCCTTTCCGTGGGCGACGGAGAGTATGTTCACGTCTACTACGACGACTCGCTTCTCCTGCGCCGTCTGGAGTGGTGGCCTTATGTGCAGCTGGGTATTGTGCTCATCTTTGTCGTGGTGGCCATCTTTGCGATGATGAGCAGCCAGCGTGCGGAGCAGAACAAGGTGTGGGTGGGGCTCTCCAAGGAGACGGCCCATCAGCTCGGCACGCCCATCTCCAGCCTGATGGCTTGGGTGGAAGTTTTGCGAGAGAACTATCCCGACGATCCCCTCATTCCCGAGATGGACAAGGATGTGAAGCGTCTGCAGCTCGTGGCGGAGCGCTTCTCCAAAATCGGTTCGCTGCCGGAGCCTGTCGAGACGGATATCTGTGAACTGGTGGGCCGTGTGACGACGTATATCGGCCGTCGCGCCTCCAATCGTGTGAAGATTACCACCACGCTGCCCGACGAACCGCTCAAGGCGCTCCTCTCGGCTTCACTCTTTGAGTGGGTGATAGAGAATCTTTGCAAGAACGCCATCGACGCGATGGACGGCGAGGGCCACATCCACATCATGGCGCGCAGCGAAGCCTTTTGCATCGCCCTCGAGGTGTCGGACACCGGCAAGGGCATTCCTTCGAAGCATTTCAGCACGGTCTTTACGCCCGGTTTTACCACCAAACAGCGCGGCTGGGGCCTCGGACTCTCTCTGGCGCGCCGCATCGTGGAGGAGTATCACCACGGACGCATTTTCGTCAAGCAGAGCGAGCTGGGCAAAGGGACGACGTTTCGCATCGAATTGCCGCTTTATGATGGCGAAAACACGCCGTCTGATGAGCAAAATGGCTAAAAAAGCGAAAAAAGACTAAAAAGTTTTCTTCTTTCCGCTCCGTTATCCCCAAATTTTTCGTACCTTTGCACCCCGAATTATGGACGCGACAGACGCTTTGAAGATAGATTTGCGTGCTTTAAGCACCAACGTGCAGCAATTCCGTGCCGTGCTCGACGATGCTTTCTTCTCTTCGCTGGACCAGCAGGAGATAGCCAAGGGCCGCGTGGAGGCCGACATCACGGTGCAGCGCACATCCGAAGAGACGTTCGACGTCGTGTGCCGCCTCCGGGGTGAGGTGGAGGTGCCCTGCACTTACTGCCTCGAGCCCATGACGCTGCCCGTGGAGGCAGAAGACACGCTGAAGGTGCGCTTCGGCGAGAGCGAAGAAGACGACGGCGAGACGCTCACCGTCCTCTGGCACAAGGGTCTGCTCGACCTCTCGTGGCCGCTCTACGAAATGACGGCGCTGGCCGTTCCCATCCGCCACGTCCACCCCGAGTGCGACAGCGAGGACGATAACGATAACGAAAACGAAAACTGAATTATAAACCCATAACGAAATTCTATTATGGCACATCCTAAAAGAAGACAATCCAAGACGCGTACCCTTAAGCGCCGTACTCACGACAAGGCTGTAGCACCCGCACTGGCTGTATGCCCCAACTGCGGTGCCTTCCACATCTACCACACCGTTTGCCCCTCTTGCGGCTACTATCGCGGTAAGGTTGCTATTGAGAAAGAAGCTTAAGACCGTTGGATAAAATCAATGCCGTCATCACGGGTGTAGGCGGCTACGTTCCTGACTATATCCTCGACAACGAGGAGATGTCCCGCATTGTGGACACTTCCGACGAGTGGATCATGGAGCGTATCGGCGTCAAGACCCGTCACATTCTCAAACCTGAACAGGGCTCCGGCACGAGTTACATGATGACCCGCGCAGCGGCTCAGTTGTTGCGTAAGACGGGCGTAGATCCCAATTCTGTCGAGCTGGTGATTTGCGCCACGACGACGCCCGACTATCATTTTCCCTCCACCGCCTCTCTGGTGATCGGTGCGCTGGGGCTGAAGAATGCCTTCGGCTTCGACATGGAGGCCGCCTGCAGCGGTTTCCTCTATGCTATGGAGCTCGGTGCGGCCTACATCCGCAGCGGACGCTACAAGCGCATCATCCTGTGCGGCGGCGACCACATGTCGTCCATGACCAACTACACCGACCGCAACACCTGTCCCATCTTCGGCGACGGTGCAGCCTGTGTGATGATGGAGGCCACCACCGAAGAGGTGGGGCTCATCGACGGCGTTTACCGCGTGGACGGCAAGGGGCTGACTCATCTTCAGATGAAGGCCGGCGGCTCCCACAGGATGCCCACCCACGAGACGGTGGACGCCATGGAGCATACGGTCTATCAGGAGGGCAGGGCGGTCTACAAGCACGCCGTGCTCGATATGTCTTCCGCCGTGAAGACCATCGCCGAGCGCAACGGACTCACGAAGGACAACATCGCGTGGGTGGTGCCCCATCAGGCCAACATCAACATCGAGCGTTCGGTGGCCGGACGCATCGGCATTCAGGAGGATCACATCATGATCAACATCGACCACATGGCCAACACGTCGGGCGGCACGTTGCCCCTTTGCCTGTGGGAGTACGAGCCGCGGCTCAAGAAGGGTGACAAGCTCATCTTCACGGCTTTCGGTGCGGGATTCACCTGGGGTGCCAGCTATATGATATGGGGCTACGACGGCGCCCCCGAGGCGGCCAAAGAGCCTGCAGAGTTTTATAAGGAGGGCGTCATCTCCCGCGAGGAGTGGTACGCCAAGAGGAGGCGGGACGATGGCTCATAAGGCAGGTTTTGTCAACATAGTCGGTAATCCGAATGTAGGAAAGAGTACGCTCATGAACCTCTTGGTTGGTGAGCGTATCTCTATTGCGACCTTCAAGGCGCAAACCACCCGCCACCGCATCATGGGCATCCTCAACACGCCCCAGATGCAGATCTGCTTCTCCGACACGCCCGGTGTGCTCAAGCCCGGCTATCGTCTTCAGGAGCAGATGCTTCAGTTCTCCGAGTCGGCCCTGCAGGACGCCGATGTCCTGCTCTACGTCACCGACACTGTGGAGCAGCCCGACAAGCACGCGGAGTTTCTCGACAAGGTGCGCCGCATGAAGGTGCCCGTCCTCGTACTGATCAACAAGATAGACCTCTCCGACGAGCAGGGGCTCAACGCCCTCTACGACCGCTGGCACGAGGCGCTCCCCGGGGCGGAGATCTTCCCCATCTCGGCGCTCCACCGCTTCGGCGTGGACCGTGTGCTCTCGCGCATCGAGGCGCTGCTGCCCGAGTCCCCCGCCTATTTCGACAAGGACCAGTGGACCGACAAGCCCGCGCGCTTCTTCGTCACCGAGATCATCCGCGAGAAGATTCTCCTCTACTACGACAAGGAGATTCCCTACAGCGTGGAGGTCGTCGTGGAGCAGTTTAAGGAGACCGACCGCAACATCCACATCAACGCCGTCATCTTCGTCGAGCGCAACTCGCAGAAGGGCATCATCATCGGCCATCGCGGCGTCGCCCTCAAGCGTGTCTCCTCTGAGGCGCGCAAGAGCCTGGAGCAGTTCTTCGGCAAGAGCATCTTCCTGGAGATTTTCGTCAAGGTCGACAAGGACTGGCGCTCTTCGGCCAAGGCCATGAAGCAGTTCGGCTATGACCTGAGCGACTGATGCGGAGAGAGAAGAAAGAAGTTTGGAACCATTAAATATAACGCCCTATGTCCAATATCGTAGCCATTGTAGGAAGACCGAACGTCGGCAAGTCGACGCTCTTCAACCGCCTCACGCAAACGCGCCATGCCATCGTGAGCGACGAGGCCGGAACGACGCGCGACCGTCAGTACGGCAAGTGCGACTGGCAGGGGCGTGAGTTCTCCGTCATCGACACGGGCGGTTGGGTGGTCAACTCCGACGACATCTTCGAGGAGGAGATCCGCAAGCAGGTCACGCTGGCCACCGAGGAGGCCGACGTGATCCTTTTCATGGTCGACGTGCAGAACGGCGTCACCGATCTCGACGAAGAGGTGGCGGCCATCCTGCGCCGCACCAAGAAGCCTGTCATCCTGGTGACCAACAAGATGGACAACAACGAGACGTGGCTTGCCGCCGAGTTCTACGCACTCGGTCTGGGCGATCCCGTCGGCATCTCGGCCGCTACCGGCAGCGGCACGGGCGACCTGCTGGACCTCGTCCTGAGCAAGTTCCCCAAGCAGGGTGAGGAGCTCCCCGAGGAGAACATTCCCCGCTTTGCGGTGGTCGGTCGCCCCAATGTCGGCAAGTCGAGCATCATCAACGCCTTCATCGGCGAAGACCGCCACATCGTCACCGACATCGCCGGCACCACGCGCGACAGCATCTACACGCGCTACGAGAAGTTCGGCTTCGACTTCTATCTGGTCGACACGGCCGGCATCCGCAAGAAGTCCAAAGTGTCTGAGGATCTGGAGTTCTACAGCGTGATGCGCTCCATCCGCGCCATTGAGAACAGCGACGTGTGCATCCTCATGCTCGACGCCACGCGCGGCATCGAGGCGCAGGATCTCAACATCTTCCAGCTCATCCAGAAGAACCAGAAGAGCCTTGTGGTGGTCGTCAACAAGTGGGACCTCGTGGAGGACAAGACGCAGCGCGTCATGGACACCTTCATCGACGCCATCCGCGACCGCATGGCCCCCTTCACCGATTTCCCCATCATCTTCGGCTCGGCGCTCACCAAGCAGCGCATCTTCAAGGTGTTGGAGACGGCTGCCGCCACTTATGAGAACCGCCGCCGCAAGGTCTCCACGCACCGGCTCAACGAGGAGATGCTGCCGCTCATCGAGGCTTATCCGCCACCATCAATGAAGGGCAAGTACATCAAGATCAAGTATTGTTCGCAGGTGCCCGACACGCATGTGCCCACCTTCGTCTTCTACGCCAATCTGCCCCAATACGTCAAGGAGCCCTACCGGCGCTTCCTTGAGAACAAGATACGCGAACGTTGGAATTTCAACGGTACGCCCATTAACGTATTTATACGCCAGAAATGATGAGAAAGACTGTTTTCCTGCTCCTCGTTGCCGCGCTGGTGCTGGGTGCCTGCCGCAAGAAGATCAGCGACGAGCTCACCCACGACAGTGCGCGCGCCGCCGCAGAGCGTTTCTACGGGATGCTGATCGAGGGCCAGTGCGAGGCTTATGTCAACGCCCTCGAGGGCAACGACGTGCGCGACAGCCTCACGCGCTGTGAGATGATCGACGCCGTCACGCAGTATGTGGAGCAAGAGAAGGAGGCTCATCGGGGTCTGTGTCAGGCTGTGGCCGTCGCCGACACCATCTTTGCCGACTCCCTCTGCACCGTCAACCTCGACATCACCTACGGCGACTCTCTGGTGGAACACGTGGTGCTCCCGCTCGTCTTCAGCGGGGGAGAATGGAGGATGCGATGAGACGGCTTCTGCGCACGCTTTGGACGCCGCTCTATCCCGTGTTGGTCTTCCTTGTGTGCCAGCTGGCCGGAGGCCTTGTGCTCTATGTGGCGCCGGGCGGTCTGGCCTGGTCGCTTCTGGCCGTCGATGTCCTTTGTGTGCTGTGGCTGGTTTTCGGCCGTTTGATCATCGTGCGCGACGTGCACGTGGATCTCTCGTGGCGCAGCGGCCGTTTTCTTTGGGCGTTTTTCGGGGCTCTTGCCGTCATTCTCGCGCTCAACATCTTTTCCGAATGGATGAGCCTGCCCGACCTCATTGAGGACGCTGTGTGCGATCTCGTGCGCCGTCCGCTCGGTGTGGTGACCATCGCGCTGCTGGGTCCTGTGGCCGAGGAGCTGTGTTTCCGGGGTGCCGTCATCGGCGGCATGTTGCGTCAGGGCTGCCGTCCCTGGATGGCCGTCGTGGTCTCTGCGCTGCTCTTCGGGCTGATTCACATGAATCCGGCGCAGGTGCCGTTTGCTGCGGCGATGGGTCTCATGCTCGGCATGCTCTATCTGCGCACGGGCAGCCTGCTCCTGCCAATCTTGGTACATGTGGTCAACAACAGTCTCTCCGTCCTCCAGATTCGCTTCATGGGCGATGCGGCGCGCTCGTTTACGCTGACGGGTTGGATGGGCACTCCGCTGGCGGCTTTCACGGCGCTGGTTTCTTTCGTCCTGGGCGTCTTTCTGTTGTGGCGTTTCCTGCGTTTGGACAAGCGGACGCTGCGTCGGGAGATTAAGGAGATAAAGAAGTCGTATTCTTCGGAAACTCTGGATGATATGTCTCTTAAGATAGAGGAATACTTTAGTCTTCAGGACCAGTGGGATGCCGCCCAGACGGTGCTGCTCTACAGCGCTTTGCCCGACGAGGTCAACACTGATTATCTGCTGCTTTCGGCCGAGGGCGACGGTAAGACCATCCTCTTGCCCCGTGTGGATGGCGAGCGCCTCACGCTCCACGTTTACAGTCCCGACTCTATGGCTCCCGGGGCCTTCGGTGTCATGGAACCTCAGGGTCCCGAATTTCCTCCTTCGCGCTACGGCGAGATAGAACTGGCCATTGTGCCCGGCATGGCTTTCGACCGCAGGGGTCATCGTCTGGGGCGCGGCAAGGGTTACTACGACCGCCTGCTGCCGCTGCTGCCCGCCGCCCGGGTGGTGGGGCTGTGTTTCCCCTTCCAGGTGGTGGCTTCGGTGCCCCATGAGGCTCACGACGCCGAGGTGCATCCCTTTATGCCCGATCAACTGATTAACCTCTGAGCCCTATGATTGTCTGCATTGCCGAGAAGCCTTCAGTGGCCAAAGATATTGCCAAAGTGCTGGGTGCGAACTCTTCGCGCGACGGCTACATGGAGGGCAACGGCTACCAGGTCACCTGGACCTTCGGCCATCTCTGCGAGCTCAAGGAGCCGCACGAATACAATCCCCAGTGGCGCCAGTGGACGCTCTCCTCGCTGCCCATGATTCCCCAGCGCTTCGGCATTCGCCTGAAAGCCGACAAGGGTGTGGCGCACCAGTTCGAGGTGATTCAGCGCCTCATGCAGGCTGCCGACGGCATCATCAACTGCGGTGATGCGGGGCAGGAGGGCGAACTCATCCAGCGCTGGGTGATGCAGCTGGCCGGCGCGCGTTGTCCGGTGCAGCGTCTGTGGATCTCGTCGCTCACCGAGGAGGCCATCCGCGAGGGTTTCCAGACGCTCAAGGACCAGTCGGCCTACCAGTCGCTCTACGAGGCCGGCCTCATGAGAGCCATCGGCGACTGGACGCTGGGTATGAATGCTACGCGCCTATATACCATAAAATACGCCCGTCGCTCGGCTGCGGCGCAGGCGTCCCAGGTGCTCTCCATCGGCCGCGTGCAGACGCCCACT
Source organism: uncultured Bacteroidales bacterium (assembly GCA_902784475.1). GTDB lineage: Bacteria > Bacteroidota > Bacteroidia > Bacteroidales > Bacteroidaceae > Physcousia. Next base: position 8,142 of record CACZUX010000033.1, on the reverse strand, counting down.
CTGGCGCTCATCGTCAAGCGTCAGCGCGAGATAGAGCAGTTTGTCCCCGAGCCCTACTGGGTGCTCTCCACCGTCTATCGCGAGACGACCTTCACGGCCGTCATGAAGGAGGGCGACCGCGGCTTCCGCACTCAGGAGGAGGGCCGTCAGGCGATGGAGGCCATCAGCGGCACGCCCTTCTCCGTCACCTCCGTGGAGAAGAAGAAGGGCAGTGAAGCCCCTCCGCGCCTCTACGACCTCACCTCGCTGCAGGTCGACTGCAACAAGAAGTTCGGTTTCTCCGCCGAGCAGACGCTGGGACTCATCCAGTCGCTCTACGAGAAGAAGGTGGCCACCTATCCGCGTGTCGACACCACCTTCCTGCCCGACGATGTCTATCCCAAGTGCCCGCAGATCATGAACGGCCTCTTTAAGACCGTCTGGTCGGGTCGGGCGCCTTACGCCGATCTGGTACGTCCGCTGGGCGGTGGCAAGAAACTGCTCAAGAGCAAGAAGGTCTTCGACAACTCGAAGGTCACCGACCACCATGCCATCATCCCCACCGGTGTGCCGCCCTCGCAGCTCACGGAGATGGAGCAGAAGGTCTTCGACCTCATTGCGCGTCACTTCATCGGCGCCTTCTATCCCGACTGCCTCTTTGAGACGACCACCGTCCTGGGTGAGGCTTCCGGCGTGAAGTTCCGTGCCACCGGCAAGCACATCACGCAGCCGGGTTGGCGCGACGTCTGGGCGGGCCAGGAGAAGCAGAATGCCGACGACAAGAATCAGAACTCGGAGGAGAAGACGCTGCCGGCCTTCACCATCGGCGAGTCGGGCCCCCACGAGCCCACGCTCACTGAGAAGCAGACCACGCCGCCCAAGCCCTACACCGAAGCCACGCTGCTGCGCGCCATGGAGACGGCGGGTAAGACGGTGGAGGACGAGACGCTGCGCGATGCGCTCAAGGAGAACGGCATCGGCCGCCCCTCCACGCGTGCCGCCATCATCGAGACGCTCTTCCGCCGCCGCTACATCCGCAAGGAGCGCACCTCGCTGTGGGCCACGCAGACCGGCGTGCAGCTCATCGACATCATCCACGAGGAACTGCTCAAGAGCGCCGAGCTCACGGGCATCTGGGAGAAGAAGCTGCGCCAGATCGAGCGCCGCGAGTACGACGCCCATCAGTTCCTCGACGAGCTCAAGCAGATGGTCACGGACCTGGTGGGTGAGGTGATGCGCGACAGCTCCAACCGCCATGTGGAGTCTGCTCCGGAGCCTCCCGCCCCAAAGAAATCCTCTTCCAAGAAAAAGAAAGGTTAATTATCAATGGTCCAGTCTGCGCTCGGACCGTCGCCTGAGGGCGGATTGCCGACGGGCACGCCGGGATTGATGCGCATCCACTCGCTCCAGCCCGTGGCCAAGTCGAAGGCCGTCTTCTGATAGGTCTCCGTCCAGCTCTTGAAGGAGGCGCCGTAATCCGACTTTTTGTCGAAGGTCTTCCCGTCGTAGGGTTCGCCTTTCAGCCATTCGTGGAAGTAGGCGTTGCCGTTCGCCAGGTAGACGGTCTTGTAGTATTTGTCGCTTGCGGTGCCCGATCCGCCCTCCGGGTTGACGATGATGGCGCCCTGGGTGCTGATGCTGCCGAGAGAGGGGTCGAAGGTGAGGGCCTCCGAGGAGCATCCCAGCGTGATGGAGTAGGAGATGCCGCGATTGTTGACGCCCTTGTCGGGATCGAGCGCGTAGGAGTAGTCGGCGTGGTGTCGCATGGCGGCACGGGCGGCCGTCCTGACGCCTTCGGCCAGCCGGGCGAACTCTTCACTCTCGGGGAACACGTTGTCTTTCAGCTTGTTCACATAGTCCGTCACGTCGTAGAACGGCGAGCTCTTGGAGAAGTGGTAGCACTGGCTGGCGGCAGCCTCGTAGGCGGCCTGCTTCTCCGTCAGCGTCGCCTTGTTGGCCTCGCTGGTGAGGAACTCCCTCACGGCTTTCACGCTGGCTGTCAGGGCATCCAGCTTGCTCATGTCGGTCAGGGTGCAGTCCATGTTGCGCGTATAGAGGTCTTTCTTGCCGCCGTCGAAGTAGGACTTTCTCTTCTGATTCACCAGCTCGTCGATGTACACGCCGGCTCCTTTGGCCATTGCCTCGAGGTCGCCTCCCGACTGTCCCATGCGCTTCGCCAGGATGGCCTGATCGCCGGAGGAGACGCTGTGTGCCGACGCGATGACGTAGGGCACGAGGCCTTTGAGTTCGCACAGCACTTCGATGTTGTTCATCATGCAGGCGTCGAAGTAGAGGATTTTCAGCTTGCTGCGTTCCTGCTCGCTGAGTCCGCGCAGCGCGGTGGCGATTTCCTTGGGCGACATGCAGACCTTTTGGTCATACAGCACGTTGATGTTGTCGTCATAGAGTATGCCTTTGGTCAGGTTTTTCTTGTCGTAATCGTCGTTCACGCTGTATCCGCCGCCGTGGTTGCCGATGCAGAGCACGTAGGCTTTGGATTCGGGGGTCTGCTGCATGCCCCAGCGTATGAAGTCGGTCAGGTTCCCGGGCGCGTACATCTTAAAGTCGGCGCCGCCGATCTTGCAGCCTTCCAGTCCGGCCAGTATGGGGACGCCGGCGGTCTCGTAGTTGAAGTTCTGGAGGATTTCTACTATTTGCGGGTTCACCATGTTCAAGGTCATCTCGAAGCGGTACACGCTGCCGGGCTCTCCGCTCATCACGTAGTTGAAGCCGGGTTTTGCCTTTCTTTCATCGGCGATGTATCGTTCGTAGGCTTGCTGTCCGGTGTATTTATGCTCCACGAAGAGGCGCACGTTGCGTGTATCGGTGCCCAGCTCGTAGGCGGCGCCGACCAGGTCCCACTCTGTGGAGGCGTCGAGGTCTCCTCCTCCGTTCGAGTAGTAGAGCACGGTCACGTCGGCCTTGTTGGGCTCTTCGGGAGGCACCAGGGGGGCTTTATTGTCGTCGCTGCACGATGTCGTGCCGACTGCTGCACCGATGATGACGGCCAGCGAGAGTCTTGAAAACCATTTCTTTGCCATAGTTGTATCTTTTTTTGTTTTAAACCGTCTGTATGCTTTTGTTGCGTTTTCTTCGGCCAAAGGTACGAAATAAAGGTTAAAGGTTAACATTTTCGATTAAAGTTTTTGGCTAAAAGTCTATTTTTATCTCCAGCAGAAGCCTGCAAGCGGATATTATATCCAAGGCGGGAAGAAATACTTTGTGAAATAGTCTTTGAGAATTTGAGAATTTGATAAAATGAGAAATGGCCTCTGTTTGGGGGCCATTTCTTTAGAGGGCAATGTGTATCCACGTACCTTCATTTATGAGTTCTGTGTGCGGCAGGTGGTCGCGGAACACGTGGAAGCCGCTGCGGCCTGCCACGACGCACGACTTCTCGGCGGCGAGGTCCTGCAGGATGAGCGTCTCGGTCTTGTGAACATCTCGTCGGTGGTCAGCAGGTCGGGGGCGTCGCCCTTTTTCGGCATGTAGTAGTCCATGCTCATGCCTGAGTCGATCTTCAGCTGATGTGATACTTCTCCTGCAGGGTCTTGATGACGGCCTTGTCGTAGAAGGGCACGCCCAGTTTCTCTGCCAAAAGGCGGCCCACGGTGCGGCCGCCGCTTCCTAACTCACGATTATCGTGATGACAAATTTCTCGTTCCTATTCATGATTCCTATTCATTCTTGGTTTCTTTACGGTACCACACTGTGAACCACACGGCAGCTACAATGAGGCAGACGATACCGAGAGGATAGGCCACCAGCTCGGGCAGTCCCAGCATCTGCTTCGAGATGAAGAAGAAGGTGGAGCAGACGGTGGTCATGAAGAGCGCGGGGATGAGCGTAATCCAGAAGTTCTTCTTGCTGCGAGCCAGATAGACCGTTGCCGTCCAGAGGGCGAACACGGAGAGCGTCTGGTTGGACCATCCGGAGTAGCGCCAGATGATGTTGAAGCCGTCAGGATTGGTAATCTGCCAGATGAGAATCACAATAGCCAATGCGAACAGGGGCACGCAGATGTAGAGGCGCTTGTGGACGGAGTGCTGGTCGAGCTTGATGAAGTCGGCAATGATAAGACGGGCCGAACGGAAGGCGGTGTCGCCGGAGGTAAGCGGGGCAGCCACGACGCCCAGAAGGGCCAGGACGGCACCTACCACGCCAAGCCAGTTGTTGCAGATGAGTGTCACCAGTGCCGGGGCAGAGGTGTAGAAGCCCTCGTTGCCTGCACCAGTGAGCAGCTCCATGCCGGGCGTGGGCTCACCGTAGAAGAACCACGATGCGATGGTGGCCCAGACGAGCGCCACGACACCCTCGGTAATCATGGAGCCATAGAATATGGGGCGTCCCATCTTCTCGCTCTTCAGGCAGCGGGCCATGAGCGGGCTCTGCGTGGCGTGGAAGCCGCTGATGGCACCGCAGGCGATGGTGATGAACAGTGCGGGGAAGATATTCTCGGTCCACTTCTCAGGCTGAGCCTCGAAGCCCATGTTGTAGAGATGGGTCCATACCTCGGGCACCGTCGGCCACTTCACGAAGAGCATCACTAACAGCGAGGCTGCCATGAACAGGAGCGCAAAGGCGAAGATGGGATAGAAGCGTCCGATGATCTTGTCGATGGGCAGCATAGTGGCTATGATGTAATAGGCGAAGATGATGCCTATCCACATCATGATGTCGCCGCCGAAAGAGGCCAGGATGGCGGCCGGCGAGTAGGCGAGCACGATGCCCACCATGACGAGCAGCATGATGGAGAACACGAGCATGAACCTCTTGGCCACGTTGCCTAAATAGCGGCCCACGAGTTCGGTATAGCCAGCCCCCTCGTTGCGCATGGACAGCATACCCGTCATGTAGTCGTGGACGGCACCGGCAAAGATGCAGCCCAGCACAATCCACAGATAGGAAGACGGACCGAACTTGGCACCCATCACGGCGCCGAAGATGGAGCCCGTGCCGTCGATATTCAGAGACTGGATCATGAACACCTTCCAGTTGGGCATGGCGACATAGTCTACGCCGTCTGCCTTCGAGATGGCAGGCGTGGGCCTGTTGTCAGGTTTGAACACACGCTCAACAAAGCGGCCGTAGAGCAGATAACCAATGATAATAGCAAAAATGCTCACGGTAAATGAAATCATTTTTTTACAGAGAATTTAAATTGTTAATATATTAATATCAGACAATCAGAATAATGTGAATGAATTATATACCTTATTTCTTATTATAGTGAGCTATAGCTATGCCGTAGGCTGCATTGTCGTAGTCTATTTAAGTCTAAGCACATCGTCGAACACCGGCATGTCGTCGAGCCAGGCCTTGACGCTGTCTCCTGCGACGGTCAGCCGCACGTCGTACCATCGGCCCGAGTCCACGCTGCCAGGGCGCGTGGCCGTCTTCGTCCTGATGTCGCCGCTGATCTGCTCGATGGCGTGCTGCGTGTTGCCGCTTGTGCCGAAGTTCAGCTGACAGTAGTGCTGCCGGTCCACATAGTTGAACACGATGACGAAGCCCTCCGGTCCGCCGTCCTTGCGGGCATGGCACTCGATGGTGTAGTGGTCGGAGGGGATGACGTAGTTGCAGATGGCCAGCGGGGCTTTCTCGCCTGCCTTGTGCTGCAGGATGCCGTCGTTCATCTCCCATGTGCCTGCCACCATTTCCGGCTTGCCCGTCTTTGGCAGTGGCTCGCAGTGGGTGTAGCTGACCTGCGTACACCAGGCAGAATAGCCCACGCGGCTCTGACTCGGAGGTTTCGTGCTCTGCACCTGCTGTGCGGGATTGTCCTCCTGTGCCTTGTCCTCCTGTGCCTTGGCCTCCTTGCTGGCCGTCAGTACACTTGCGCCGCAAATGAAGAAGGCGACGAGCACCCAATTCATCATCTTTCCCATGAATGTTTTTGTTTAAATGCTTATACTTATTTATTGTCTTTACGGGGAACGCTGCCTAAGGGGAACGAGTCGAAGTCGTGATGTCCACGGTCTGTGTAGGCCGTGCCGGGGAAGAGGGGCGGTCGCTCTCAAACGACTGCACGAGCCTCATGCGGAGGATGCCCTTGTACTCGCAGGCTATGATCCACAGCGGATAGGAATAGGAGCCGGCACTGACACCCACGGCCTGCACCTGCCGGGCGATGGTATCGCAGCACTCGGCTTCGCCGAAGTCGAGATGGCCTGCGTAGGATATGCCGTAGGTGCAGAAGGCTGAGTCTTTCTGCCTGCCACTCTTGACGACCATGGGCGACACCTCTGTCACGGGCATCGGCGCGGCGAATATCTGGTCGAAGTCAGCCCGCAACTGGGCCACCGTGGCGTAGAGGTTCTCCGGACGGGTCTGCACCATCATCTCCTCGCGCAGCCGTCTGGCTCTCTCGCCTGCCGACAGGCGGTCGGTCTCTGCCGTATAGGGGAGCGAGAAGGGAATGGCACCATTGCCACCGGTCTCAAAGTGGAACACCGGGCGCAGGTCTTTGGGCGTGTAGCATACTATCTCCTTCTGCCCCACGTCGTAGCGCTGGCGGATGGCCCGGCCTATGACGGCGTTCAAGGCCGGTACCACCGAACTGCCGCTCTCGCGGGCGAAGGCCAGCAGCGGTGCTATAGGCACGTCGATGTCGATGATGTGCTGCCGCGTGCTCCTCGTGCTGAACAGCCTCTCGGGCAGAATGAAGATGTCGTGCTCCTGGGGGACGAACTTACCCTCAGGCGCTCCCGGTGCGCCTCCTCCGAGGATGTGCTCGTGGCAGGGGAAGGTGTCGATGCTGTCGGCAGCAGGCGGGTTTTCATCATCCGTGTGGCAATAGAACCTCAGCACGGTATGGAGGAAGCCACAGATAGACCGCATGTCGCCAAGGCCGTGGAACACATGGAGCGTGAAGCGACGCTCGCCGTAGCTGACATAGAGCATCAGGCCCCCGGTCTCCTTGGTGCCAAGGCGGCGAGGCTGTCCGTCGGCTTCGCTTACCACTGCGACCTTCTCCGCCTCGGAGTCCTCCACGTAGAACCGCCGCCCCACGATGACAGGGCGTGCCCTGAAGTTACGATGTACCCTCAGGGCGCTCAGCACAGCCTGCCGCAGTTCGTCGGGGCGCACGCTCTGCGTCAGCTCACATTCGGCCTCTATCACCGTGGCCCGCTTGCCGGAGCGGCTCCAGTAGAATGTCTCATCAAAAAAATACAGTTTCCCCATATCGTATATTTCCTAATGTCATTTCAACTCTTTCTTCATCCTTCCTTCGGTAAACACGTATTATCCGATGTACTGCATGATGAGGTCGGCCATCTGCTCCTCCGTCTTGCCGTCGGCGGCGATGACGAGCTGGTAGTTGCGGGTGTCGTAGCGCGAGGTGCCGGTGTACTTCTTCACGTAGTTCTCGCGCATCTTGTCCACCTGGTCGATGATCTTGCGGGCCTCCTCAGGCGTGATGCCCTGCTTGCGGGCCACGCGCTCGATGCGGCTCTCCATCGAGGCCTGGATGAGGATGCTCAGGTGGTTGGGGTGGTCGCGGAACACGTGGAAGCCGCTGCGGCCTGCCACCACGCACGACTTCTCGGCGGCGAGGTCCTGCAGTATCAGCGTCTCGGTCTTGAACATCTCTTCGGTGGTCAGCAGGTCGGGGGCGTCGCCCTTCTGCGGCAGGTAGTAGTCCATGCTCATGCCTGAGTCGATCTTCAGGATGCGCTCCACGTCGGCCCACCAACTGTGCTTGCGGCCCTTCAGCCGCTCAATCTCACCGACGGTGAGGTGATACTTCTCCTGCAGCGCCTTGATGACGGCCTTGTCGTAGAAAGGCACGCCCAGTTTCTCTGCCAACAGGCGGCCCACGGTGCGTCCGCCACTTCCTAACTCACGATTGATCGTGATCACAAATTGTTCGTTCTTGTTCATAATTATCAATTATCAATTAAATGATTAGTTTCACGCGGAAGCCGCGCTTCGTAGGCTCCTCCACCACCTGCCGGCACTGCGCGGAGAGGTCGGTGCGCTGGGCGTCGGTGAGCGGCGTGGCGGCCATCTGCTCCACCATGAAGTCGAGGGTGGTGATGAGCGACTGCTCGCTGTGGGTGATGCGCACGGTGATGGGGCGGCAGCGGGCCATCACGTCATCGAGCATCTTGTCCGTCAGGCGGTGGGCCGTATCCTCCTTCTCGCTGATGCCGTACTTGT
>CACZUX010000032.1 GCA_902784475.1 uncultured Bacteroidales bacterium | reverse complement strand
GAGAATAAAACTGAGGCTTAATGGCATGTCGCCTGTACAATACAGAAAGATGCTTACAGCTTCGATTGTTTAACTGTCCAAACTTTGGGGTTCACTTCAGATCGTTTGAGTTAACTCAGGTTTTTCGGGGTTAAAACAAAATCTTTCACCTTTCACCTTTCACCTTTCATCGAAATTTCGTATCTTTGCGAAAGAAATAGCGAGATATGAGCGAAAAAAACGATAAGGAGCGATACTTAAACTTTGATGAGTACATTCGTCAGGGTGAGCCGTCACAGCGTGAAGCAGCATACGCATGGAGCACGGCGATTGGACTCCAGGCGGTGGACGGGCTGAAAACGTCAGAGTATCTGAACGACTTGGCGCGCAGAAACATCGAGGGTGAAATCACCATCGATGAGGTGGAGCTGTTGCTCAACAGTTACTATGAGAGCAAAACGACTCGCGAGGCTGACGATGATGACAAACAAGAGGCCGACAAAGCTTCGAAAAACATCAAACGCATACTCTCGGTAAAGACATGTGACTTCTCGACAAATGGCTATATATCTCTGCATCGCAGAATCTTCGAAGGCGTAATGAAGCATGCAGGTGAACTGCGTAAATACGACATCACCAAACGTGAGTGGGTATTGGAGGGCGATACAGTGAGCTACCTGAACTGGGAAGACCTGCGCAGGGCTGTTGATTATGACATCCAGCAGGAACGTGATTTCAGTTACAAGAGCATTAGCAACGATGAATTGGTGGCTCATGTAACCAAATTCGTCTCCGGATTGTGGCAGATTCATGCTTTCGGTGAAGGAAACACGCGAACAACGGCCGTCTTTACTATTCAGTATCTTCGTTCGCTGGGTTTCAATGTGGAGAACGACTTGTTCGCCAAACATTCCTGGTACTTCCGTAATGCACTTGTGAGGGCTAACTACAAAAATGCCATAAAGGGTATAGACTACAGCCCGGTTTTTCTGGAACGTTTCTTCCGTAATCTGCTGTTAGGGGAACAATGGGACTTGCGCAATCGCTATCTGCATATTAATCCACCTGCAGAATGGCAAGTGCAACCGAATCTTGCCACCCTCGAACCGTTACCCCGCAAGTACCCCGCAAGTACCCCACAAGTACGGAACAAGTGGCCAAGCAATAATTCTAATATTGTAAGGCTGGTACAGGTGATTGGTGAGCAGGAATCGTCTGTAAAGGAGATAATGGAGGCAATAGGACTGAAAGATAGAAAGAATGTTATGGATATATACCTTACGCCCGCTATTTCTGAAGGCTACGTTCGTATGCTGCATCCTCAGTCTCCCCGTCATCCCCGTCAGAAATACCTGCTGACGGTAAAAGGGCTTGCTTTATACAATGACGTAAAAAAAGGGGTGGGGTAGCGCATGTAAAGAAAGTACGAATCACGGCGGTGCGGCAGACCGTCTGAGGACAACTAGAATAAACTGATACAAGCATATGATAGACCAGGACGAAATTACCCGTCGGTTGCAGGACTGGATTGACCAGATGGAGAAAAGCGGGAAACACGCGGAATTGGATAAAATCAATCGCTATGTGAGTGAATTCATGCATGCACTGAACGCTATACCAAGGCCTGATTTCAACGGATTCTCATCTGAGCAGATGCACCAGATGATTAACAGACCGTTAGAAGCGGGGGGTCCGGTACAACTGCGCCAGCTGACAGAGGAGCAGATGGAGCGAATTCCCGTCATGCGACAGGCTCTGCACCTGATGAATGCGTTGGCCGAAAATGAAATGAAACTCACGACACAAGGGTATATGCCCCCTAAGATTGTTGCCGAACTTTACGAATTGGGGAGCCATAGCTGGAGTACAGACTGGTATAAACAGAAGAATGAGCCGAAAACAGAAGAAGTACAGGTGCTCAGGGCCGTGTTGAAGGAGTGCGGACTCATCAAGACCCGTGTCGGAAAGATGTCGCTGACGGCTAAGGGGAAACAACTGCTTGCTGACCATAATGAACTGTTGCGGACGATGATGCTGTTCCTTTTCATGGATTACAACACAGGATGGCTCGATTCGTGTGAAGACGACGAAGTGGGTAATCTGGGACGACTGTATTCCTTATGGCTCCTGCATCACTATGGCGAGAATTGGCGCGGCACGGTATTCTACGCTGATGAGTATCGCAAGGCTTTCCCAATGCTAAATGTTGGATATGCGTATGAATACAGAATATTCAACCGCCTGTTTCGCTTTGTCGGCCTTTGTGAGATAAACGAAGGCGATGAGTTCAAGGGGCGTAACTGGGGTAGAGAAGCCCGCAAGACAGAAGTGCTTGATCTGATGTTTGCCTTTGAAGAGCCTAAATCCACAAACTGATAATGGAGGGACTCAACAACGAACGGACACAACATTGAAGGTTTTTTGAGTTGGATTTTGTGCAATAGTGATGCTGTACTGCATAAAATAGTGTATTTTTTATGCACTTTGTGGCGGTAATTGAAGATAATTTCATATCTAACTGGCGCGCAAATTTTCTCTAACTAGAGCGTAAAAATATCCTCGCCGGGTGTGTTTCAATAAAAAACAAAGAAAATCGTAACGTGTAAATCTGTGTGATTCGTGGTCGAGAAAAATTTCTATGATTTCTGTGTGACATTATCAATTTAAATTCGTATCTTTGTCCCGGTTATTCTGATGAAAACAATGAAGAAAGTACGAATCACGGCGGTGCGGCAGACCATATATCACGATCTGATGGCACGATACGAGAACCCCATCGAGCACAGTTGCGACGTGGCGGAAGGACAACAGTGGATATCCGTCGATGGCCGGCGCCCCGAAGGGTTGTGCCCGTCGGCATGGGAGAGCATGCGCGAATTCGTGACGTCGCTGGCCAGAGGAAAAGGGAACTTCTACGACGGATGGATGAAGAATCCGATGAGCGCCATGATCAGCTGCAACGACGGCTTCCGCCCCTTCAGCTTCTACATCGAAGCCATCGACAGCTGAACATTGAGTATCAAATAAAAACGAATAAAGATGAAAGTATTACTGTTAAACGGCAGCGCCAACAGGAACGGCAACACCTTTACGGCGCTCACAGAGATTGCCAATCAGTTGAAAAAGAACGGCGTAGAGGCCGAAATCATGCAGCTCGGCAACAAGCCCGTGCGCGGATGTATCGCCTGCGGACAGTGCAGAGAGAAGGGGCTCGGACGATGCGTCTTCGATGACGACATCTGCAACACACTCGTCGGAAAACTCAACGAAGCCGATGCCCTCGTGGTGGGTTCGCCTGTCTACTACGGACAGCCCAACGGCGCCGTCTTGGCTGTCCTGCAGCGTGCGTTCTTCTCCGGCGCGAAGGTGCAAAACAAGCCTGCAGCCGCTGTTGCCATCTGCCGTCGCGGCGGTGCTACGGCAGCGTTTCAGACGATGAACATGATCTTCGAGATGACGAACATGCCGCTGGTGACGTCGCAATACTGGAACATCGCCTACGGCCGGACGCCCGGCGAAGCGGCACAGGACACGGAAGGCATGCAGACCATGCGCACTCTGGCCAACAACATGGCCTGGCTGCTGAAGAAGATTCACACCGGCGGCAACCCCGATTACCCCGAGCGCGAAGAGTGGAATCCTATGCACTTTATCAGGTAAACTGCATAGAAATGACCATACAGGAATTCAGGGATTACATGGCCTCGGGCCAGCCCGTCGTCGGGGGCGGCGAGGTCCACATGATGTTTCACCGGCTGTCGCAGGAGGCTCTGAAGATCACGGCGGAGATCAACGGCAAGTACCACACGCCGGAGGAACTGCGCGCTCTTCTGGAGCAGCTGTGGGGGCGTGAAGTGCCCGAGACGGTGGGTATGTTTCCGCCGTTTCACACCGACTGCGGCAAGAACACCGTCGTCGGCGAACGTGTCTTTATCAACATGGGTTGTAAGTTCCAAGACCAGGGCGGCATCACCATCGACGAAGGAGCCATCATCGGTCACAACGTGGTGTTGGCCACCATCAATCACGACCTCGATCCGGCCAAGCGTCAGAGCATGTCATATGCCCCCATCCACATTGGCAAGAACGTCTGGATTGGCGCCAATGCAACGGTGCTGGCCGGTGTGACTGTCGGCGACGGTGCCGTCGTGGCCGCCGGTGCCGTAGTGACGAAGGACGTGCCGGACAATGTGATGGTCGGCGGCGTCCCGGCGAAATTCATCAAAAAGATTTAATTCAGTCCAGCGGCTGGTCGGCATCGTAGCCGCCCATCTCGCGCAGGGCGTTCTTCAGCATGGCATACTGCTGATAGAGGTCGTTGACAGGCTGTTCGCCCGAGAGGTAGTCGTGCATCGGCGCCTTGAGGAAGAAGGAGAGGAAACGCTGGATGCCTGAGCGGCCAGCACGCTGCGCCAGATCGCTCAACAGACACAGGTCGAGCAGCACCGGCGCCGCCAGGATGGAGTCGCGGCAGAGGAAGTTGATCTTCACCTGCATCTTGTAGCCCATCCAACCGAAGATGTCGATGTTGTCCCACGACTCCTTCGCGTCGCCGCGCGGAGGATAGTAGTTGATGCGCACCTTGTGGAAGTAGTCGCCGTAGAGCTCGGGATTGTCCGTGCCGTCGAGGATCGTCTCCAGCGTGGAGAGCTTGGAGACCTCCTTGGTGTGGAAGTTGGCCGGCTCGTCGAGTACCAGACCGTCGCGATTGCCCAGGATGTTGGTGGAGAACCAGCCGTCGAGGCCCAGACAGCGCGTGCGCAGAATGGGGGCAAAGCCCGACTTGACGAGCGTCTGACCCGTCTTGAAGTCCTTGCCGGCAATGGGCACACGCATCCTTTCGGCCATCGTCCACATGGCGGGGATGTCCACCGTCGTGTTGGGGGCGCCCATGATGAAGGGACAGCCCTCAAGCAATGCGGCCCAGGCGTAGCACATCGATGGGGCGATGCGCACGCGGTCGTCGGCCTTCATGGCTGCCTCCAGTGCCTCGGGCGTGTCGTGCACGGCAGGGTCGCGCTCCACATAGATCTCGGTGGAAGCCGCCCAAGCGACCACCACGCGCTCCAACCCGTTGTCCCGGCGGAAGTTACGGATGTCTTCGCGCAGCGCCTCCACCATCTGCCAGCGCGTGAGGCCGGGCTTCACGTTGCTGCCGTCGATGCGTCGGGCGTAGTCGCGGTCGAAAGCCGCCGCCATGGGGCGTATCTGCTCCAGCTCGTCCTTCACGGGCATGATGTCCTCGCGGGAGAGCACTTCGGCAAAGAGCGCGCTCTGCAGTGCATTGGCGGGATAGGCGTCCCAAGCGCCGAAGACGATGTCGGAGAGCGGCGCCAGAGGCACGATGTCCCCGTAGGCGAGACGCTCCGTGCGGCCTTCGCGCGAGACGCGGATGCGGTCCATCTGCGTCATGCTGCCGATGGGCTTGGCGAGACCCTTGCGGGCCATCAGCACGCCGGTGATGAAGGTGGTGGAGACGGCGCCCAGACCGACGGTCAGAATGCCGAGTTTGCCCGATGCGGGACGTATGTTGCTCTGTGCCATAGTGTCAGAAATGATATATTCAAGGGACAAATTTACGCATTTTTTGTCAAACGAGGGCAAGGAGGTCCCCAAATTTTCTCACTAAGTGCGTTTTCATGCCCAAAGACTGTGCGGGAAGGATGTCGTTGCGCTCCGAATCGCCCGCAACGAGCACGTCGTCAGGCTTCAGGGCGGGGTAGAGGTCGAGCACCAGACGGAAGATGGCACTGTCGGGCTTGCGCACCCCCACGCGCGCAGATTCCACAATGTGGTCGAAGCAGCCCTCCAGGCCGAAGTCGCGAAGGACGGCCGTGAGGTTGCCGTAGAAGTTGCTCACGAGCAGCAGAGGCGCGCCCTCTTTGCGCAGTGCCTCCAAGACATCTTTGGAGCGGGCCGTACACTCACGGGCGAGCTTGTAGCACGCCTCGGCCACACCGTCGGCCTGATCAGGAGCGTCGGGACGCTGCATGAAGCGGGCCTCCAGGCGGCATTTGTGTTGCAGCGTGCGGCGGAAGTTCCAATCCTCCTCCGTCTCCATGGCGCGCTCGGCGGCGACGTAGGCCTCATAGAAACGCTCCCAGGAAAGGCCTGAGAGCACCTCCTGCCAGCGCTCGAAAAGCACGCGGGCCCAATGGCGTCCGTGGGTGTCTAGTGTTCCCCCGAAATCGAAGACAATAACTCGTGGCACAGGCGTTCGTGTTTGTGGTTCATATAAAGTTGTACGGCGGTAAATCCAATAACCTGTCCCCAGAAGAAAAGCGGAATGCAGTCCGTGAGGACGGAGGCGTAGAGCAGGAAAGCGCGCCAGTTGAAGGTGAGGAAATTGGTCCACTTGAGCAGCGGGAATGTGCCCTCGAGATAGCGGCGACGGATGTCCTCGGGAATGTCGTCGCCGTAAGTGTTTCTAAGATAGCGCCGGAGCTCCTGCAGGCGGGGCGTCTCGCGCTCCTGCTGGAAGGTGTAGTTGAGATAGAACATCTGCAGGGCCTTCTCAACGGGCTGACGGCGCCACGAGAGCGTGCGCCAGAGGGTGAGTTGCTCGTCGAGGCTGTCCTGATGCTGCCCCTTCTGGAAGAAGAGGTAGGAGCCACGGATGCAGTCGGCCATACGCGCCTGACTGGCGTGGCAGACGAAGCCGCAGAAATAAAATGCCACCGCTCCCCACCAGCCCCATTCGGGCCACAGTCGGAAGATGAGGCAGTGGTAGATGGAGAGAAACCAGATGTTCTCGGCGGCGCCGTCGAGGATGCGGCCCACGCGGGTGGTCTTGCCCGTCATGCGCGCCAACTGGCCGTCGGCGCTGTCGAGGAAGTTGGCCCACATGAGCAGGAGGATGCCCGCCACGTTCCACAGCAGACCCTCCGTGCCGCCCAGGCGCCACGAGTCGTGCAGAAAACAAGGCCCCGCCGCAACGCCCAGAAAGATGGACACGACGGTGACGGTGTTGGGGCTGGCGCCGAAATAGTTGAAGAGGCGCGCCCACAGGAGGCCTATCGGGCGCGTGAAGTATATGTCGATATTTTCCTCTGTATCTTTACTTTTGGTGTAGAGCATAGTGTGTAATAGCCTTTGCGGCCTCTTCCCGGCAGGTGGAGAAGGAAGGCCAGTCGTTCAGGTCAATGATGTGGATGTCGCCGCCGGCGCCGATGACGGCATCGCCGCCCCATATCTCGGGTCCTTTCTCAGCAGCGGCTTCAAGAGCCTTCTCGCGCAGCGCAGGCAGACCCTCGGGGCGAAAGAAGTTGCGACCGACGCCGTAGAATTTCACCTCATGGCCCTCACGGTGGTGCTGGAAGACGATGTCGCTGACGCCCCTCGAACGCATGGCCTCTGCGGCCTCCAGGCGTGCCTCTTCTGTAGGTGCAAAGATGACATCTGCGGGGCTTTCTGCATAGCCGTCTCGTTTCACCCAACAGGGTGCAGGGGCTCCTTCGTCGCTGCGGCGCGCGGCGCGTCGAACGGCCTCCGGTGCGTTGACCACAGGCCAGGGGCAGCCCTCGAGCAGTCGGAGCGCTTCCGGGCTGCGGGCCATCGAGAGCACACAGCGCAGGGGGCGGCGGAGCGTCTCCTCCGTGAGCGTCTCTTCGGAGGTTTCCGTGATGTGGAAGCCTTCTTCCTGTAGATTGCGACCGACGGCTTCGAGCAGTAGACGGTCGTCCGGGCGGCCTTTGGTGTAGCGTGTGCTGCGATGCACGAGCAGAATGTCGCGCGAAAGGAAGCTCTCGGCCTTGGCGATGTCTGCGCGATGGTCGATGTCGAGGATGCGTTCCATGGGGAAAGCCTTGAAGCGAAATCCCGCTGAAAGCAAGGCGCGCTGGAAGTTGCGCATGCGCGCTTCGCCGCGGTCGATGCATTGCCCGAGCACCTGCATCATCGGAGGTGTGAGCCGGTAGATGCCCCCCGAGACATAAGGGCAGGGGCCTTCGTCGCGGAAGGCGGTGATGAAGCCGTCGGCATCGGTGTCGATCCAGAGCGGCTTCTCGTCATCCACCCAGGGCGTCACGGCGAAGTCACCCTCGAGGAGATAGCGGCGAAAGTCCTCCTCGCGGAAGACGGTGTCCACCGTGGTGAGCACAAAGGGCTCGTCTCCAAGGACGGACGAGAGCGCCCGGAGCGAATGCATGCTGGAGGGTGTGTCGGCCACAACGATGTGAAGCTCGGGGCAACGGAGCGACTCCAGATGCGCCTTCACCTCGGGGCGACGGCTGTTGACGACGACGCATATCCTGTCTGCGCCGCACGAAAGAAAGATGCGGATGAGGCGGTCGATGAGACATGCGCCGCCAATCCTGATGAGCGGTTTGGGCTCAAGGACGCCTTCATGTTCCAGGCGCGAGCCTTCGCCGGCAGCCAGAATGGCAAAGGTCATTCCACGCCGCTTTTGTCGGGGTCGAAACTCTTGGGAGAGCCGCCGTCACGATCCTTCTTGCCCTTCTTCTCGACAAAGAGTTTGGGCAGAGGATTGGCGTGCTCTTCGCTCCAGTCCAGACGGTTGCGCACCACATCGATGGCGGTCCAGACGGCACGGCGCACCGCGGCTGCGGTCTTCTCGTGTTCGGCGGGATTCTCGTAGCGGCGCGGGCCCTCTTCGCCCACATGCCAGTCGATGCCGCTCACAGGGGCTGTCGTCACGCGGTCGCGGTCGAGACTCAGAGCCACCACACTCTTGGTGGGCAGCAGCGCAAGCAGACGGTCGCACTCCTCCTCGGAGGCGCACAGAACGGCGTCGTAGAGCTCAGCTTCGGCGGCGCTCATGTCGGGACGGAAGACAGCGGTGCGCACGGAGCTCAGACGGAAATCCTCGCGAAGCATCTCTTCAAGCGCCTTGGCGTCGGAGGAGACGGTGGCACGCACGTCGGTGGTGATCCACAGGAGGGGAGCGCCGGAGGCCTTGAGGGCCTCGATGGTCATTACGGTGGCGTCGTTCTTATCGTCATTCTCCCCGTCTTTGTTATCGTTATCGTTATTAATCACGGAAAGATGGCAGAGCTCGCGCATCATGTTGTCGTGGATCAGCTCGTCCACAACGCTGTGGTCCAAGTCCTTCAGACCGATATATATTTTCTTCATTTCTTGGAAGTTTCTTCTTCGGTTTCTTCTTCAGCAGCCAACTCGGGCGTGATGGCGACGGTGTATTGCTCCTCGGGCAGCTTGAGCGTGTAGAGTGCGCCCTCCAGGCGACGGATGAGGCCGCGCTTCATCTTCTCGGGGGCATAGACGAAGCCCTCGGCCACGATGACGCGGTTGTTCTCCTCATCGACGCGCGAGAAGCTGACGAAGGGGCCGCCCATGCAGTCGCCCTTCATCACCCAGAGACCGCGCATCTCGTAGGCAAACTTGCCGTGGACGACAACGGGCTTGACGGCGGTGCACAGCGTGTCGGTGGTCATATACATGCCGGGACGTTCGCCGGGCAGATTCTTCTCCATCACGCTGTCGCGCTTCCAGCAGACGTAGCGCTTGTTGAACGTCTCGGGGCCCTCGTAGGGATAGGAATAGACGACGATGTCCATGTGGCCTGAAGCGGCGTCGTTGGACACCCACATGAAATCCTTGCCCTTCTTCCACGAGGCGAGCTCCTTGGGCGCCCACAGCTCGCAGTCGAAGATCTCTTTGGCCAGCTCGGAGGCGCGCTTGGAGTGCTGCTTGCGCAGCTCTACAATGAGGCGGTTCATCTCCATCTTGGTGATGAAGTCGATGATCTCCTGCTTGTGCTCCTGACAGAAGACGACAAACTCGCTTGGGGAAGGAGAGTTGATGGTCATCACCAGCTGGTTGCGGGCCCACTTGTTCATCTTATATTTTATGCGCGTGCGCGTGAACTCCTTGTCGTTGATGTTCACGATGATGATGTTGCGGAAGATGTTGAGCACGCGGTTGAAGTCCTGGGGATTGGACTGGGAGATGCGGAACGAGCGTTCCGACTGCGGCAACATCGGCACGTCGGTGTCGAGCACGTCGAAGAGGGCGCGTCCGGTGGGGGCCTTCCACGTTTTGGTGTCCATCACGACGAGCACCTCGTAGGGACGGCCCGAAGCCTCGGGGAAATACGGACTCTCGTCGCAGGAAGTCAACAGGGCTGCGCAGGCGAGCAGGGTTAAGAGAATTTTATACATGGGGTTAAGGGTTCAAGATTCAAGATTCAGGATTCAATGTTCAATCCCTTTTCGAGTTAAGCAATCCGCAGGCTGCGAAGATGTCTTCGCCGCGAGAGGCGCGTATGGTGCAGGTGATGCCGTGAAGGGTGAGGAAGTCGCGCATCTGAATCATGCGCTCTTCGGAGGCGCCTTCGTAAGGGGTGTCGGGAATCGTGTGGAAGCGGATCAGATTGACGCGCACGCCGCGCAGGGGAGAGAGCAGACGCACGAGCTCCTTGCTGTGGCGGGGCGAATCGTTGAGTCCGCGGAACACGATATACTCGAAGGAGAGACGGCGCTGGTGGTTCCAGTCGTATTTGGCGAGCATGCGCAGCAGTTCCTCCATGCCGTAAGCGTGCTCCGCCGGCATCATCTCCAGGCGCTGCTGGGGGAAAGCGTTGTGCAGCGAGACGGCCAGATGGCAGGGGCTCTTCGTGACGAACTCCTCCACGGCGCCTCTGATGCCGACGGTGGACACCGTGATGCGACGGGGGCTCCAGCCGAGAGAGTAGGGTGCCATCAGAAGCTCTGTGGCGCGCAGGACGGCGTCGAGATTGTCCATCGGCTCGCCCTGACCCATGAAGACGATGTTGGTCAGACGCTCCCATTCTGGCAATGCGTAAATCTGGTTGAGGATGTCGGTGGCGCTGCAGTTGCCCTGAAAGCCCTGACGGCCCGTCATGCAGAAACGGCAGCCCATGCGGCAACCTATCTGAGAGGACACACACAGCGTGCCGCGATCGGCTTCGGGGATGAAGACGGCCTCGACACTCTCGCCGCCGGCAGTGGGGAAGAGATACTTCACTGTGCCGTCCACGCTCTCCAGACGCTCCGTGTGGGGCATCTTGCCGATGACGCACTGCTCGGAAAGCAACGCGCGGTTCTTCTGCGAGAGGTTGGTCATGGCCTCAATGCTGTCTGCGTTCTTCTGATAGACCCACTGCGCCAGCTGCCTGGCAGTGAAGCGGGGCATGCCCAGCGATGTCACCGTCTGCTCCATTTCCTGCAGCGTCATGCCCAGAAGCGCGCGTTTCTCTGCCATCTTTTTCTTTATTGCTTTTCGTTCAGGCGCAAAGATATAAATAAATCCTGAAATAAGGCTTGTTTTTGCAAATTTTAAACCAAGATTGCACAAAACAGACAAATTTGTGCAATTTTTGAAGTATAACGCATATTCAGAGCGGAGAAATGTTAAGAGTTACGAAAAAATGCAGTACTTTTGCACCCGATTTGATGTTAAATCATTAAAAAAGTATGAAAAAATCAATTCTTTCGCTGGCTTTTGTGCTGGCAAGTATCGGTTCTCAGGCCGGCGGTCTGGTGACCAACACCAATCAGAATGCAGCTTTTCTTCGTAACTTCGCCCAGGAAGGTCAATACGGCGAAATTACAGCTATTTATGCAAACCCCGCAGGCGGTGCTTTTCTGCGTAAAGGCTGGCACCTCTCTCTGAACAATCAGGTAGCCATTCAGGAGCGCGACATTCTGACTTCGTACCCTCTGTTTAAGTACAACACGAAGGACCGTAACACGACCCACAAGTTCGACGGTGACGCTCAGGCCCTCGTGATTCCCTCCTTTACCTTTTCTTATAATTGGGACCGCTGGAGCATCTCCGCTCACTTCGCTGTAGGCGGCGGTGGCGGCAAGTGTGAGTTTGAGAACGGTCTGGGTACCTTTGAGACTGCCTACGCAACCAGTCTCTTCCAGGCAGGTAAGGCTCTCGAGGCTGCCGGCATGGGTACGTATACCGGCTACACCATCGGCAAGAGCTATATGAAGGGTAGCAGCTATTTCTACGGCCTGCAGGTGGGCGGCACCTACAATATTCTCGACAATCTGTCCGCTTTCGTCGGTATCCGCGGCGTTTATGCCATGGCCAACTACAACGGTTTCGTGAGCGGTGTGACTCTCGGCACCACCGCCATGTCCAAGATTTATGCTGACGCCGACATGTCGCTCAACTGCGATGAGCACGGTTTCGGCGTGACCCCCATCCTCGGCATCGACTGGAAGATCAACGACAAGTGGAACGTGTCAGCCAAGTATGAGTTCAAGACCCGCATCCGTCTGAAGAACGCCACCGATCTCTATACCGGCGACAACGCTGACGCCATCAGAAACGCCACTGTGATGAAGCAGTTTGAGGACGGCGCCGAGATCAAGGAGGATATTCCCGGCATCTTGGCTGTCGGTGCTCAGTATCAGCCCATTAAGAGCCTGAAGATCGGTGCCAGCTACCACTGGTATCAGGATTCCGAGGCCTCTAAGTTCGGCGACATGCAGGAGCACAACCACGACTCTCACGAAGTGCTGGCCGGCATTGAATGGCGCACGGGTAAGTGGATCACCGTATCCGGCTCTTGGCAGAAGACCATGTACAACGTGGACGACGAGGCTATGCGCGACGCTTCCTTCAACCTCTCCAGCAACTCCATGGGCGTGGGTCTGCGCATCCATTGCACGAAGGACGTCAATGTGGATTTCTCCTACATGAAGACCTTCTATCAGGATCGCACGGTGAACACTGAGTTGGCTCCCGGTCTCACCAAGACGGATACCTACCACCGCACGAACGACGTCATCGGTATGGCCGTCAACATGAGTTTCTAAGCTGAATACATATCACAACAACTATAATGAAGAAAGTTGCATTAATAACAGGTGTCACCGGCCAGGACGGCAGTTATCTCAGTGAGTTTCTGCTGGCTAAAGGCTATGAGGTGCACGGCATCATCCGCCGCTCGAGTGTGGACTATCGTGAGCGCATTGCCCATCTGGAAGGCAAGCCCAACTTCCATCTCCACTACGGAGATTTGGGCGACTCCATGTCACTGGTGAAGATTGTGGCCAAGGTGCAGCCCACCGAGATCTACAACCTCGCCGCACAGAGTCACGTGCAGGTCAGCTTCGACGCTCCCGAGTTCACGGCCGACGTGGACGCTACAGGCGTGCTGCGTGTACTGGAAGCCGTGCGTGCCAACCATTTGGAGTCCAGCTGCCGCATCTATCAGGCCTCTACTTCCGAGCTCTACGGCAAAGTGGAGGAGGTGCCTCAAAGCGAGACGACGCCCTTCCATCCGTATTCGCCTTACGCCGTAGCTAAGCTCTACGGCTACTGGATCGTAAAGGAGTATCGCGAGGCTTACAACATGTTCTGCTGCTCGGGCATCCTCTTCAACCACGAGTCGGAACGTCGCGGCGAGACCTTCGTCACCCGCAAGATTACATTGGCTGCCGCACGCATCGCACAAGGCAAGCAGGAAAAGCTCTTCCTGGGCAATCTCTCCTCGCTGCGCGACTGGGGCTACGCCAAGGACTATGTGGAGTGCATGTGGCTCATCCTGCAGCACGAGACGCCCGAAGACTTCGTCATCGCCACCGGCGTGCAGCACTCCGTGCGCGAGTTCACTACGCTGGCTTTCCACTATGTGGGCATTGAGCTCAAGTGGGAAGGCGAGGGCCTCAACGAAAAGGGTATTGACCAGAAGACCGGACGCGTGCTGGTAGAAGTCAGCGAAGACTTCTACCGTCCCACCGACGTGGTCAACCTGTGGGGTAATCCCGCCAAGGCCAAGAAGGAATTGGGATGGAATCCCCAGACCACTTCCTTCGAGGAGCTGGTGCGCATCATGGTGGAGAGCGACATGAAGAAGGTCGCCGCCGACAGTGTGGCCGCCAAGGTGCATGTCAATCTGGCTGAATATTTGGAGAAAGGTCTGGTGAAATAAGCCCGTTTACCCCGAACATTTTGTTATAAAAAAGAGAATCCGCGCGGCCGATCAGGGTTGCGCGGATTCTTTTATTTGTGTTTCTGTCTCGGCCTTTGTTTTCGTTTTGGCTTTCGTTCCAGTCTTGGCCGGAGTGCGACGGGTGCGCCGGAAGAGTTGACTGAAGCGGTTGAACTCCTTCTGCAGCTGGATGCCGATGCCCTGAGTATTAAAGGAGTTTTGAACGAAATAGCGGTCGTTGGTCTTGTTGTAGCCCTTGATGGCGATGCTGCCGTTGCGCGTGAGCAGATACTGCACGTCAACGTCGGTGATGATATTGCGTGTGGTGTAGTAGGACTCGCGATAGCCGAAATTGCCGTTGACGAGCAGACGGTTGTCGAATAGTCGGCCCGAGAGCATGCCCTCCACGTCGACATTGTCCCAGCCCGTGCTGCCCGTGCGCACGTTGGCGCCGAAGTTCCAGTTGTTGGAGCCGATGGCGTTGCCCAACAATTTGTTGAAGCGTTGGGAGAGGGTGGAGGCCATGAAAGAATACATTGCCGTGCCGGTCTGGCCTGCCGTTCCCTGTTGCGCCTGTGCCTGATAGCTGTAGAAGCGGCCTACGCCGAGCAGATAGATGACCTGCATGTTCCGTTCCTCCTCGGTGGACACCATACTGTGGACGATGCGCTTCTCGTCTTCGGTGGCGTTGGGCAAATCAAAATCAAAGGTGATGACGGGAGAGGCCGCTCGGCCCGTGACGTTCATCAAACAGTCGACGCGCGTGTTGTTGAAGCCCAACGAACTGCTTCCCAAATCGTTGAGCGATACATTGGGCACCGTGTAGGCAGCCTGAAGATTGAGCGCGGCGTTGAGTGGCGGACCCGCAAACGATACCGTGCCGCCGGGGCGGAAGGTGAAGTTTTTGCGGATGATTTCCTGGAAGGAGAGGTTGTAGATGCCGTCCACGATGGTAAAGGTGCCGTAGAGGTTGAAGCGACCCTTGTTGTGGAAATTGGCCAGAAGACGTCCTTCGCCCCCGATGTCGATGAGGTCATCGCTTTTGCGGTTCATCAGCAGACGCAGACGCATGGCGGGCGACATATTCATGTCGATGTTTACACGGATGTCGGTGGAGAGTTTGCTCAGGTCGCGTGCAGAAGAGGTGATGGAGACGTCTTCGTGGTCCCGGAGGCTGTCGATGCTGGCCCGGTCGACGTAGGTGATGAAGTCACTGTTGGTGACGCCGCTCGGCGTGTCCACGTTATAGGTGAGCGATGAGCCTTTTTCGGGTGCGATGGCAGCATCGACCTGCAGCTTGCCTTCCCCGCCGAAGAGGTGCACGTTGCCTGTGGAGAAGAGCGTGCCGTAGAAGGGCTGGTCGTCGAAGGTCTTCATGTCGTAGAGGAGCAGATTGCTGCCGTCGAGGCTGAAATCGTAGCGCAAATTCTTAAAGCAGTCATGCTGCATGTGGCCCTGAAGGAGTCCGTTGTGAATGTCGGAGGCCAATTCGCCGTGCACGTCCATAATGTGTGCGTTGCGCAGATAAATGTGGTTGGGCTCAAGCAACACACTGTCTTCCCCGATGCCGGCCATTAGATAACGCACTCCCGTGTAGGGCACATAGACCGAAAGGTCCTCCAAATGCAGACGACCGGCCAGATTGA
This sequence comes from uncultured Bacteroidales bacterium, assembly GCA_902784475.1. Taxonomy (GTDB): domain Bacteria; phylum Bacteroidota; class Bacteroidia; order Bacteroidales; family Bacteroidaceae; genus Physcousia. The sequence continues at coordinate 2,601 of CACZUX010000032.1, read as the reverse complement.
TCTTTCCCAACGGGCCGCCCACAAAGGCTTTGCCCGAAGTGTGTCCGTGCAGATCGCCGAGAATGCCCTCCGTGAAATAGTTGAGGAAGCCCAGGTCGAAATGTTTCGTGTCAATGTCGAGATGCAGGCGGCTGTCGGGCTTCTTGCCGGGCACGACGAACCCGCTGACATAGGTGTCCATACCTTTGGCTTCGTCGAAGACATGGCCTTCGATGTCCAATGTTCCGGGCGTGCGGCCCCAGGCGAGACGAGCATCGACGATGCCTTCGGGGGTGTTATTGAATGTGAAATCGGTGACGTGGGCCCGGGCATCGACTACCGGAATGTCCATCAGACCCGTGAGTACGGCCTCGCCGCTGGCATTGCCTCCGAAGAGCACGGAGTGGAACTTGACGAGGTCCATGATGTAGGCCACGTTGATGTCGCGGAAGGAAGCGCGCAACGTGTCGGACGGATTCTTGGAAACACGACCGTTCACCATGAGATGGCGATCGTTTTGTGAGAACCCAAGTCCGTCGACCTCAGCGACACCGTCATGCCATCGGACGGCACCGGGATGCACCTGCCATACGGTGTCGCTGATGACAAGTTCGGAGGGGGCTATCCACAGGCGGAAATCGCTTTTCCCCAAACTGTCGCGGCTGATTAGCGCTGCAGCGTCTACGGCGCCATGCTGACGGGGACCGCTGTTGTTGTTCCAGGAAAGGAGAGCGTGCAAGCGATCGTCAGAGTTCTCCACGCTGAAATCGAAGGCCGTCGAGCCGTTGAGCATTTCGCGCTCGGTGTAGAGCGTGCCCTTGAGGGCGTCGGGCGCATAGTCGAGTTGCAGTTGGGTGTTGGAGAGCGTTTCTTTGCTGTAGCAGACTTGCGGGACTTCGAGTTGAGCCTTGAGGCGCGACTTCAACCAGTCGAAGCGGGGCGCCGGGGAGAGGGTTCCCACAAGGATGCCCTGTTGGGGGATACGCAAATCCACACCGGCAAATTTGCGTACCAACACCGTGTCCATAAACGTAAGAACGAAGTCGACGCTGTCTTCAAGCAGTCCTGTGGCCTGAAGTTGTATATCGTTGGATTTAAGCGATAAATGATGTGAGTTTCCATAGAAGTCATGGGTGATGTGCAAGTCTGTGGGCTGCATGAGAATCTCATCGCCTTCGCGATTCCATTGAAAGTTGTCAACCATGATGTCGGCGGCAGTTTGCTGCCAACGGTCGCCGGGAATGTTCAGCTGTGCGGTAAGAGCTCCGTGCGGGTCGTTGAGTGCGAGGGATATCTCGGTGTCGCGTTGGGTGCGGGAAGCTTGTACGGAAAGATTGTGCAGCGTGTAGCCGGAGAACTGGACAAGCGGAACGGAAAGGTCTGCCGTAAGTTGAGGCAATCCGCCGGCCCCTTTGATGCGGCCTTGAGCATTGAGAAGCACCATCGAACGGTGGAGTGATGAGGCTCCTGTGCCTTGGGTGAGGGGCGAGAGCAGCAGCGTGTCAGTGGTAAGAGAGGCGGTAAAGTTGTTGTTGTCTGTCAAGTTGCCCCTGAGTGAAAGATGGCCCAGGGCTGTGGAAGCGGAAATGTCCACTTGGTGGTCATGAAGATTGCTGTGCAGCCTTCCCTCTATGCCTACTTGGCCAAGAGCCTGCAGACGGTCCGGGAGATCGGTGGCGCTGAGACGGTCGATAAACAGCAAAAATGAAGGGTGGGAGAGCACATCGTCGATAAATCCATTGGCCAAAAGGGAAACCGTGTAAAGCGGAGAATGTGCTTCGAGGCGGTGAAGCCGGATGCGTCGCTCGTTGCCGGAAGCATTGAGACGCAAGTCGACAGTCTCGGGAAAGCGCGGATGAGACGGCAATTGGGCGTTCATGCTCAGTGTGTCCAAATACAAACGAGTGCGTGTAGCCTGGCCCTCTACCGCCATTTCGTGGAGCACCAAACCGTGACCTTCTCGCAGGGAAAGACGTTTGAGCGAGAGCGAGAGGCTGTCATCGGTGAGGCGGTGGAGATGTGCCGTGAGATTGATATCGGAGACGGAGATGTCATTGAAAACCAAGTTGCTGCGTCGTATGATGAGGCTGCCGATACGCAGGTCGAGAGGACGGCGGTTGAGTGTGTCCTTCGAGGAGAATGCGTCGATAAGGAACTGAATGTTGTAGAGGCTGTCTGGCCCTTGATAAATATGTGCTCCGGCCCCCATAAGCTGGGCGTTAGCAATGGAGATGCGGTTTTCTGTCAGCAGCGGCGTCCATTCCATTTTGGCTCCGGCACGGCGCACGGAAAGCAGCAGGGAGTCGTTGCGGTCCCAAAGGAACAGACTGTCAACGACAACGCGATTTGGCAAGCTGATCTCCACGCGCCCGATATGAACTCGGCTGGAGAGTTGTTGCGAAAGAATATTAGAAGCCTTTCGCCCAATCCAATTTTGAACCTCCGGGACGGAGAGCAGCACGACGAGCGAAAGGTAGCATGCAGAGAGCAGTGCAACGAGCCAAATTATGAGATATTTTAGGACTTTGATGGCTTGTTTCTGACGTTTTTCTTTGTTTTGCGGGATAAAAGTAGCATTTTTTTTTCACATTGCAGGATTTTTTTTCCACATTGAGCGTGTTT
>CACZUX010000031.1 GCA_902784475.1 uncultured Bacteroidales bacterium | reverse complement strand
ACTCTATGGATTTGGGATTCTTAGTTTTTTTTTTTTTTTCATAATCAATTGACGAGTACCAGAAATTGAGTTCTTGTTTAACCAAATAAAATGAATGCACTATTTGAGAATAAGCAGATAAACAAGCGCATATTAGCATAGCGGAAAAAAAAATTCTCATGATTCCTTGTTATATGATTTTATGATATTTTATTAACAAATCAACAACTTTTCAAAATAGAGCACTAATGATAATGACTGTCCTTACACCAACATATCCTTTTAGCAGTATCGCCTAAGATATACTTTATTTTTGTTATTATATACAGTTACAATTGACTATTTTTCGATTTGCTTTATAGCACACAAAAAGAAAACGTGGACTTTAACTTCGTCTACGCTTTCTCCAGGTATCGCCAAACACCTAATGCACCATATCCGAGTAAAAGCCCACGCCGTCGCGTGAGCATCCGTACTTTTACTCTTGGTGCTTTCATTAAATATGGCGAATTCGGAGAAAGCAAGAATCTAAGCGGACGCTTCTATTTCAATGTATTTTGTCTGTCTATCTGTCTATAGGCGGTTTGGTTTAAAATTCGCCACAAAGTTACTATTTTTTCACAAAAGTCCAACTTCACAAATGCATTTTTTATTCAAAGTATATCAAAATCGTAATCAAATAACCCGCGTGGTCATTTAATTCATCTAATTCTAATGCATAAGAAATCCTAAGATTTAATTGAACATCCTAATATATCCAAATATATCAAAGAATAATTTGATTATTCCATGAGTTCCTTTTATCTTCGCGGAGCGAAATAATAATATGACTAAGATGAAAGCAGTTATCTACACTCGTACCAGTTCTTCTGGCTCACTCGAATCTCGTCAGAACACGACAAGACAGGTGGTGGACCTACAAGAATATGCAAAGTCCATAAAACTAGACGTAGTTAAAATCTACGAAGAACATCAGTCCGGTGGGAAAAAGAATTCAGAACGTCTTATTCTTTCTGAGTGCGTCGAATTTTGTAAGAAGAACCATGCTGATATACTACTTGTTTCAGAACTCTCGCGATTGGGTCGTAATGCTTTCGAAATTCTGTCAATGGTAAAAGAACTAATGGACAATGCAATTAACGTCTACATTCAGAAAGAACAATTTACTCTCTTGGACACATCCGGGAAGCCCTCTATGATAGCACCGGTCATGCTTGCAGTGTTAGGCACATGTGCTCAGATTGAGCGAGAAAATATACAATACAGATTGAATTCCGGACGCGCTCAGTATGTCAAAAACGGTGGAAAACTGGGCCGAAAAGTTGGATACCGAAAGCCTACAGAGAAGAAAGAGCAAGAGTACTCTGGGGTCATCAGGCTCTTGCAAAAAAATTACTATACCCTAAGAGAAATTTCCAAGTTGACTGGGGTCTCAATAAGTACGGTGCAGCGAGTGAAGAAAGAATTTTTTCTGAATTAAATGGGCAGATACCGCATGCGATGATTTGACCTTGCGGATATAGTTGCACTAGGTACTTTGGAATCAAAATTATTATTCTATCCCATCTACAGAGAATGAATTTTTCATATGAAAACAATATTATACGTTCACGAAGCCACAATGGATAAATCGGGGTTAGATGCATTGATATCGCGGATGACGGACTATCGCGTCGTCAATCTCGTTGTCGACATCAACACATATGAAGTTTCCAAAAAGAAAGTGGTGGACGCCCGCTACACAATCAGACCCGATATTATAGTTTGTGAGTCACATGCTTCTATTTTCATTCACACACTACATGGCGTCAACCGCATCTGCATCAATCCAAAGCTGCGCCCATCATTATTTTGTGATGAAACGATTTGCGAAATGTACCGCAAAATAGAATGGAGTGAATCGGTATGGGATCGCCATGAAGATAAAGAAAAGGACACTCACTGCTGGGGTATCTTCGGTTCTGACGCAGAGAAGCGTGACTTCATGCTACTCTACTACCCTAATGTCACCATTGTTCCAAATGCAGTCTCGACTATAGCCGATGTCGTTGATGAGTGCGCTTCGACAATTCAAATGATGACCGAGTCAAGTTATGTAGATGACTATGGCGTTTGGTATGCGCATTTCGGATCTGTCATCAAAGATGTCGATTTCGTGCTCTTCCAAGGCATTAATGAATATCGCGTACCCGACGATGTTGTACGGGTTGCGGACAGTGCATTTTTTCTGTCATCAGTCAAGAAAATCACGTTGCCCAATAGTGTCTCACACATTGGCAAAGACGCGTTTCGGGAATGCTGTAAGCTTGAAGAAATCATCTTACCCCCATTGATCACAGAAATCCCAACAAAATGCTTTTACGGGTGCGTCTCCCTGAAAAAGGTGGTACTTCCGAAATCTCTGAACGTAATACGTTCCTGGGCATTCGCGTCGTGCGCCCTGGAGAGCGTAGAAATTCCAGACGGTATTCAGTTTATCGAGCCACACGCTTTTGATGACGGCGTTAGGCTTGTCGTCAGCGCGTCAAGACTTTCGCAGTCGCTTCGCGATGAGTTTGAATACCGACGTATTCAGGCATACGATGAATAATTATCAGCTGGATAGGAGACTATTCAACAATGTTCGAACATCTTCTTGGGCATCAACATTATTTACAAGATCAATAAACGGCGTCATTATTTGGCGAACGGGTACTTTTGGCGCAAAAAATGGTCGTACGATTGTCTGAACCATCTACAGGTCGTAATGGCATTGTTCCAGAAGCAACAGATTTAGATACTGGCGTAATGATGTAACCTATACCATCCTATTTTTACCAACTATGATCTTATTCAAAAAGTCTAATATCGGAGTCGCGGTGGAATTCAACACGGAAGATAGAGCATTGTCCGTTATCTTAAGACGCTCTCTAATTTGCGCCATAGATGTAAGATTCATTTCAAAACGGATTTTGTTCGCAAAGGCTCCAGCCTGAACTCTATTATTACTCTCGCGTTCTTTATCATAGATGACGAGTCTGATTTTCCGATTTCTAGTCGATACATTATTCGTGATTGTCAAATTGTCACCATTCGGCCTACAGAGATATTTATTACTGTTAACAATGCTACTACGAATACCAGATGTAAGACGTCTCAGGTTGTCATACACGACATCCTGTGTGACATCACACTTCACCACAGTCGCATCCTGCAATATGGCATCAATATTGAGCTGGCAGATGCCAAGTTTGTTGATATTCTCGAAACACTGTCGAATATTTGTTGAGCTAATCAACTCGGGATAGGCATCTTCTAGAATCTTTCCGGTAAATTCTATCAGCAGTTCTCGGTTGGAACGGTTTTTTTCGATAATCAACAGAAACGGACTCTCCTATTGAAATCTATATCCGACGGTATGTCTATTCAATATAAGTCCTGTAAAATGAGCTTTGCTAATGTTCTTAATATTTTTAGCGGCAGAAACTATTTTTATCTTGTCAAATTTCATATCAATTAAACTTCTTATATAATATTTTTATTGATTTTTTATACTTGATAAGTAATCATGTAGAAATTATACTTTATCATTTTTGATTTGTCTCGAAAAAAATAAAATTTTTTATGCTAAATTTTAGAGACAATCGGAAAAAACCATCGTACAATTTAAAAACAGATCTTGTACGACTATGACAAAAACAAAGAATAACAAAGAACAAGAAGCTATGAAACAATTGATATCATGCCTTTACGAAATCGTTTGCAGAACAAAAGAGATGCTTGAGCAGATCCAAGAAACATATACTATGGAAACAGAAGAGCAGTCGTCAAATTCAGAAGATTCTAGAGAACTCATCAAAGGTATTAGTGGACTTGCAGAATTCCTCGGTTGTGGATCAACGAAGGCCCAAAGTATAATGAATTCTGGTGTGCTCCAGCAGCAAGGCATAGCGTATCGTGCGGGGAACAGATGGAGATGTGATAGAAGACGTCTATCCGAACTGCTTCATAGCAATCACGAAATCTTCAAGGATATCAACTCTGAAGCGGCATAGACTGTTTAATATCTCCGAACCGACGATGATAAATGGGTGCGTTTTTGAGTCAAAATCAAAAAGAAAATCTCTGCAACTTGTTGACTAATAGTCTGTTGCAGAGATTTTTCAGCGGAGAGACAGGGATTCGAACCCTGGGTACCCGTAAGAGTACGCCGCATTTCGAGTGCGGTACATTCGACCACTCTGCCATCTCTCCGGGATATTCAGGAATGTCTCTCCCACTCCGCAGGGAGCGGAAGAGCTTCCCGAATAAACTCCTTACTTACCGGCAGCCTGCTTAACAACAGCCTTGAAGGCTTCGGGGTTGTTCACAGCGAGGTCGGCGAGCACCTTGCGGTTGATCTCAATACCGGCCTTGTGCAACAGGCCCATCAGCTGGCTGTAGCTCAGACCCTCGAGGCGAGCGGCAGCGTTGATACGCTGAATCCACAGAGCGCGGAAGTTGCGCTTCTTGTTGCGACGGTCACGGAAGGCATAGGTCAGACCCTTCTCCCAAGTGTTCTTGGCAACGGTCCATACGTTCTTGCGGGCACCAAAGTAACCTCTGGTCAAACCCAATATCTTCTTTCTCTTGGCACGTGAAGCCACGTGATTTACTGATCTAGGCATAGTAGTCTGTAAAAATTAAAAGTGAATAAATTGGGTTAGCTCTTAACGCATGCACAGAAGGTCGCGCACCTGCTTCATGTTCTCCGTTACAACGAGGTCCGTGTGGTCCAGGTTGCGCTTCTGCTTCTTGGTCTTCTTCGTCAAGATGTGGCTGTGGAAAGCGTGACGACGCTTTACTTTGCCTGTTCCGGTCAGCGTGAAACGCTTCTTGGCACCGGAGTTGGTTTTAACTTTTGGCATTTTGTTTAATTAATTAAGTTATCAATATGGCGGCCGGCATCCAAAAAGCACAACGCGCCGTTAACATTATCCGTTTTTTCTCAGTCGTCGAACGTCTCGCCTTCAACCTTCGGCCCGGTATATTCCTTCTTGGCCTTCTGCTGGGGCTGGCGCTTTACGGGAGCGTCCTCTTCGGGCATGTCCTCTGCAGACGTCGCCTTCTTGACGACCTTCTTGGGCGCGATGAACATGATCATACGCTTGCCCTCGAGCTGAGGCATCTGCTCCACTTTGCCGTACTCCTCCAGGTCCTGAGCGAAACGCAGCAGGAGCACCTCGCCCTGCTCTTTGAACAGGATGGAGCGACCGCGGAAGAAGACGTAAGCCTTCACCTTATCGCCCTCGGAGAGGAAGCCCTGAGCGTGCTTCAGCTTGAAGTTGTAGTCGTGGTCGTCGGTCTGAGGTCCGAAACGAATCTCCTTGACTTCCACCTTCACCTGCTTGGCACGAATCTCCTTCTGGTGTTTCTTCTGCTGGTAGATGAACTTGGAGTAATCGATCAGGCGGCATACGGGAGGCTCCGCATTGGGCGAAATCTCCACCAGGTCAACGCCCTGATGAGACGCCATATCCAAAGCACGGCCGAGACTGACCACCTGGCTCTCCACGCCATCGCCGACAATACGAACCTCCCGGGCCCGAATCTGTCCGTTTACGCGATATTGAGACTTGAGATTGTCTTTTTTCATTCAGTTTTACACAAAAACCGGGTGCAAAGTTAGTAATTTTCTGTCATATTACGCACTTCCTGGTTGATTTTTGTTGCAAAATCTTCCATTTTTGTGCATCCCTGCTCGCCTCCGCCCTGTTTGCGGAACGAAACAGTGCCTTCAGCCTGCTCCTTTTCACCCACGATGAGGAGATAAGGCGTGTGCTTCAGCTCGTTATCGCGAATCTTGCGTCCGATCTTCTCCGCACGGTCGTCGATATAGGCACGGACATCCTGAGTCTCAAAGTAGGCCTGAACCTTCTCTGCATACTCCTGATACTTCTCCGAAACGGGCAGGATGGCCACCTGGTCGGGCGCCAGCCAGAGGGGGAACTTGCCGGCCGTGTGCTCAATCAGCACGGCGGTGAAACGCTCCATCGAACCGAAGGGCGCACGGTGAATCATCACGGGGCGATGCTTCTTGCCGTCCTCGCCGATGTATTCCAGCTGGAAGCGCTCGGGCAGGTTGTAGTCCACCTGAATGGTGCCCAACTGCCAGCGGCGTCCGAGGGCATCCTTCACCATGAAGTCGAGCTTGGGGCCGTAGAATGCAGCCTCGCCCAGCTCCGTTGTGGTCTTCATGCCCTTCTCCTCACAGGCCTCGATGATGGCACGCTCGGCAGCGTCCCACACCTCGTCGGTGCCGATGTATTTCTCCTTGTTGTTCGGGTCGCGCAAAGAGATCTGAGCCTCGAAGTTGTTGAAATCCAAGGCGCGGAAGATGATCTGGATGATCTCCATCACGCGGATGAATTCGTCCTTCACCTGGTCGGGACGGCAGAAGAGATGGGCGTCGTCCTGAGTGAACGAACGCACTCGGGTCAGTCCGTGCAGCTCGCCGCTCTGCTCGTAACGGTATACCGTGCCGAACTCCGCACAGCGGAAAGGCAACTCCTTGTAGGAGCGGGGCTTGGAGGCGAAGATCATACAGTGGTGGGGACAGTTCATCGGCTTGAGCAGATACTCCTCACCCTCTTCGGGCGTGGTGATGGGGCGGAAGGAGTCCGCACCGTAGTGGGCCCAGTGGCCGGACGTCACATAGAGCTGCTTGCCGCCGATATGGGGCGTGATCACCTGCTGGTAGCCGTAGCGCTTCTGAATCTTCTTGAGGAAGTCCTCCAGACGCAGGCGCAGCGCCGTGCCCTTCGGGAGCCAGATCGGCAGACCCTTGCCCACCATGTCGCTGAACATGAAGAGCTCCATCTCCTTGCCGATCTTGCGGTGGTCGCGCTTCTTGGCTTCTTCCAACAGATCGAGATATTCCTGCAGCATCTTCTGCTTGGGGAACGTGATGGCGTAGATTCTCGTCATCTGCGGACGCTTCTCGTCGCCGCGCCAGTAAGCGGACGAGGTGCTGAGCACCTTGAAGGCCTTGATGGGCGCGGTGGACATGAGGTGCGGACCGCGACACAAATCCGTGAAAGCGCCCTGAGTGTAGGTCGTGATGTGACCGTCTTCCAGGTCGGCAATGAGTTCGTTCTTATACGTCTGCCCCTTGTCACCGAAGAACTTCAGTGCATCGCTCTTGGAGATGTCGCGGCGCACAAGGGCCTCCTTGCGCTGCACGAGCTCCATCACCTTCTTTTCGATGTCGGGGAAGACGGACTCGCGGATCACCACGCCCTCGGCGGGCATGATGTCGTAGTAGAATCCGTTTTCAATGGCAGGACCGATGCCGAACTGAGTGCCGGGATAGAGCTCCTGCAAGGCCTCGGCCATAAGGTGGGCGGAAGTGTGCCAGAAGGCGTGCTTGCCTTCCTTGTCCTCCCACTTGTAAAGCTGGATGGAGGCATCCTCGGTGATGGGGCGGTTCAGCTCCACCGTCTCTCCGTTCACGCCGCAAGCCAGCACATCCTGAGCCAGTCGGCTGCTGATGCTCTCTGCAATCTCCAGACCCGTCACACCGGAAGCGTATTCACGCACGCTGCCGTCGGGAAAAGTAATCTTAATCATATCTCGAATAAACAATTTCGAGCGCAAAGATAGCAAAAAAAAAGCACTCAAGGCATATTTTGCCCCAAAAACTTTCGGCAAAGACGCCGCTTTTCGACTTCGGGACTAAAGGAAGTTCACCTCCGGACGCACATCCACCCCGAAGCGCTCCTTCACAGCCGCCCTGACAGCCTCGCTCAGTCGCGAAATATCTTCACCGGTGGCGCCGCCTCTGTTGACCAGCACCAGAGCCTGTCTGTCGTGCACGGCGGCGGGTCCAAGCGCACGTCCTTTCCAGCCGCACTGCTCAATCATCCATCCGGCGGGAATCTTCACCCCGTTTTCCGCCTCATAGGTCGGCATGTCGGGATACTGGCGCCGAAGCTCATCGGCCTTCTCACGGGGCACGACGGGATTGACAAAGAAGCTGCCGGCGTTGCCCAGCACCTCGGGATCGGGAAGCTTCTCGCGGCGTATGGCGATGACGGCCTCACGCACCTGCCGGGCGCTCACAGAGCCTTCGCCCAAACGCTGACGCAGTCCGCCGTAATCGAGCCGGGGTACGAAGTCGTGCGAGAGTTCCAGCGTGACGGACAGGACGGCCCAACGCCCCCACTCTTCCGGCGCCTTGAAGAAAGAGCGGCGATAGCCGTAGTGCAACTCTTCCGGGCGGAAAATGCGAATGGTGCCGGTCTTCAGCTCAAGCGCCTCCACCTCCCGGATGAAGTTCGCTATCTCCACGCCGTAAGCACCGATATTCTGCACGGCGGCAGCACCGACGGTGCCGGGAATCAGCGAGAGATTTTCCAGACCGTAAAGCCCGAGGGCGAGCGTCCGCTCTATCAGCTCATCCACCACCCAAGCGGCTCCGATGCGCAGACGGTTGCCGTTGACGGAAAAATCGCGAACGTCGCTGGCGAGCACGATGCCGTCAAAATCTTTCAGAAAAAGCAGGTTGCTCCCCTGCCCGATGTTGAGGATGCGTCGTCCCTGGCCTTCGCTTTGGAGGAATGTCGTCAACTCCTCAATGTCCTCACGGCCGTAAGTAACGAACGTCGCCGCCTTCGCAGGGATACGGAAGGTGTTGGGAATGGGGGTATCGTGGGTGATGCGCAACACTTTCAGTTCTCGTATTTCACCAGATGCCAGTCCCTGCCCTGTTTGGCAAAAGTGAAGAGTTCCTGCATCTCGTTGCCGTAGCCGGTCTTCTGCAGTATCATGCGCGAGGGATTGTCGTAAGGCTGTCCGTAAAGGATGTTGGAGATGCTGACCGAGGGCACTTCGGGACAGAAAATCGGGAACTGCTCGCGCTCGATGCTGCCTTCGATGTGCTGCATGTCGTCCGACGGATCCAGAAGGCTGACGGCGACATAGGGCGCGATGTGCGCTTCCCTGTAAAGGCTGTCGGAAGCGAAGCGGCTGTAGAATTTCAGGAAGTCTCCGGCTGGATCGGCCTCAAAGGGCAGATGGCGCAGACGCACGAGCATCCACTTGCCCTGCTTGCGCTGGAAGTCGTAGCGGCGTATCTCCTGACTCACCAGCAGGATTTGCTCCACGCTGACGGTACTCTCCGCCGTATCCGTCTTCTGCTCTTCTATCTGCTGCTCCGAGTTCCACAGGATGGTGTAGAATTCCGTATCGCTGAGGAAATAGAATTCGTCGGTCCAGTCTTCCTCGGACATCATGTGGCGGGTGCTGTCTTCCATGACCACAGGCAGGGGAAATCTCACGCGCTCTCTTTGCAGGCGCGCGCTGCGCACGAAATTGAATAGGAAATCGTCAAACGTGCCGTCCGCCTTGACGGGCATCACCTCCTCCGGCTCCTCGGAGAGCGTGTCGCTCTCCACAATAAGCAAGCTGCTGTCCACGGGCGCCCCGTCTTCTTCCGGAGCGGGCGTTTTCCCTCCGCACGACCCCAGCACCGTTGCCAACACAAGGATGAGGAGATACCAATCTTTTCGAACCATGACCTGCGGTCTTTTCTTTAATAACGGCTGCAAAATTACAAAAAAAACCTTAATTAGAGTAAAAAACTCTCCGTGCGCGCCCCGCAACTCTCAACTTTTTTATACTTTTGCACGGAAATTCAGAAAAAGAGAAAGCTTTATGCTCGAAAAAATACAGCAAATCAAGGCTGAGATGGAGCAACTTCACGCTCAGTCGTTGGAGGACGCCGAAGCCCTTCGCATCAAGTATCTTTCCAAGAAAGGACTCATCCCTCAACTGATGGAGGATTTCCGCAGCGTGCCTGCAGAGATGAAGAAGGAGGTCGGCATGAAGATCAACGAGCTGAAGACCCTGGCCCAGGAGCGCATCAACGCCCTCAAAGAGAGCCTTGAGACTCAGGAGATTGCCGGCGACAGCGTCGATCTCACCCGCACGCCCTACCCCGTCACTCTGGGCAGCCGCCATCCCATCACCATCGTCAAAAACGAGATTGTGGACATCTTCTCGCGTCTCGGTTTCACACTGGCAGAAGGTCCCGAGGTGGAGGACGACTGGCACGTTTATTCGAGCATGAACTTTGCCGACGACCATCCTGCCCGCGACATGCAGGACACCTTCTTCGTCGAGGCTCATCCCGACATCATTCTGCGCTCCCACACCTCTTCCGTTCAGGCCCGTGTCATGGAGCGCCAGAAGCCCCCCATCCGTGTGATCTGCCCGGGTCGCGTGTATCGCAACGAGGCCATTTCGGCCCGTGCCCACTGCTTCTTCCATCAGGTGGAGGGCCTCTATATTGACAAGAACGTGTCGTTCACGGATCTCAAGCAGGTGCTGCTGCTCTTCGCTCAGGAGATGTTCGGCCCCGACACGAAGATCCGTCTGCGTCCCTCTTACTTCCCCTTCACAGAGCCTTCGGCCGAGATGGACATTTCCTGCCACCTCTGCGGCGGCAAGGGCTGCTCCTTCTGCAAGCACACCGGCTGGGTGGAGATTCTGGGCTGCGGCATGGTGGATCCCGCCGTGCTCGAGGCTAACGGCATCGACTCCAAGGAGTACACCGGCTATGCTTTCGGCATGGGCATTGAGCGCATCACCAACCTGAAGTATCAGGTGAAGGACCTGCGCATGTTCTCCGAAAACGACCAGCGCTTCCTCGACGAGTTCAAGGCCGCCAACTGATCCCTCTTCTGATTATTCTCTAACTGTCACCCTCTTGATGCGAATTTCCTTGAGAGGGTGCTCTTTTTCGTCTGTCGGCGTGCGGGTGAGATATTGCACGACCTCCAGCCCGTCCACCACCTGACCGAACACGGTGTATTCGCCGTCGAGATGCGCCGCGCCGCCTTTGGTGGTGTAGATTTTCTTCTGCGCCTCGGTGAAGGCGGGAATCCTGTGCAGCGTGTCGGCGTCCTGCATCAGCTGATGCACTTCGGCCAGCTTGCCCGGCGTATAGACCGTGCCCCCGACGATGTAGAACTGCGTGCCGCTGCTCCGCTTCTCCGGATTCACGTCGTTGCCCTCGCGCGCTGCGGCCAGAGCGCCCGCGCGGTGGAAGTGGCGGGGATAACGGATCTCCTGAGGCAGCGTGTAGTGCATCTCAGAGGTGTCCACCGTCAGCTCCTCGCCCCGGGCTTTCAGCCTGGGATCTCCGCTCTGGATGAGCATATCCTTGACCACACGGTGCCAGATGATGCCGTCGTAGGCACCCGCCTTGGCCAGACGGATGAAGTTGTCGCGATGCACGGGTGTGTCGTCGAACAGACGCAGGGTGATCTTGCCGCGATCGGTCTCTATCACCACTTCCGTTTTGCCGATCTTGTCGTTCTTGTCGCTGCAGCCGCAGAGCAGGCAGAACATCAGGGCGCAGCAGACCGTCCTCAGTGTGTTGTTCATGATTCAAAACGGACGACCGTCCGTCCGTTGATGTTAAACTTTTCTTTGAACGCCGTCACCTGCGACTGACGCAGCGAGAGCGTCATGCGCACCTCGTTGCCTTCGTAGTCCTGCGAGACGATTGCGGGCGAGAAGTCCTTCACCACCCGCATCACGAGATTCATCTGCTCGTAAGAGAAGCGCATCACGACGGTCTCGTCCACCGTGCGCTCCGTCACTTCCGCAGCGGCGAGGGCTTCGGCCGCCGCCGTGCGATAGGCCACGATCAGACCGGAGGTCCCCAGCTTCACGCCGCCGAAATAGCGCACCACAATCACCAGCACGTCCGAGAGATCGGCCGAGACGATCTGTCCGAGTATCGGCTTTCCGGCCGTGCCCGAGGGCTCGCCGTTGTCGTTGGCGCGCCAGTCCTCCCCTTCTGCGCCAAGCCGGTAGGCCCAGCAGACGTGACGCGCGTCGAAGTATTCCTTCTGATACTGCGCCACCAGAGCGAGCGCCTCTTCCGCCGTGCGCACCGGGAGGGCAAAAGCAAGGAACTTACTCCGGAGTTCAGAGTAAGTTCCTTCTGCTTTACCTTTTATCGTCCGATAGAGGTCTTTCACGAGAGCTTGTGCACGATGAGCCCGCTGCGCAGCTTGGGCTCGAACCATGTGGCCTTCGGCGGCATGATGTTGCCCGAGTCGGCGATGTTCATGATCTGCTGCATCGAGACGGGATAGAGCGCCAGAGCGACACGCATCTCGCCGCTGTCCACGCGACGCTTTAGCTCGCCCAGTCCGCGCAGACCGCCCACGAAATCGATACGCTTGTCCGAGCGCAGGTCCTTGATGCCCAGTATCTCATCGAGAATGTAGATGCTGGAGACGCTCACGTCGAGGCTGCCGATGGGGTCGCTTTCGTCCACCAGTCCGGGCTTCATCTCCACCTTGTACCACTCGCCGTCGAGGTAGAGCGAGAGCTCGTGGAGCTTCTGCGCTCTGTACTCTTCCTTGCCCATCTTCGTCACCGTGAAGTGCTTGCCGAGTGCGGCGAGGAACTCCTCGGACGAGAGTCCGTTGAGGTCCTTGACCACGCGGTTGTAGTCGAGGATGGTGAGCTGCGAGGCGGGGAAGCAGACGGCCATGAAGTAGTTGTACTCCTCATCGCCCCTGTGGTTGGGGTTCTGCCTGGCCTTCTCGGCGCCCACGAGGGCGGCGGCGGCGCTGCGGTGATGTCCGTCGGCAATATATAAATAAGGTATACCGGCAAACGTCTCGGTGATGACGCGGATGTCCTCCTTGTCCTTCACCAGCCAGAGCTGATGGCGGAAGCCGTCGACGGGCGCCACGAAGTCGTACTCCGGAGCTCCGGCCGTGTAGCGGGCCACGAGGGCGTCAATCACGGCGTTGTCGGGATAGGCAAAGAAGACGGGCTCCAGATTGGCGTCGTTCACGCGCACATGCTTCATGCGGTCTTCTTCCTTGTCACGACGCGTGAGCTCGTGCTTCTTGATGACGCCGTTCATGTAGTCTTCCACCCAGGCGCCCACGACGAGTCCGTACTGCGTCTTGCCCTTCATCGTCTGGGCGTAGATGTAGTACATCTCCTCCGCATCCTCGACGAGCCAGCCCTTCTCCTGGAACTTGCGGAAGTTCTCGGCGGCTTTCTCATACACGCGGGGGTCGTATTCCGACGTCCCGACGGGGAAATCGATCTCGGGCTTGATGATGTGGTAGAGCGACTTCTCGTTGGTGCCGGCTTCGGCACGCGCTTCCTCGCTGTCGAGCACGTCGTAGGGGCGGCTCTCCACCTGCTCCACCAGGTCCTTCGGAGGACGCAGTCCCTTGAAAGGCTTTATTCTGGCCATTTACTTGTTCACTTGGAATTTGGTGATGCCGTCCTTCAGATAGCCCACAATCTGCTTGGCGGCAGCGATGCCGGCATTGGTGTTGGCTTCGGAAGTCTGTGCGCCCATCTTCTTGGGCGTGGAGAAGTAGCGGCCTTCAAACTGCTTGAACTCGGCGTCGGCATCGGGCATGATGTCGGTGATGTATTTGAGGTCTTCCCTCTCCTTCATCAGGGCGATGAGTCCGGCCTCGTCGATCACCTCCTTGCGGGCGGTGTTGATGAGGATGGCGCCCTTCTTCATCGTGCTGCACAGAGCCTTGTTGATGCTCTGCCTGGTCTCTGCGGTGGCAGGGATGTGCAGGCTCACGATGTCGGCCTCCTTGAAGAGCTCGGCCTGAGAGGCGGCAGCCTTCACACCGGCTTGTTCGATGGCTTCTGCGGGGCAGTAGGCATCATAGGCCATCACCTTCATGCCGAAGCCCTGAGCGATGCGGGCCACGTTGCGACCCACGTTGCCGAAGGCCAGGATGCCGAGGGTCTTACCCATCAACTCGCTGCCCGACTTGCCGTTGTAGAAGTTGCGCACGGTGTAGACCAGCAGGCCCAGCACCAGCTCGGCCACGGCGTTGGCGTTCTGTCCGGGGGTGTTCATCACCACTACCTTGTGGGCCGTAGCGGCCTCGAGGTCCACGTTGTCGTATCCGGCACCGGCACGCACAACGATCTTCAGCTGCTTGGCAGCGTCGAGCACCTCAGCGTCCACTTTGTCGCTGCGGATGATCAGAGCGTCGGCATCGGCCACAGCGGCGAGCAGCTGGCTCTTCTCGGTGTATTTCTCCAGGAGGGCCACCTCATAGCCGGCGGCCTCTATCACCTCTTTGATGCCGCTTACGGCAGCGGCAGCAAAGGGCTTTTCGGTTGCAATAAGAACTTTCATGTTTTAATTATTGAACATTGAATCAATGAAGCTTTTCGAACTCCTGCATGCAGGCTACGAGGGCCTTCACGTCGTCGATGGTGACGGCGTTGTAGCAGCTGGCACGAAAGCCGCCCACGCTGCGGTGACCCTTGATGCCGACCATGCCGCGCTCGGTGGCGAAGGCCATGAAGTCAGCCTCGAGATCCTTGTACTCGTCGTTCATCACGAAGCAGATGTTCATGCGGCTGCGGTCCTCCTTGTTGGTCACGGTGGGACGGAAGAGCTTGTTGCGCTCGATCTCGCCGTAGAGCAGGTCGGCCTTCTCAATGGCGCGACGCTCCATCTCCTTGACGCCGCCTTGAGCCTTGATCCACTTGAGGTTCTGCAGAGCGCAGTAGATGGGCACTGTGGGAGGTGTGTTGAACATAGAGCCGTTCTTCACGTGGGTGCGGTAGTCGAGCATCGTGGGGATGGTGCGGCTCACCTTGCCCAGACATTCGTCCTTCACGATGACGAAGGTCACACCGGCCATGGAGAGGTTCTTCTGAGCGCCGCCGTAGATCATGGCATACTTCGACACGTCCACGGGACGGGAGAAGATGTCGCTCGACATGTCGGCGATCAGGGGCACGGGAGAGTCGATGTCCTCGAGGATCTCGGTGCCGTAGATGGTGTTGTTGCTGGTGATGTGGAAGTAGTCGGCATCAGCGGGAATGGTCCATCCCTTGGGGATGTAGGTGTAAGTGGCGTCGGCGCTGGAAGCCACCTCGACGGTCTCGCCGAAGTTCTTGGCCTCGGCCATAGCCTTCTTGGCCCATACGCCGGTGTTCAGATAGGCAGCCTTCTTCTCGAGGAAGTTGTAGGGCACCATGCAGAACTCCAGAGAGGCACCGCCGCCGAGGAAGATCACACTGTAACCCTCGGGGATGTTGAGCAGCTCCTTGAACAGGGCTACTGCTTCGTCCACTACGGGCTGGAAGTTCTTGGCACGATGGCTCATTTCCATCAGAGAGAGGCCGGAGCCCTCAAATTCGATGCAGGCATCTGCAACGGCCTTCATCACCTCTGCGGGCAGCTTGGAAGGACCGGCGTTGAAATTGTACTTTTTCATTTTGATTTTACTACTCATTTTTGTGCGTTCAGCGCCCAAACTCGCGCGTTACAGGCGTCCGTACGCATACATTATTTAGAATTCCGGCCACAAAGGTACACATTATTTACGACATAGACAAATTTCTTCCCACAAATGTTGTGAGAAACAAAAGAAAACGCTATCTTTGCAAAGAAATTAACGCATCAATGCCATGAAAAGATTCTTTTGGGCCCTCTGCGCCCTCCTCATCTGCACCGTCTCGGGTGCTCAGGAAGTTAACATCGAGTTCATCACCCCCTCCATCGTGCATGTCGTCAAAGGCAAGCCGACCAAGTCGCTCACCGTCATCTGCCCCAAGCAGGACGTACCCCTGAAGAAGAGCGGTTCGACCCTCTCGAGCAGCGAACTCAGCGTGCGCCTCGACAAGGCTTCCGGCTGCATCACCTTCATGAGCGCCAAAGGCAAGGTCCTCCTGCGCGAGAAGCGCTGCGATGTGGCCAAAGTGAGTCAGACTTTCCAGCTCGACAAGGACGAAGCCGTTTACGGTCTGGGCACTTTCCAGAACGGCAAGATGAACCGTCGCGGCGAGAAGAAGCGCATGGAGCAGTCCAATCTGGAGGACTTCCAGAGCGTCCTGCAGAGCATCAAGGGCTGGGGCCTCTATTGGGAGAACTACTCCCCCACCGTCTTCGAGGACAACGCCGAGGGCATGACCTTCACCTCGGAGGCCGGCGAGGGCATCGACTACTACTTCATGTGGGGCGGATCGGCCGACGGCGTCATCGCCCAGATGCGCCGCCTCACGGGCGACGTGCCCATGTTCCCCCTGTGGACCTACGGCTTCTGGCAGTCGAAGGAGCGCTACAAGAGCGCCCGCGAGCTCTTGGGCATTGTGGATAAATATCGCGAGCTCCAGGTGCCCCTCGACGGCATCATTCAAGACTGGCAGTATTGGGGCTCCAACTATCTGTGGAACGCGATGGACTTCCTCACGGAGGAGTTTTCTAATGGCCGCCGCATGATCGACGAGGTGCATCGCAAGAACGCCCATTTCATGATCAGCATCTGGGCCAGCTTCGGCCCCATGACGCAGCAGTTCCGCGAGCTCGACGCGAAGGGTCTGCTGCTCCCCATCGAGACCTGGCCCCAGAGCGGCCTGACCTTCTGGCCGCCCCGCATGGAATATCCTTCGGGCGTGAAGGTCTACGACGCCTTCAGCGCTGATGCGCGCGCCATCTACTGGAAGTATCTCAAGCGCCTCTACAGCTACGGCACCGACGCCTGGTGGATGGACTCCACCGACCCCGACTTCTACAATCCCCGCGAGTCGGACTACGCCCATCCCGTCACGGGCGGCACGTGGCGCTCTCTGCGCAACGCCTTCCCTCTGGCTACGGTGCGCGGCGTCTATGAGGCGCAGCGCCGTGAGGCCGACAACCGCAAGCGCGTGTTCATCATGACGCGCTCCTCCTTCGCCGGACAGCAGCACTACGGCTCCAACATGTGGACCGGCGACGTCGCCTCTTCGTGGGACATGCTGCGCAAGCAGGTGCCTGCGGGCCTGAGCTTCTCGCTCACGGGCAACCCCAACTTCAACACCGACATCGGCGGCTTCTTCTGCGGCTCTTACAACACCAAGGGCAACGGCAGCGCGCCCAAGAATCCGCAGTTCCAGGAGCTCTTCGTGCGCTGGATGCAATACGGACTCTTCTGCCCCGTCTTCCGCAGTCACGGCGCCGACGCTCCGCGTGAGATCTGGCAGTTCGGCAAGAAGGGCGAAACCGTCTACGACGCCATTGAGAAGACCGTGCGCCTGCGCTATCGCCTCATCCCCTATCTCTACGCTACGGCCTGGCAGGCTACCAGCGCCGACGGCAGCTATCTGCGCCCGCTTTTCAGCGACTTCGCTTCCGACCGCAAGGTGTGGGACATGACCGACGAGTTCCTCTTCGGCAGCAGCATCCTGGCCGCTCCCGTGCTGGAGGCTCAGTTCACCGAGGAGCAGATCGTCAAGGAAGACGCCATGACGGGCTGGGACCGCAAGGAGGTGAAGGCCGACGCCGCTCAGGGCGCAGTGGATTGGAGCGCAGCGAAGACGGCGACGAAATATCTGCCCAGGGGCGCCGAATGGTATGATTTCTGGTCGGGCACCCGCTACAAGGGCGGCCAGAGCGTGACGCTCTCCACGCCCCTGGACCTCGTGCCGATGTTTGTCCGTGCCGGCAGCATCCTGCCTCTGGCCCCCGAGATGCAGTATGTGGGTGAGAAGGACTGGTCGGAGCTTGAGCTGCGCGTCTATCCCGGCGCTGACGGCTCGTTCACGCTCTACGAGGACGAGGGCGACGGCTACAACTACGAAAAGGGCCTTTACTCCCTCATTCCCATTTCTTGGAGCGATCGCAGCCGCACGCTCACCATTGGCGACCGCAAGGGTGAATATCCCGGCATGCTGAGCGAACGCAGCTTCACGGTGGTGCTCCCCGACGGTACCAGCCGCCAGCTCTCCTACAGCGGCAAAGCCGTCAGCTGCAAGATGTAGGGCCGGCGGATTTCTATGCAATAAAAATTGGAAGGTAAAACAGAGAAAAATCCCAAGAAAGTTTGCCGGTTAAAGAAAAAAGCGTATCTTTATACTGCAAAAACAGTCGAATCGGCGACAGATTTTGCAGTAGATTTTTCTCTCAAAAATTCAGGCGACTTTTTCCGCAAGATTGTCATCACCGACGGCAATGCAAAGCCCTGGGTCGATGATGACGGCATCATGTATGTTGGCATTATCCCCTTCCTGTTGGAAGAGGATTTATAACTGTCGAAACCTCTAACGGACAAAGCGTACAAGCGTTAATTAGTGTCCGTTCTCTTACAAAAAAGCGATTAGACAAACAAAACTATTCATCTGCAGTTTTGCAGGCGCTGTGCAGGCGCTGCGCAGGGGAACAGGTCTGTGAGAGCAGAGTTTTATTGCACTTTTATGTCTAAAACGCCCCGAAACAATGTTGCAAGCCGAATTTTCCGGAAGACGATGACGAACGCTTTTGAGGGAGAACGATGCTCAAAATGCTGTTTCGCGTATGCTTTTTAGGCCTAAAACGGCCCTTTATTGAGACTAAAGATTCTTTAGGCATAACGTTTCAGCGTTTCGCGTTTCAGCAAGGGGCGTTAGGGGGTATCATTGTTCGTAAATAATATATAAATTATTTATTATTAATTATTTATAAGATTATAAGAAGGAGCATGATACCCTTCTTGATTCACTGAAACGCTGAAACGCTGAAACGGTGAAACGCTCACACTCATTCCTTTCTCTCTGAGGCATTCCTATACCTTCGTCCGTCTGCCTTCAGTCATCAAATCTAAGCCTTTGACAACAGTCTGAGAAGCCTCTGACAACCTTTAACGGACATTTATACGGATGTCCTCAATGTCCGATATGTCCGTTCGCGGCCCTTAACGGACATAACGGACATAACGGACAAGCGTTAATTGTGTCCGTTCGTTGTTGCAAAAAGGCCGTCAAAAAACCTGAGTTAACTCAAACGATCGATCGAGTTAACTCAAACGATGAATCGAGTTAACTCACGCGATTTGAAGTGAACCCCAAAGTTTGGACAGTTAAACAATCGAAGCTGTAAGCATCTTTCTGTATTGTACAGGCGACATGCCATTAAGCCTCAGTTTTATTCTC
>CACZUX010000030.1 GCA_902784475.1 uncultured Bacteroidales bacterium | reverse complement strand
TATCAACCAACTGTTTTATTAACATTTAAATTCTGACACTATGAACAAAATGATTTGGAAAAGCCTTATGTGCTTAGCACTGTGTGCATTCGCGCTGACCGCTGTTTCTTGCGGTGACGATGATGACAACAACAACACACCCGGCGGTGTGACGCCCAGTCCGCAGACGGCCAGCGTTGTGGGTTATTGGATGGTTACTGATTATGGTGCAGAGCCTCATATCATCTTCTTCAAGGCTGACGGCATCGGTGGATTCCTGGAGTATTCCACCTCACGCGGCGACTACCACCAGGACGGAGCTTTCCGTTGGGTCCAGAACGCCGACGGCAGTTATTCCTTCTCGGGTGCGGGCCTACATGACGGCGTCTATGCTGCAGGTATCGAGTCCATTGACGGCGACAAAATGCGTGTGTGGATGCAGTGGGATAAAAACAAGGATAAGGAATACGCCACTGTGAGGCGCATGACGAGCGATGAGGTGGCAAAGATCGTGATACGTGAGCAAGGCGGTGACGTAACGCCAGACATCAACATTGTGGGTAATTGGGACGCCGTGAGAGAAATCAGGTCATATTATCGCAATGGCGCTTGGGAGTCTGAAGACAAGTCGAAAAGCGGTCCCTATGATTATATATTCTTCAATGCCGACGGCAACGGCGGCTATATGGAGTACGGCAGCTCTGGTAGTTATCATCAGGACGGCGAATTCCGTTGGGTCAGGAACGCTGACGGCAGTTACACCTTCTCGGGTGAAGGCCTCCACGACGGTGTATACAGCATGGCCATCAAAAACACTGACGGCAGTAACAGGATGGAGGTCGAGGTATATTGGAGCACGACCAAGAAAAGCTACTTTACCTTGCAGCGTCAAGTCCTGTAAACAATCAAATCATACTGTCTGATTTGAGAAGCGAATAAGTAAAGGTGTGAAAAGATATGGAAAAAAATCGTCGGTTTTTACCTTTTCCGCGATTTTTTCCGTATCTTTCCGCCGTAAAAGCGTGACTAACCCATAAAAACCCATAAAATGAAAACAAATGCGTTACATCAGCTCTTCTTCGCTGCAGTGATTTTTGTCGGCCTGGCAACGGGCAGTTCCGTGAAAGCTGAGGAATTCAGCGACGATCCCAGACTGTATGGCACCTGGATAATGGAATCCATGCAATACGACGGCGAAAGCCTCCGGCCGAGAAAGAAGAGCGGATACACGCAAATCAAGCACTATGGGAAGGACGGCACATACGTGTGCGTGGAGTTTGCCAGAAAAACCTCCGAAAAAGGAGAGGTCTTCGTGGAAGTCTTTCCGTTCGAATACGGCAAACCCGGTTACAAACTGAAGAACAGAATGTATATAGAGATGGGGCGCGCTCCGCTGAAAGACGCTATCGTGTTTCTGGACAAAGACACGCAGCGGGGCCGTTGGGGCACACGCACCGACATCTGGAAAAGAATCACACTGCCCAAGGCTCTGCTCGACCACATCATCACAAGTGCCCGCATCCACCAGGAAAGATGGTCCGGGACGATGCAGGAAAGCATGAAGAAAAACCTCTTTGAATGAACTGCGTACGATTATATATCATATCATTTTTTACAATACTTGCTGCTGCGTGCAGCGAACAGACCGCCCCTGATGCCCCACAAGGGGTGAAGGGCCTGTGGAGGCTGAGCTCCGTGTCGCACTTCAACGGCTTTCTGGAGACCTTCGACGAGCGCAATCTGCAGCAGACGCTGCGCCTCTACGAGAATGACGGCACGTGTTACGAGGTGAAAACGCTGGCCGACGCCAACGGCATCATGATTGTGCCGCAGGAGCGCATCTCCTATACTTTGAACTGCGTGGACGACACCACCTACAATTATACGGAAAACGGAGAGCCCGGCCCTTTTTGGCAGCCGGCAGACACTGTCATCGTCACGCAGAAGCTTGGTTTTAAGCACCAATGGATCAGGCTGAAGGCGAGCGAAGAACTCCGTCAGGCCGTGGTGAAGGCCTTCGAGACGGACGCCAACGGCAACTACACCGGCTGTCAGGTGATTTCCGCAAAGGAGCAGAATTTGGAAAAAGAGAACAGCTCGCTGCAGAGTCTGGTGGCGTTTTGTATGCTCCTGTTGGCCGGGATGGGTATATACATGTTTTGGGTGTTGTGGAAGAGGCGTCGCATCTCAAACCTGCTGCGCAGCATTCGTGACGAGTCGAACCAGAGGCCACAACAGGTGAACGTCGCCCTGAAACAAGTGGAGGAAGATTTCAAGAAGTCCGACTACTACATAGAACTGCATCGCCGCATCACACGGGGCGACCGGCTCAACGACGAAGACTGGCGTGAGATGGAATATCAGTTGAAGAAAGCTTATCCCGACTTCATCCGCCATCTGCTCACGCTCATCCCGTTGTCCGAAGTGGAGTTTCGCACCTGCATGCTCATCCGCCTCTCCGTGCCGCCCACCGCTATGGCCGACGTGCTGCATCGCGACCTCAGCAGCATCTCTACCATACGCAGCCGACTCTACCAAAAGGTGTTCGGAAAGAAAGGCAGCTCGCACGATTGGGACGAATTCGTCCTCTCGCTTTAATACACTATAAACCCTACTTCCACCTCAGGCACGTCAGGGCGAAGGCGGAGGCCGCCATCAGGAAGCCCACGGCGCAGACGCCCGTCCAGCCCAGGAGGTGCCAGCCCCAGCCGGCAAGGAAAGTGCCCAGGCAGCCGCCGACGAAGAAGGTCGTCATGAAGATGGTGTTGATGCGGTTGCTCGCCTCCGGCATCTCGGCGATGCTGGCGCTCTGGTTACCCACCTGCATGAACTGCAGCGCGATGTCGAGCACGATGATGGTCAGGGCCAGCCCCAGATAGCTGTAGCCCCACAGCCAGCCGCCGCACCAGGCGAGCATCTGCAGCACCGTGCCGATGAAGCAGAAGCGGCGCAAGCCCAGACGCGGCAGCAGATTGCCCACGCCGCCGGCCACCAGCGCTCCGGCAGCGCCGCAGAGGCCCATGGAGCCCGCCACATGGCTGCCGGCATAGAAGGGCGGTCCGGCCAGATGAAACGCCAGGCACGACCACACGGCCAGCATGGCGCCCATGGAGAGCGCCGCACGCAGCGCGTTGAGGCGGATGCGGGGATGGCCGCGGAAGATGTCGAGGACGGAGCGCAGCAGTGCGCCGTAGCTGCCCTCGAAGTTGCGCTGCATGCGGGGCAGCAGGGCCAGCATGGCGACGATGCTCAGCAGCATCACGCCGCAAGCCCCCAGATAGACGGTGCGCCATCCCGCCCACAGAGCCACCGCACCGCTCACGACACGCGAAAGGAGGATGCCCGAGAGCAGGCCGGCGAGCACGATGCCGATGTCGCGCGCCTTGTGCTCGGGACGGGCATACTGACCGGCAATGGGGATGAACAGTTGGGCCACGACGGAGCAGGCGCCCAGCAGCAGCGAGGCGCCCCACACGGCCCAGATGCTGCCGGCGGAGGCAATCATCAGCGAGGCGACGCCCGCCGCACTCAGGCAGACGGTGACGATGCGCCGGTGGCTGTAGAGGTCGGCCATGGGCGTGATGAAGAGCAGGCCCAGGACATAGCCCAGCTGGGTGGCCACGGTGACGCCGTTGGCCTGGATGACGCTGCAGCCCAGGTCGTGGCGCATCATCTCGAGCAGCGGCTGGTTGTAGTAGAGGTTGGCGACGGTGACGCCCGACATGACGGCCATCATCAGGAGGATGCCGCGCGGTATGCCTTGGTTGCTTTGGAGTCTCATGAGCGTGGGTGTTAGGAGAGGTCAGTGCAGCGTGGTGCCGCCGTAGAAGACGGCGCGCCCGCCGGGGTGCTGCTTCAGGCAGGAGAGGTTGAGAAAAATGGCGGTTTCATCGAAAATATTCAGGGGCCCGAGCAGGCCGGTGAAGTAGAGACGGGGGTAGCCCTCGTGGAGGCGGATGAACTCGCGCGCCATGCCGGAGGGCACGCCGGAGACCTCTTCGGAGGGGATTTCGAGCAGGTCGGAGACCATCTGCCCCAGATTGGGGGCGTAGGCGATGTGACGCGTGCCGGAAGGAGAGACGGTCTCGACGCGCCGCGAGCTGCCCCTGAGGAGCGTGCGCGGCGTGTGGCCCGTCCAGCGGCCGGAGGTGCGGGTGTAGACCATGTAGGTCATCTCGTCGGGGTAGAGCTCCGCCATCTTGAGGAAGAGTTCGCCCTCGTCGGCGGCCTCGGCCCAGCTGCCTTCAATGGCCTGCGAGAGGAAGAGGGAGCGGGCGCGGCCGCGGTCGATCTGGTTGCGGAATTTGCGGTAGATGCGCTGAAAATCGCTGCCGTGGGGCACGGCGCGCTGCAGCTTGCGCTCCAACTGACAGAGGGCCACGCGGCGGTGTTCAAGGGCCTCGGTCTCCAGCGCGATGAGCTCCCAGCCGCGGCAGACGACCTCGGGGGCGATGAGCAGCGTGGGACAGGAGAGCGTGGGGGCGAAGGGATGGAAGAGGAAGCCCGAAGGCAGATGGCCGTGGGGCGAGGTGCCCAAGGGCGTTTCGAGCGGAAGGGCCGCGCCCATCACCAGCCGCGGATCGGGGTCGCGGGGATAGCGGAAGAGGGCGAACTCCTGTCCGCTCTCCACAAGGCGCTGCACGAGGGCCGAATGGGTTATGGATGACCTCTTTGACATCTGCCGATGGCTGAAATTCGGTGCAAATATATAACAAAATCGGCAATTAACGGAAATATTTGCGCGCGGAGACAGGGAAAAAAGAAGAAAAGGATGTACCTTTGTGCGCAATTTGTGTAATTAAAAACCTAAAAATACATCCAACATGAGTGACAGATTGTTCATTTTTGACACCACACTGCGTGATGGCGAACAGGTCCCCGGTTGCCAGCTGAACACCGTAGAAAAGATTCAGGTGGCCCGTCAGCTGGAAGCCCTCGGCGTGGATGTGATAGAAGCCGGCTTCCCCATCTCGAGTCCGGGCGACTTCAACAGCGTGGTAGAGATTTCGAAGGCCGTGACGTGGCCCACGATATGCGCCCTGACGCGCGCCGTGGAGAAAGACATCGACGTGGCCGCCGAAGCGCTGCAGTATGCCAAGCACAAGCGCATCCACACCGGCATCGGCACCAGCGAGAGCCACATCCGCTACAAGTTCAACTCCACCCCGGAGGAGATCATCGAGCGGGCCGTGGCTGCCGTGAAGTACGCCAAGAAGTATGTGGAGGACGTGGAGTTCTACGCCGAAGACGCCGGACGCACCGACAACGAGTATCTGGCCCGCGTGATCGAGGCCGTGACCAAGGCCGGCGCCACCGTGTGCAACATCCCCGACACGACCGGTTTCCGCACGCCCTATGAGTACGGCGAGAAGATCAAGTATCTCTACGAGCACGTGGACGCCTTCGCCGCCGGACGGAGCATCCTCTCGACCCACTGCCACAACGACCTGGGCATGGCCACGGCCAACACCGTGAGCGGCGTGCTCAACGGCGCACGCCAGGTGGAGACCACCATCAACGGCATCGGCGAGCGTGCCGGCAACACGGCGATGGAGGAGGTGGTGATGACCTTCAAGCTGCACCCCGACCTGGGCATCGAGACGAACATCAACACCCAGAAGATCTATCCCACGAGCCGCATGGTGTCCAGTCTGATGAACATGCCCGTGCAGCCCAACAAGGCCGTCGTGGGCCGCAACGCCTTCGCCCACTCCAGCGGCATCCATCAGGACGGCGTGCTCAAGAACGCCTCCACCTACGAAATCATGGACCCCAAGATGGTGGGCATCGACGACAACGCCATCGTGCTGACCGCACGCTCGGGACGCGCCGCCCTCAAGCACCGCCTCTCGGTCAACGGCATCAACATCGAGGGCGAGAAGCTGGACAAGGTCTATCAGGACTTCCTCAATCTGGCCGACAAGAAGAAGGAAATCACCGACGACGACATCATGGTGCTGGCCGGCGCCGAACGCAGCGCCACCCACAGCGTGAAGCTCGACTACCTGCAGGTGACCACCGGCAAGGGCGTGCGCAGCGTCGCCTCCATCGGTCTGGATATCGCCGGCGA
Organism: uncultured Bacteroidales bacterium; assembly: GCA_902784475.1. Classification (GTDB taxonomy): domain Bacteria; phylum Bacteroidota; class Bacteroidia; order Bacteroidales; family Bacteroidaceae; genus Physcousia. The sequence continues at coordinate 12,682 of CACZUX010000030.1, read as the reverse complement.
GAAGTTTGAAGCCGCCGCCTCGGGCAACGGTCCCGTGGACGCCGCCATCAAGGCTCTCAAGTGCATCATCAAGCGCACGATGACGCTCAAGGAGTTCACCATACAGGCCATCTCCAAGGGCAGCGACGACATGGGCAAGGTGCACATGCAGGTGGAATACGACGGCCACGTCTACTACGGCTTCGGCGCCAACACCGACATCGTGACCGCTTCGGTGGAGGCTTATATTGACTGTATCAACAAATTCAGAAAATGAAGACACTTTTCGATAAAATCTGGGACGCCCACGTCGTGCAGAACGTGGAGGACGGCCCCACTCAGCTCTACATCGACCGCCTCTACGCTCACGAGGTGACCTCTCCGCAGGCCTTCGACACCCTGCGCGACAAGGGCATCAAGCCCTTCCGCCCCGAGCGCATCGTGGCCATGCCCGACCACAACACCCCCAGCGACCAGCAGGAGCGCATCGACGACCCCGTGGGCCGCAAGCAGGTGGAGACGCTCAGGAAGAACTGTGAGGAGTTCGGCATCCGCCACTTCGCCATGGGCACCCGCGACAACGGCATCATCCACGTGGTGGGTCCCGAGAAGGCCCTCTCGCTGCCCGGTATGACCATCGTGTGCGGCGACTCGCACACCTCGACGCACGGTGCCGTGGGCGCCATCGCCATGGGCATCGGCACCAGCGAGGTGGCTCAGGTGCTGGCCTCGCAGTGCATCCTGCAGCAGAAGCCCAAGACGATGCGCATCAACATCGAGGGCAAGCTGCCCGAAGGCACCACCGCCAAAGACGTGGCCCTCTACATCATGGCCAAGATGACCACCTCCGGCGCCACGGGTTATGCTGTGGAATATGCCGGCAGCGCCATCCGCTCCATGTCGATGGAGGGGCGTCTGACGCTGTCCAACCTGTCCATCGAGATGGGTTCGCGCGCCGGCATCATCGCCCCCGACGAGACGACGTTCGCCTATCTCAAGGGTCGTGAGTATGCCCCCAAGGGTGCCGAATGGGACAAGGTCGTCGAGGAGTGGAAGAAGCTCTACTCGGACGAGGGCGCCGTGTTCGACAAGGAGGTGACCTACAGGGCCGAGGACATCGCGCCCCGCATCACCTACGGCACCAATCCCGGCGCCGGTATCGCCGTGGACGGCACCATCCCCGAGCTCAAAGACATCCCCGAGGCGGAGCAGGCCCAGTTCCTCTCCATGCTGGACTACATGCAGTTCAAGCCCGGCGAGAAGCTGGAGGGTCATCCCGTGGACTACGTGTTCCTGGGCGCCTGCACCAACGGCCGCATCGAGGACTTCCGCGCCTTTGCCAGTGTGGTGAAGGGCCGCAGGAAGGCCGAAGGCGTCGTGGCCTGGCTCGTGCCCGGCTCATGGCTGGTGCGTCAGCAGATCATCGACGAGGGCATCGACAAGATTCTGGAGGAGGCCGGCTTCGAGCTGCGTCTGCCTTCGTGCTCGGCCTGTCTGGCGATGAATCCCGACAAAGTGCCCGCCGGCAAGCTGGCCATCTCGACCAGCAACCGCAACTTCGTGGGCCGTCAGGGCCCCGGCGCACGCACCGTGCTGGCTTCGCCTCTGACCGTGGCCGCCAGCGCCGTCACCGGTAAAATCACTGATCCCCGTAAACTTTGAAGCACCATGGCCAAACAGAAATTCAATATCATAGAGTCCACATGCATCCCTGTGGAGATCGACAACTGCAACACGGACCTCATCATCCCGGCCCGCTACCTGGCTTCCACCACGCGCGACCCGAAGTTCTTCGGCGACGCCTTCATGCACGACCTGCGCTACGACGCCGAGGGTAAGCCGGTGCCCGACTTCGTGATGAACCGCCCGGAATACTCCGAGGCCCCCAGAGAGGGCGTCCACGAAATCATCATCGGCGGACAGAACTGGGGCAGCGGCTCCAGCCGCGAACACGCCGCCTGGGCCATCAGCGGCTACGGCGTGAGGGTGGTGATCTCCAGCTCGTTTGCCGACATCCACCGCAACAACCTGCTCAACTGCTTCGTGCTGCCCGTGATCGTCAGCCGCGAGTTTCAGCAGGAGCTCTTCGAGACGGTGAAGGCCGATCCTTCGGCCAAGGTGCGCGTGGACGTGCCCAATCAAACCGTGACCAACCTGAAGACGGGCCGTCAGGAGCAGTTCCCCATCAACAGCTACAAGAAATACTGTCTGGAGAACGCCTTCGACGACATCGACTTCCTGCTCAATAACACCGACAAAATAGAAGCCTTTGAGAAGCGTTGAGATTTTAGACACCACGCTGCGCGACGGCGAACAGACCTCCGGAGTGGCCTTTTCCGCCCCCGAGAAGCTGTCCATCGCACGCAAGCTGCTGGAGGAGGTGAAGGTGGACCGCATCGAGGTGGCTTCCGCCCGCGTTTCCGCCGGTGAAATGGAGTGCGTCAAGGCCGTGTGCGACTGGGCCGCAGAGGCCGGCCTGCTGGAGCGGGTGGAGGTGCTGGGCTTCTGCGACGACGGCAAGTCCATCGAGTGGATCCGCGAGTCGGGCGCCCGTGTCGTCAACCTGCTGACCAAAGGCAGCGAGAAGCACTGCCGCGGACAGCTGGGCAAGGAGCCCGAAGAGCATTTTGCCGATGTGGCGCGTAATATAAGGATGGCGCGCGAGGCCGGACTCTCGGTCAACCTCTATCTGGAGGACTGGTCGAACGGCATCAAGGAGGGCGCCGACTACGTGTTCGCCATGGTGGATGCACTCCAGAGTGAAGACATCTGCCGCATCATGCTGCCCGACACGCTGGGTGTGCTCTCTCCCCGCGAGACGCGCCGCTTCGTCAAGGCGATGGTGGAGCACTATCCCCATCTGCGTTTCGACTATCACGCCCACAACGACTACGACCTGGCTGTGGCCAATGTGCTGGCCGCAGTGGAGGAGGGTTGCAGCGGCGTACACTGCACGGTCAACGGACTGGGCGAGCGCGCCGGCAACGCCTCTCTGGCCTCCGTCGTGGCCGTCATCAACGATATGACCGAGGCCCGGGTGAGGGTGGAGGAGAAGAGCATCAACTCCGTCTCGCGCATGGTGGAGAGCTACAGCGGTATGGCGCTGGCGGCCAATCAGCCCATCGTGGGCGAGAACGTCTTCACGCAGACGGCCGGCGTGCATGCCGACGGCGACAAGAAGGCCGGACTCTATGTCAACCGCCTGCTGCCGGAGCGCTTCGGACGCTCGCGTGAGTACGCCCTGGGCAAGATGTCGGGCAAGGCCAACATCGAGCAGAATCTGCGCCTCTTGGGCATCAGCCTCTCGGAGGAGGACATGAAGAAGGTGACGCGCCGCATCAACGAGCTCGGCGACAAGAAGGAAAAGGTGTCCATTGACGACCTGCCCTTCATCATCTCCGACGTCCTGCACCACGGCACCGCCAACGAGCGCATCAAGCTGGTGAGCTACATGGTCTCCACGGCCTACGGCCTGCATCCCCAGGCGGTGGTGAAGCTGGAGGTGAACGGCAAACAATACGAGGAGTCGGCCACGGGCGACGGTCAGTACGACGCCTTCGTGCGCGCCGTGCGCCACATCTACCGCGACGCCCTCGGACGCACTTTCCCCTGGCTCTCCAACTATCAGGTGACCATACCGCCCGGCGGTCGCACCGACGCGCTGGTGCAGACGGCCATCTCGTGGCAGTACGAAGGCAAGACCTACCGCACCAGAGGCCTGGACGCCGATCAGACGGAAGCGGCCATCAAGGCGACCATCAAAATGTTGAACTTATTAGAAGAATAAAGCGATATGAAACTCAAGATTGCAGTGTTGGCCGGTGACGGTATCGGCCCCGAGATTATGGAACAGGGTGTGGCCGTGCTGAGTGCCGTAGCCAAGAAATTCGGTCACGAAGTGAGCTACAAGGAAGCCCTCTGCGGCGCCCACGCCATCGACGAAGTGGGTGATCCCTTCCCCGAAGAGACCTTCAAGGTGTGCGAGGAGGCTGACGCCGTGCTGTTCGCCTCTGTCGGCGACCCGAAGTTTGACAACAACCCCACGGCCAAGGTGCGTCCTGAGCAGGGTCTGCTGGCCATGCGCAAGAAGCTCGGCCTGTATGCCAATATCCGCCCCGTGGAGACCTTCGACTGCCTCATTCACAAGTCGCCCCTGAAGGACAGCCTGGTGAAGGGTGCCGACTTCATCTGCATCCGCGAACTCACCGGCGGCATGTATTTCGGCAAGAAGCAGGAGCCCGTGGTGCGCGAGGACGGCGTGGAAGAGGCTTACGACACCAACTACTATTCGCGTCCCGAGGTGGAGCGCATCCTCAAGGTGGGCTATCAGTACGCCCGTCAGCGCCGCAAGCACCTCACCGTGGTGGATAAGGCCAACGTGCTGGCTTCCAGTCGTCTGTGGCGCAAGATCGCTCAGGAGATGGCGCCCCAGTATCCCGACGTGACCACCGACTATATGTATGTGGACAACGCCGCCATGCGCATGATTCAGGAGCCCACGTTCTTCGACGTGATGGTGACGGAGAACACCTTCGGCGACATCCTGACGGACGAGGGCAGCGTGATCACCGGTTCCATGGGCCTTCTGCCCAGCGCCTCCACCGGCAGCTCGACGCCCGTCTTCGAGCCCATCCACGGCAGCTGGCCTCAGGGCAAGGGTCTGAACATCGCCAACCCTCTGGCGCAGATTCTCTCCGTGGCCATGCTCTTCGAGTATTTCGACCTCAAGGAGGAGGGCAAACTGGTGCGTGAGGCTGTGAACGCTTCGCTCGACGCCAACGTGCGCACGCCCGAGATTCAGGTCGAGGGCGCTCCCAAGTACGGCACCAAGGAAGTGGGTGCCTGGATTGTGGACTACATCAACAAAAAGTGATTCGGTCAATCCTTTTGAATATGCTGATATGGGCGGCCTTCGTGTCGCCCATATTGGCCCAAACACCTGTCGATTCCGCCCGGATGGCCGCTGATCCGCAGGTGCTCATCAAGACCTGCGACCGGATGCTGGAGGAGGCGCCCCACAACGTGGAGGTGCGTCTGCGGCGGGCGGCGCTCTACCAATGGCTCGGAGCGGACGACAAGGCGCTGGCGGACTACAACATCATCCTGGAGGACGTCCCCAACCACACGGAAGCCCTGCTCTTCAGGGCGGACATCTACCGCAAGAAGCGCGACTTCCGCAATGCGCGTTCGGACTACGAGCGGCTCATCGGGCTGCAGCCAAACAACCTGCAGGCCTGTCTGGGGCTCGTCATCACCAACGATGCCGACGGGCGCCCCAGGGAGGCGATGGACCAGATCAACACCATCGTGGAGGCCTGGCCGGAGGAGGCCCTCGTTTATCTCGTACGCGGGGAGATGTTCATGAAGCGCGGCGTGTATCCCCAGGCCCTGATGGATTTCGACGAGAGCATCCGTCTGGATCCGACGAATCCGGACGCCTACGTCTCCCGCGGATTGTACTACAAACACCGCCGCAAGACGTCGAAGGCCCGGGAGGACTTCCAAAGCGCTGTGGCACTGGGAGCGGATGCCGACTACGTTTACAGTCTGCTTAAGGAGCTTCGCTGATTTGCTTCAGTCGAAGGCGGCCGGTGTCTCGGACTTTCTGGCCGGAAAACTCTGTGCCAGCGGCCTCTCGGACGAGGCGTTAGAGCAGGTGTTGGCGCTGACGCTGGGCATTCGCGACACCCGTTCCGCGACGATGACGCTTTTTCGTGAGGCGGGCGTCAGCCACGTGATGGCCCTCTCGGGGCTTCATCTGACGGTCTTCTGCCTCTTTCTCGCTCTTTTCGTGTATCCCGTGCGCCGGGTGATGGGCCCCTTCTGGCTCCGTCTGGCGATGATGCTGCTCGTCATCGCTCTGGTGTGGGGCTACGTGCTTGTGGCCGGATGCCCGATGTCCATGGTGCGTGCGGCGGCGATGTTCTCCGTTGCCATTACGGGCGCGCTGTTTTATTGGCGCATGACGCTGCTGCAGGTGTGGACCCTCGCCGTGATGCTGATCCTGACGCTTTCGCCCCGAAGTCTGACGGACGTCGGTTTTCAACTCTCCTCAATGGCCACGTTGGGAATCGCCACCTTCGGGGCCCTGAAATCCCGCTGAGAGGGTAATGTGCTGTGGATGTGGCTGCGCATCGGTTTCTGGTGTCAGGTCTTCACGCTGCCTCTGGTGGCGCATTATTTCGGTACTTTTGTGCCCCATGCCGTCTTCACCTCGCTGTTCGTCAGCAGCTACACGACCGTCGTGCTGCTCTTCTGCTTCGCCCTGATGGCGGCGCTGCTTGTCGGCTTCACGCCGCTCTCGTCTTTCCTGGCGCTGAGCATCAGCGGCCTGCTGGATTTTCAGACCATGCTCCTGAAGCACGTCACGGCAGTTGTTTCTCCCGTCTCCGGTCTGCGTTTCTCGTGGTGGTGTGTCTTTCTCTACTACGCAAGTCTCGCTTCCCTTTACCTTTATTTATACGCGGGCGAGCGGGAGCGCGGGCGTCACGTCAATGCGAGCGAGGAGACTACAGTGAGGCCAGATCCGCCGCAGCCTTAAGGGGGTCGGGGGCGCCGAAGACGGCACTGCCGGCCACGAGCACGTCGGCACCGGCCTCGCGCAGACGGCGTCCGGTCTCCATGTTCACGCCGCCGTCGATCTCGATCAGGGCGTGGCTGCCCGTGCGCTCGATGAGGCTGCGCAGGCTCTTCACCTTGTCGATGGTGTGCTCGATGAATTTCTGTCCGCCGAATCCGGGATTGACGCTCATGAGCAGCACCATGTCGGCATCCTGGATGATGTCTTCGAGCACGCAGACGGGGGTGGAGGGGTTGAGTGTCACGCCGGCCTTCATCCCGGCCTCGTGAATCTGACCCAGCACGCGGTGGAGATGTGGGCAGGCCTCATAGTGGACGTTCATCATGTAGGCGCCCAAGGCTTTCACCTCGCCGATGAACTTCTCGGGCTGCACGATCATCAGGTGCACGTCGAGCGGTTTCTGGCAGAGTTTTGCGACCGCTTTCAGCACGGGAAAGCCGAAAGAGATGTTGGGCACGAAGACGCCGTCCATGATGTCCAGATGGAGCCAATCGGCCTTGCTCTGGTTGAACCAACTCATTTCTTTTTCCAGATTGCCGAAATCGGCGGCGAGAAGCGATGGAGCTAACATGATATATCCGTATTTTTCCACAAATGTAGTCAAAAAATGCGAAATAAGCAAAAAAACCGAAAAAAAACGAAAAAAGTTTCAGCGAATAGTGTTCTTATCTTTAAAATAGTCGTACCTTTGCACGCCGATTATTATCAAAAGGGTGAAAAATCTTAGTAGTAAACAAACAAAAAACAAAGAATGGACACTTTAAGTTACAAGACCATCTCTGTCAACAAGCAAACGGCCAAGAAGGAATGGGTTGTGGTGGATGCCACGGACCAGGTTCTGGGTCGTATGGCCAGCAAGGTGGCAAAACTTCTTAGAGGTAAGTACAAGCCTGAGTTCACGCCTCATGTGGACTGCGGCGACAATGTCATCATCATCAACGCCGAGAAGATCAAGATCAGCGGCAAGAAGATGACGGATCGTGTGTATCTTCGCTACACGGGTTATCCCGGCGGCCAGCGCCCCGAGACTCCCGAGAGCATTCTCGCCAAGAAGAATGGTGCCGACAGGCTCATTCGCCGTGTGGTAAAGGGCATGCTGCCCAAGAACAAATTGGCCGATCGTCTCATTACCAACCTCTACATCTACGAGGGCAGTGAGCATCAGCAGCAGGCACAGCAGCCGAAGGCCATTGATATTAACCTCTATAAATAATAAGAGATGGAAACAGTAAACGCATTGGGACGCCGCAAGAGTGCCGTAGCTCGCGTGTATGTGACCGACGGCAGCGGTAAGATTACCATCAATAAAAGAGATCTGACGGAGTACTTCCCCAGCCCTATCCTGCAGTTTGTGGTGAAGCAGCCTCTGACCACGGTGGACGCTGTGGAGAAGTATGACATCAAGGTGACGTTGTGCGGCGGTGGTTACACCGGCCAGAGCCAGGCTCTGCGTCTGGCCATCGCACGTGCTTTGGTCAAGATTAATGCCGACGACAAGGCCGCTCTGCGTGCAGAGGGCTTCATGACACGCGACAGCCGTGAGGTAGAGCGTAAGAAGCCGGGTCGTCCTAAGGCACGTCGCAGATTCCAGTTCAGTAAGCGTTAATGCCCGGACGGAATTAGTTTAGTATCTAAACCCGCGAGACGCCCATTTAATCGGGAGGACTTACTCGAGGGTTGATTCTATCCCCAAGGCCCTGTAATCAGGGTGAGAATTAACAGGAAAGTAAACAAAACAACACAAATGACTATGTCAAGAGTAAATTTTGAAACCCTTTTGGAGGCTGGCTGCCACTTCGGCCACCTCAAGAGAAAGTGGAACCCCGCCATGGCTCCTTATATCTTCAAGGAGATGAACGGCATCCACATCATCGATCTTCACAAGACCGCCGTGATGGCCGACACTGCCGCCGAGGCAATGAAGCAGATCGCCAAGAGCGGCAAGAAGATTTTGTTTGTTGCTACTAAGAAGCAGGCCAAGAGCATCGTTGCCGAGAAGGCTACGAGCGTAGGCATGCCTTATGTTATCGAGCGTTGGCCCGGCGGCATGCTGACCAACTTCCCCACCATCCGCAAGGCTGTGAAGAAGATGGCCAACATCGACAAGCTGATGGCCGACGGCACCTACAGCAATCTCTCCAAGCGTGAGATTCTCCAGGTGAGCCGCCAGCGCGCCAAGCTGGAGAAGAACCTCGGTTCTATCGCCGACCTCAACCGTCTGCCCAGCGCCCTCTTCGTTGTGGACGTGCTCAAGGAGCAGATCGCCGTTAAGGAGGCCAATCGTCTGGGTATCCCCGTGTTCGCCATCGTGGACACCAACTCCAACCCCGACAACGTGGACTTCGTCATTCCCGCCAACGATGACGCCAGCAAGAGCATCGAGGTGATCCTCGACGTTTGCTGCAAGGCCATCCAGGAGGGCCTCGAGGAGCGCAAGGCAGAGAAGGTGGACGAGAAGCCCGCCAAGGAAGGCAAGAAGGCTGATGAGGCTCCCGCTGAGGAGGCCGCTGAAGCAGAACCCGAAAAGAAGGAGGAAGAAGCATGAACTTCACGATGACCGAAATCAAGAAGCTCCGTGAGATGACTGGAGCTGGCTTGGCTGACTGTAAGAAGGCCCTCACTGAGAGTGAGGATATGGACGCCGCTGTAGCTTACCTCCGCAAGAAGGGTGCTGCCGTTGCTGCCAAGCGCAGCGACCGCGAGGCTGCCGAAGGTTGTGTGCTGGTGAAGAGCGAGAACGGTTTTGCCGCCATCATCGCCCTCAAGTGCGAGACCGACTTCGTGGCCAACAACGCCGACTTCGTGGCTCTGACTCAGGATATCCTCAACGCCGCCGTTGCCGCCAAGTGCAAGACCCTCGACGAGGTGAAGGCTCTGCCCATGGGCGAAGGCACCGTGCAGGACGCCGTGACCGCCCGCAGCGGTATCACCGGTGAGAAGATGGAGCTCGACGGCTACAGCTGCATCGAGAGCGACAACGTGGCTGTCTACAACCACATGAACCGCAACGGCCTCTGTGCCATGGTGGCTTTCAACAAGCCCGTCAGCGGCGAGTGCGGCAAGAACGTGGCCATGCAGATTGCCTCTTCTTCTCCCGTTGCCATCGACGAGAGCGGTGTGAGCGAGGAGGTGAAGCAGAACGAGTACAACGTGGCTGTGGAGAAGACCAAGGAAGAGCAGGTGAAGAAGGCCGTTGAGGTTGCCCTCAAGAAGGCCGGCATCAACCCCGCTCACGTGGATTCCGAGGACCACATGGAGTCCAATATGGCCAAGGGTTGGATCACTGCCGAGGACGTTGAGAAGGCCAAGAAGATCATCGCCGAGACCAGCGCAGAGAAGGCAGCCAACCTGCCCGCTGCCATGGTGGAGAACATCGCCAAGGGCCGTGTTAACAAGTTCCTCAAGGAGAACTGCCTCCTCTCTCAGGAGTACATCTGGGACAAGGCTATGACCGTGGCTCAGTATCTCCAGAGCGTGGACAAGGAGCTCAAGGTGACCGCCATGAGCCGCTTCACTCTGAAGGCTGAATAAATCATAAATCAATAAGCGTAACGGCCCCTCCCTGCAAAGGGGAGGGGCTTTTTCTTTTCCTTCTTTTCTTATGAAGATATTCGGCATCGGCATGAACTACCTGGAGCACACGCGAGAGCTCGACGGACGGGCTTATGTGCCCGACGACCCGGTGGTGTTCACCAAGACCGACAGCGCGCTGCTCACCGGTGGCAAACCCTTCTTCCTGCCCGACTACACGCAGCGCTGCGAATACGAGACGGAGCTCGTGGTGCGCATCACCCACATGGGGCGCAGCATCCCCGAGCGCTTCGCCCGTCGCTACTATGACGAGGTGACGGTGGGCATCGACTTCACAGCGCGCGACCTTCAGGAGCGCCTTCGCCGCGAGGGCAAGCCCTGGGATCTGTGCAAGGGCTTCGACGGTAGCGCCGTGGTGGGCGACTTCGTGCCTTTGACTGGCGACGTGCAGGATCTGCATTTCCGCCTAGAGAAAAATGGGCTGACCGTGCAGGAGGGCTGGACGGGCGACATGATTTACTCTGTTGACCGTCTTATCAGCTTTATTTCCAGTTACTTCACGCTGAAGACCGGCGACCTCATCTTCACTGGCACGCCCGTCGGTGTTGGCCCCGTGCAGATCGACGACCATCTGGAAGGGTTCCTTGAGGGCAATAAAATCCTTTCTTTCAACGTTAGATAAGAAGGTACATTATGTGAATCGGGATGCGACGCCGCGCGATGATAGTATTGTTCTTGTGTCTGAGCCTCATGGCTTGGGCCGCAGGCGATGCCTCGTTCGTGACGCTTGACTGGGCGGAAATCGGGCTTGACACCGTAGCTCCGGAGTATCGGCACACCGAGGTGCTGGAGGAGGGTGGTGCCTGGCAGGTGCGTGCGGAGTATCCCGAGTTCGAACCGCTCTCTGAAGCGGAGTTGCGCCTCGTGGCGCCTTATGCCGACCTCATCGGCGAGGACATCCGCATGGAGTGCGAGGTCTATGAGGTGCGCGGCCAGTGGCGCATCACCTATCACTGTCTGCCTCTGGTCTATCGCGACGGCCTTTATCAGCGGTTGCTCAGCGCCCGTTTCTCTCTGAGCCGTGTGGCGCAGGCCCGTACGGCAGCAGCGGCTTCGGCCACGGAGCGTTATGCTTCGCGCAGTGCGATGGCCTCCGGCCGCTTGGTAAAGATCACTCTTACGGAAGACGGCATGTATCGCCTCACTCCGTCATTCATTCAAAAGGCCGGTTTCACCGACATTTCCCGCGTTCGTCTTTACGGCTACGGCGGCCATCTTCAGAGCACTTCGCTCAACGCCGACGCCGACATGGACGACCTTCCCGAGATACCGCTCTATCAGGCCTCCGACGGCAGTCTGCTCTTCTGGGGCAACGGCCTGGTGTCGTGGAGCGGCACGAAGCGCGTGCTTAACACCTACGCCCGCGAGGCTTGCTACTTCCTGAGCGATGTGGCGCCCGACGGCGGCACGGGTGCAGCCAAGCGTATTGCTACTGTAGAGGCCGGTTCTTCGCCGACGTCCACCGTCACTTCTGCGATGCGCCACCAGCTCATCGAGCGCGACGAGTATGCCATGTATCATGTGGGTAACCGCCTCGTTGCGGCCGACAACTTCTCCGACGGTGCCGAGCGCTCCTACACCTTCTCCGGTGTCAACGTCTCTGGTACGGTTCAGTTGACTTATTCCTTTGCCTCGGCCGGATTGACCAACACCAACACGCTCACCTGGAGTGTCAACGGCGGCGCCTCGCGCACAGTGTCTATCCGCGCCTCCGACACCGAATATCAGCACGCCGTCTGGCGCGAAGCCACCACTGACGTCACTTCGCTCTCCGCCGGCACCGGCTCGTGGACGGTTAAGATGCACAGCCGTGCGGGCGTCGAGGCCCATCTCGACTATCTGGCCCTGCACTACACCTCGCCCCTCTCGCTGGAGCGCGGCTTCACCTTCTTTACGGCCTCTTCGGCCAATGTGCGCTATTCGGGTTTCTCGGGCGCCTCCAAGCTTAAGGTGATGCGCCTGGCCAAAAGGGGCGTTGTACCCGCTCTGGTGCCGACTGAAGGGACGGCTGTCACAGTGCCTTCCGGCGGTTTCGACTATGTGGCCTTCGACGCCGCCTACGCCTTCCCCGAGCCGACGCTTGCGGGTGAGGTGAGTAATCAGAATCTCCACGGCTTGTCCACGGCGGATATGCTTATCATCCTGCCCGAGAACTGCAGTTATGTCTCTGAGGCCGAACGCCTTGCAGCGGCCCATCGCCAGTATGACGGCCTCACGGTCACCATTGCCTGGCTGCCTCAGATCTACAATGAGTTCTCCAGCGGCACCCCCGACGCTACGGCGCTTCGCCGTTTCGCCAAGATGCTCTACGACAGGGGTGCTGAGAGCAGCCACCGTTTGAAATACCTCCTGCTGATGGCCGACGGCGCCTGGGACAACCGCATGCTCTCTCAGGCTTGGACCTCTTTCGACCGTAGCCTCTACCTGCCTGCCGTCGAGAGCGACGAGTCGGGCCACGCCGTCAGCAGCTATGTATGCGACGACTACTACGGCATGGTGGGCGACTACACCGCTTCGTCCGTCACCTCGCTG
>CACZUX010000029.1 GCA_902784475.1 uncultured Bacteroidales bacterium | reverse complement strand
TATCTGCGCACGGGCCGGCATCTGTGGACCGTGAAGCTGGGGCCCAACGAGTTGAGCTGTGCCGGACAGGACGACATGATCACCGTCGCCGATATGGACTGCGACGGCATGGGCGACGTTGTCATCCAGTCGTCGGACGGTACGCAGTTTTGGGATGCCGATGCGAAGACGTTCGGCCTCTATGTGAAGGGCAAGACCACGGGCGACACCGACGGCGACGGCATCATCAACTACGAGACGCAGTCGGCGCGCAACGCCCCCCGCTACATCTCCGTCATCGACGGTATGACCGGAAGCGAGAAGGCCTCGATAGAGCAGAGCTACAACCAGCACTACAACCGCACCAACCGCGCCTCGCTGATGGGCGACGAATACAACAAACACGTGGGCCACATGGGCGTCTGCTATCTGGACGGCATCCACCCGGCAGTGGTGATGGAGTGGCACACGCGCACCACCGATGAGCACCACCACTACTACAATCTGGGTGTGGCTTATGACTTCGGCATCGGCACGGCCGGCAGTCTCAGGGAGCTCTTTAACGAGCCCACCGGCGGTCCGGCCTTCCACCAGATTCGTGTGGGCGACGTGGACGGCGACGGCTGCGACGAAATGATCGTGGGCGGCTACACCATGAACAACAACGGCAAGACGCTCTTCAACACGGGGATCGCCCACGGCGACCGCTTCCGCACGAGCGACATCGACCCCGAGCGTCCCGGACAGGAGACCTTTGCCATACAGCAATATGCTCCCGATATGCTGGGACAGGTGCTCTATGACGCCCGCACGGGTGAGTTCATCAAGAAATGGTATCTCTCGGCCGTCGGCGATGTCGGTCGCGGCGAGTGTATCGACATCGACAGGGAGCGTCTGGGCTGGGAAATGTGGTCCACCATGGACGACAAGGTGTATGATGCCCAGGGCAATCTCATCAGCGGATACACGAACCAATACCCCTGTGAGGGTATCTGGTGGGACAACGAGCCTGACCGTGAAGTCGTGCAGACGAGCGACAGCCACTACAACGTCTATGTGCAGGACTTCTTCAAGGGGCGCGAGGTGGAGTTTGCCAAGATCAGCGGCTATCGCTATACCACCGTCTATGCCAAGCGTGCCGCCTTCTGGGGCGACATCATCGGCGACTGGCGCGAGGAGATGATCCTGCTGCACAAGGAGAACGGTGTCATCGTGGGCATTACGGGCGTTTCCACCGACTATGCCTCTGACATCGACTTCATCTACTGTCTGCAGCAGGATCCGCACTATCGCGGCGACTGCTCCACGAAGGGCTACTACCAGAGTCCGAATCCGGGCTTCTATCTGGGCTTCGACATGCCGCGTCCGCAGCTGCCGCCCTGTATGGTGACGGACCTCGTGGCCGTGAGTGACGGACAGTATGTGCGCTTCGACCGCTCTGCTCCGGCTTCCTATTCCGATGGCAAGAGCATGCTCTTTGACCACACTTATCAAGGCGGCTCGTTTACCGTTGGCGGCACCCTCTCGCCGTCCGTCCTCTACGCCATGCCTGTGCGCGACCAGAGCATCACGCTCACCGGCCCGGGTTCGCTCTCGGGCCCGATGGAGCTTTGGAAGAGTCAGCAGGGACGCCTCGTGGTCAATGCGCCGCTGAGGCATACCGGCGGCACCTTCATCTCGGAGGGCACGCTGGAAGTGAACGGCACCATTCCGGGTGATGTGGAATTACGCGCCCGGGGCACGCTGGCGGGCAACGCCGTCGTGGCGGGCAAGTTGATCTTGGAAGGTGCGCTCAACTACGAAGGAGGCCGCCTGATGCCCGGTGGCGAAGCCGGAAGTCTGGGCCTCATCACCCTCAAGCAGGGCCTCACCCTGGACCGGCGTCTGTTTATCGAGTCGGACATCAGAGACGCCGACGCCGCTGCGGACCTCGTGAAGGTGGAGGGCGACCTGACGCTGACGGAGGCCGGACGACTGGTGTTCACGGTGGTGCCCGACGTTTCCTCCCCGCAGCCGGCCCGATACAAGCTGGTGGAATACACGGGTGCCTTCACGGGCGACGTGTCGAAGATTGCGGTTCGGGGTCTGCAGGGGCTCTCCTACAACATCGTCAATGAAGAGCAGGCCCTGTGGCTCGTCATCAACGCACAGCGCGAAGCCGCTCAGGGCGTTCGCTGGTCGGGTGCCGTGAACAGCCTTTGGGACTATCAGACGGATAACTTTGTGCTGGAGGGCGTGAGCACGGAGTTCGTTGCCGGCGACGGCATCATCATCGGCGACGACGCTCAGAATACGGCGGTTCAGCTGAACGAACTTATGCCGGTGAGCGGTCTGACCTTCGAAAACGACACCAAGAACGTGACCGTGAGCGGCACGGGCGGCATCAGCGGCAGCGGTGATGTGGTGATGAACGGAAAAGGACGCGTGACGCTCAATGCGGCCAACAGCGACTATACCGGCAAGACGGTCATCAACAGCGGCACCGTCAGCGTCAGCGAACTGGCCGACGGAGGCCTGCCCAGCAGCATCGGCGCCGCCTCCGCCTCCGCCTCGAACTGGCAGATGGGCAAGGCGACCCTCATCGTCAGCAACGCCAACACCGCCACCAATCGCGGCCTGACCCTCAACGACACGGCCACGATACAGATAACCAGTGGCGTCACCGCCCTCAAGGGCATCGTGCAGGGCTCCGGCCGTCTTGTCAAGAAAGGCAGCGGACAGCTCAACATCACCTATGCCGGCAACAACACATGGAAGTCGACAGAGCTCAATGGCGGCACGCTGGCGATGGGCGTGTGGAACACGACTTTTGGCACCGCCACCTCCACCATCGATGTGACCGGCAACTCGGCCATCACCATCTTCAACAACAACAGTACCGGCGCCGTGCCTACGATCAAAAACACCATCCACGTCCTGAAAGACAAGACCCTTACCATCAACGGCGGACAGCGTTGCAACGTGCAGGGCAAATGGACGGGAGAGGGCACCGTCAAGATCAGCTTCCCCTACGTGCGGGGCGACTTCTCTACCAATATGGCGGACTTTGAGGGTACGCTCAATCCCACTTCCGGACAGTTCCGCCTGACGGCTGCGATGAATCTGAAGAAAGGCACCTTCATGCCGGGAGCCGGCGTGTATGCCGTGGGAGTCCAGGCCGGAAGCGGCACGGAAGCCTCTTATACCCACAGCATCGGCGCCCTGACATCCTCAAATGCCGATGCCCAGTTGGGCACCAGCGTGTGGAATGTGGGCTACCTCGGCACCAACACCACCTTTGCCGGCATCATCGGAGCGAACGCCACGCTTAACAAATACGGCGAAGGCGCGCTCACGCTCACGGGTACGAGTGCGGGCAAGATTAATGTATATGAAGGCACCGTCAGCCTGGAGAATGTCACCCAGACCGCCACGGCGGCAGTCACGGCCATGAGCGGCGGCATGGTGATCGGCACGGGCACGGCGACCAGCGTCACGGTGAACGCGGGCGGCATGATAGGTGCCGGCAAGGCCACAGGTACGTCGGCCGGCACGCTGACCCTCACGGGCAATCTCACCGTGCAGAGCGGCGGCATCATCCGTGTGCGTGTCATCGGGCGCAACAAGTCCACCGATGCCCTGAAGGTGAACGGGAGCGTCAGGCTCAACAATCCCGTCTTCAATATGTATCGCAGCACCGGCATTTGGCAGGCCGGCGACGAATGTCACGTCTTCACGGGCACGGGTAGCGTCACCCTCAGCGGCACGCCGACCTTCGAGCCGGAGATTCCTTTGGAAGGCTATGTGTGGGACTACAGCACGCTGACCGTTGACGGCATCATCCGTGTTGCCACCGACCCGACGGGCATCCGCACGACAGAAGCCGTCGGACAGGAAGACGGGGGCGACGCTTACGATCTTTCCGGCCGGAAGATTTCCGGGCGGCCCAGGGGATTCTATATCAGAAACGGGAAAAAGTATTTCGGCCGATAACACGACAGCATGAGATTCTTGAACAACATCATCCCGATCATTCTGGTCTTTGTCTTCGCGACAGCGGCGGACGGACGGCAGCAGCTCAACTTCAATGCCGGCTGGGAATTGCATATCGGTGATGTGGAAGCCGCCCCTGCGGGAGGAGGCGAGGGGGCCGGTTGGCAGCCGGTGACGCTGCCCTATGCGTTCAACGGCGACGAGGCCTTCAGGAAAGACATCACGGACTTGACCGACACCGTTTGCTGGTACCGGAAAAAGTGGAGAGTGGATAGTGGAGAGTTGAGAGACAAAAAATTCTTCATCGAGTTCGAAGGGGTGCGTCAGGGCGCCGACTTCTACCTCAACGGCCACCGTCTGGGCTTCAGCGAGGACGGCGTGATGGCCTGCGGCTTCGACTTGACACCCTATGTGCAGGAAGGGGACAACCTTCTGGCCGTGCGCTGCGACAACAGTTGGACCTACCGTTCGCGCCGCCACGACAGCCGCTACCAATGGAACGACCGCAACTTCAATGCCAACTACGGCGGCATCCCCAAGAATGTCCGGCTGCATGTCACCGGCAAACTCTACCAGACTCTGCCGCTCTACTCCGATCTCGGCACGACGGGCATTTACGTCTATGCCACGGATTTCGACATCCCCGGCCGCAAAGCCGTCGTTCATGTGGAGTCGCAGGTCCGCAACGACGACGCCCGCCCCCGGACCTTCTTCCTGACCGTCGTGTTGAAGGACAAGGACGGCAAGCTGGTGGCCGGATTCAACGGCGACGGGCGCATCACCCTGCAGCCCGGAGAGACCGTCGTCGCCAAAGCCGAGCAGGAGGTGCGAGGCCTCCACTTCTGGTCGTGGGGCTACGGCTATCTCTACACGGTGGAGACCTGTCTGCGCGAAACGGAAGCGACCGGGTCGTCATCCGCACGGGTTTCCGCAAGACCCGCTTCGGCGAGGGCAAGATATGGCTCAACGACCGCGTGCTGATGATGCACGGTTATGCCCAGCGCAGCTCCAACGAATGGCCGGGTACGGGGCTCAGCGTGCCGGCCTGGCTCAGCGACTACTCCAACGGCCTGATGGTGGCCTCGGGCGGCAACCTCGTGCGCTGGATGCACGTGACGCCCTGGAAGCAGGACGTCGAGTCGTGCGATCGCGTGGGCCTCATCCAGGCGATGCCTGCCGGCGATTCGGAGAAAGACGTGGAAGGACCCCGCTGGACCCAGCGCACGGAGTTGATGCGCGATGCCGTCATCTACAACCGCAACAATCCCTCCATCCTCTTCTACGAGTGCGGCAACGAGAGCATTTCGCGCGAGCACATGCTCGAGATGAAGGCCATCCGCGACGAGTACGACCCCTACGGCGGACGGGCCATCGGCAGTCGTGAGATGCTCGACATCGACGAGGCGGAGTACGGCGGCGAGATGCTCTACATCAACAAGTCGAAGAAGCACCCGATGTGGGCGATGGAATACTGTCGCGACGAGGGCTTGCGCAAATATTGGGACGAATGGAGCTATCCCTGCCACAAGGAGGGCGACGGCCCGCTCTATCGCGGCAATCCCGCAAAGGAATACAACCACAACATGGATCAGTTTGCCGTCGAAATGGTGCGCCGCTGGTATGACTACTGGCGCGAGCGTCCCGGCACCGCCACACGCGTCTCCTCCGGCGGCGTGAAGATCGTCTTCAGCGACACCAACACCCATCACCGCGGCGAGTCGAACTACCGCACCAGCGGCGTCACCGACGCCATGCGCATCCCCAAGGATGCCTTCTTTGTGCATCAGGTGATGTGGAACGGATGGGTGGAGCCGGAGACGCCGCAGACCTACATCATCGGCCACTGGAACTATCCGGCCGGAACCGTGAAACCCGTCTATGCGGTGTCCACAGCAGATTCTTTGGAGCTGCTGCTCAACGGCCGCTCGTTGGGTTGGGGTAAGCAGGAATACCGTTATCTCTTCACTTTTGAGGACGTTCCCTTTGAAGCGGGCACGCTGGAGGCGGTCGCCTCCGACGGCAGCCGCTTCAGCCTGACGACCGCCGGCGCTCCTGCCCGGCTCAGGCTTACGGCGACACAGAATCCCGAGGGCACGAAGGCCGACGGCGCCGACATGGTGCTCTTCCAAGTGGAGGTGCTGGACGGAGAGGGGCGCCGCTGTCCGCTGGACAACCGCATGATTCACTTTGAGCTCTCGGGAGAAGCCCGCTGGATCGGTGGCATTGCCGCGCGCAACAATCCGTCGTTGCAGCGGCCCGATGACAATCGCCCCGAAGGCCTGCTCGACGCTGCCGCCACGAAGAATGTCTCCGACAACTATGTCGGCGCCACGTCTCTGCCGGTGGAGTGCGGCGTCAACCGCGTGCTCGTCCGCACGACGACCCGGGCCGGTGAGATCCGGCTCAAAGCACGCGCCGAAGGGCTGCCGGAGGCGGAGATCACGGTGAGGAGCGAAGGCGTGAACCCGGAGGAATATCTGCCGCAGCTCAGTCTTCAGGGCTCTCTGTCCCGGGGCGAGACGCCCTCTTCGCCGTCCTTCAGGGAGCAGGCGCGCGGCATACAGATTGTGTCGGCCACAGCAGGATGTGACGCCGGACACGCGGCCCGCAGCTTCGATGACAACGAGCTCTCGGAATGGAAAAACGACGGGCGCCTCTCTACGGCCTGGATTCGTTACAAGCTGGAGCGCAAGGCCTTCATCGACGACATCTGCCTCAAGCTGACGGGCTGGCGCCTGCGCAGCTATCCCCTCGAGATCTATGCCGGCAAGCGGCTGATATGGAGCGGCGAGACGGAGCGCAGTCTGGGCTACATCCACCTGACGCCCCACAGACGGGTCAAGGCCGACGAGATCACCGTCCGCCTCAAGGGTGCCGGCAAGGACGAAGACGCCTTCGGCGGTATTGTGGAGGTGGCGGAGCCTGCTGCCGGCGAGCTCGACCTGTTCAAAGCCAAAAACGGCGGCGAGACCAAAAATGAGTTGCGCATCGTCGAAATAGAGTTCCTTGAAACATTAACCCAAAACCGAATACAGATTAATCATTAACCCTATAAAACTAACCGTTATGAAAGAGAAAGTATTACAGGCCATGCGCGAGTTCGGCGCTCCCGTTAACGCAGGCAAGATTGCAGAGATCACAGGTATTGACCGCAAGGAGGTGGACAAGGCTTTTGCCGAGCTGAAGAAGGAGGGCGCCATCGTCTCTCCCGTGCGCTGCAAATGGGCCCCGGCCGAATGACGGGCGTGGAGAGAGCGACGGGAATATGTACAGTTTGAAGTATCAAGTAACCACAAGCACCTGCGACAGTGAGGGGCGGCTGAAACTCTGTTCGGCCCTTCAGATGATGCAGGACTGTTCCGAGATGTGGATCGACAGCGAGCCCGGCGTGAAGCGCTATTTCGCGGAGCAGCACATGGCCCAGCTGCTGGCTACCCGACAGGTGGAGATTGTCCGGGTTCCCGAATACAAAGAGGAGCTGACGGTGACGACCTCCGTCTATGGCATGAAGCCCATGTTCGGATTCCGCAACACCTTTATTTACGATGCTGAGGGCAAGCCCTGTTACAAGACCTGGAGCATGGGGGCTTTCGTGGACAAGTCCGCCGGCAGGCTGAAACGGGTGGATGACGCCACGATGGCCTCGATGTCCCTGGAGCCTCAGCTGGAGATGGACTACAAAGACCGCCGCATCATCCTTCCGAAGGAGGACGGAGAAACGCTTGAACCCGTCAAGGTGCTTCGTGCCGACATCGACTACAACAGGCATGTGAACAATGCCAACTATGTCCGCATGGCGATGGAGCTGCTGCCGGAGGGCTTTGACGTGAAAGGCTTGAGGGTTGAATATCGCGTGGCGGCGAAGCTGGGCGACACGCTGGTTCCGACACTATATCACACCGGCGCCGCCTTCATCGTGTCGCTCTCCATCGGCGACGATGTCAGCGCCATTGTGGAGTTCACATAACGGACAGTCATCCCGGCCGCTCTGGCATTGCTGGTATCGACAGCATGCATCGGCGGCGTAAAGCAGCAGAAGGTTATGAACAAGAACGGCAAAGCTTTGGTTGTGTTTTTCTCGCATGCGGGAGACAACTACTCTGTAGGGAACATCAAAGTGGGCAACACGAAGATTGTGGCCGACTACATCACGGAGCTGGCCGGAGCCGATCAGTTTGAAATCGTCACGCACAAGTACGACGGCATGGCCTATCAGCCGCTCTGCGACCTGGCTAAAGAAGAACAGAGAAAGGGAGAGCTGCCTCCGTATGAAGGCAGCGTCGATGTGTCGAAATACGACACCGTCTTCATCGGCGGCCCCGTGTGGTGGGGCACCTATCCGCAGGTGATGTTCACCTTCTTCTCCAAGGTGGATCTCAACGGCAAGACCGTCATTCCCTTCACCACCCACGAGGGCTCCGGCCTGGGGCAGTGCGTCAGAGACGTCAGGAAAGCCTATCCCAAAGCCAACGTCACCGGACAGTTCTCCATCTACGGCCACGATGTGAGAGACGGCAAGGCGAGGGTCGAGAAGTGGCTGAAGACCTTGGGCTATTGACAATTGACTCTTAGTCCGTCACCACTTCCCTGAAATGCTCCTGTCCCCATTGGACGAGGGCCTCGATGGCCGGCATCAGTGACTTGCCCGTATCCGTCAGCGAATACTCCACCCGTGGAGGCACCTCCGGATAAACCTCGCGATGTACGAGGTGGCTCTGCTCCAGATTCTTCAGCGTCTGCGAGAGCATCTTCTGCGAACAGTCCGTCATCAGCCGACGGATTCCGTTAAAGCGCAACACCCCCGTATCGCAGGTGTGAAGCATATAGAGCACCAGCATGGACCACTTGTCGCCGAAACGACTTACCACCTGCCTGATGGGACAGGCCGAATACTCTGCCTTGATATCTGCCATAACCATTAGATTTTTCGGCAAAGGTAGCAAAAAGTTACCGGGTAACGGAAAGGTACCGTGTTAATCTATGTTAAAGCCTTTTTTGCCGAAGCCCAAAGTTTTCACAATTCCTACTTTTTGGTAACTATCTCACCGAAAAGTGCCTTCTTGCGGGAATGGTTTTTTTGCCGTACCTTTGCAGCGTCAAAACAAAAACAGTAACAACCGAAACAAGAAGAATCATGAAACAGATTGAGACGATTAAGGAAGGCAAGAACTTCAAGGCCGTGAGTGTTGGTAAGATGTGCGAAATCATGGAGCACGAGTTGCCCTTGGGCCCCGACGTCATCATCAGGGGTAAGGTGTTCGCCGGTCAGGCTGTAGGTGCCACCGGCAGCGAGCTGAGTTTCCAGACGCTCGTTCCCGGTCAGGACAGCGGTTTCCTCCACACGCACAAGACACACGAGGAACTCTACATCATCCTGAAGGGTGAAGGTCAGTATCAGGTGGACGGCGAGATTTTCCCCGTCAGCGAAGGCGCCGTCATCCGTGTTGCTCCCGAGGGCAAGCGTGCGCTGAAGAACACGGGCAGTGACAACCTCACCATGCTCTGCATCCAGTACAAGGCCAACGCCTTCACCGAGGCCGACAGCCCCATGACCGACGGTGTCATCCTACAGGAAGAACTGAAATGGTAGGCGTGTGCAGCGCAGCAGGGCCTCGATATAGTAGTAGTCGGCATACACGATGCTGGCGTCTATCTCGCTCCCGGCGGGATAGTGGCCGGTGGAGTGGAGCAGGAAAGCCGCGTTGCGGCTGCCGCTCCGGTAGCGCTCCGTGCTGAGATTGGCGAGCATTCTTTCGGCCGCTTCGCCGTAGCCGCGCGAAGGAGCATAGCCGTCCAGCTCGAGCAGGGCGGAGGCCGTGATGCAGGCAGCAGAGGCGTCTTTCGGCGCAGCCGTTCCGCGCGGGTCGTCCATATCCCACAGCGGCACCCAGTCGTCGCTCGTCTCCTTCAGGCGGCGAAGATAGGCGTCGGCCGCCTTGCAGGCAAAGTCGAGGAAGCGCTTCTCGCGGGTGAAACGATAGACCATTGTGTAGCCGTAGACGGCCCACGACTGTCCGCGGCTCCACATCGAGTCGTCGCTGTAGCCCTGATGCGTGACACCCCGGATGAAGCGTCCGGTGACGGTGTCGTACACGGCCACGTGATACGATGAGCCGTCGGGACGGAAATGGTGGCGCATGGTGGTGGTGGCGTGGTTCACGGCGATGTCGCGCAGACGCTTGTCCCCTCCGTTGTCGGCTGCCCAAAGGAGCAGCTCCAGATTCATCATGTTGTCCATGATGGTGTTGTGACCTCCGTAGTCCTTCACGTGGCGGGGCCATGAGAGCAGCGTGCCGGCGCGCGGATTGTAGAGCCCAGAGAGCGAGTCGGCGGCCTCAAGGGCCAGCGCTTTGTAGTCCTGACGTCCGGTGGCTTCGTAGCCTTTGAGCAGCGAGTTGATGACGATGAAGCCCAGGTCGTGGTCGAAGACGGGACGACGCACGACGGACGTGACGGCCGCCGTGTATTGTTCCGCTGCCTTTCTGACCTCTTCTTCGTGGGTGTAGCTGTAGTCCATCCAAAGGATGCCCGGCCAGAAACCGCTGCACCACTCTTCGGCCTTCACCGGGCGCAGGTTCCAGCGTGTTTCTCCGGAGAGTATGTTGCGCGGAGCGCGTGTGACGTCAACGGGCGAGAGTTCCCTGAGCGCCCGGCGAGTCTGTGCTGCGCAGTAGTCGAGAGCCTCTGCGGCGGAGAAGCTGTCGGCGGCCCCTTCTGCCGGCGTCACCCGATACCAGTCGGCATCCAGCCATCCCCTGTTGCCCTTGCGCCCCAGACATTGGGCGAAGAGTCCCGTCTTGGCGCCGATCCATTTGCCTTCCTTCAGGGTGAAGGGTTCGCCGGCAGCGAGAAACAAGCGGCCATCGGTGCTGTAGGAGAAGCGGCAGACGCCGTCCCTCACCTCCACGCGCAGCCAGAGGTCAATATAGAGTGCGGGCGAATAGGGGATGGTGTCGCGCGATGTCGGCGGCAGATCGGCTATCCTCCGCAGCTTCTCCCTGCGGCCCTCGTCGGCCTTCAGGCAGGTGCGGCGCACGAGACGGAATCCGTCCCCGACGCGGCGCACGCTCAGCGACGAGCAGTCGCGCCCCATCACCGCGAGGCCGCCTTCCTGCCCCTCTTCTTTCGCCGCCAGACGCACTTTGGCCGTTGCCGTGAAGCGTTGTGCAGGCGTCTTCTGCAGCAGCAGGTTGGGAGCGTCCCAGAGGCTGTGCCAGTCCTCGGCGTCCATCGTGTAGAGGCGCATCGTGCCTTCGGCGGTCGGCATGCCCCAGAGAGGATTCCTGTTGGCCTGCCATTGCCATTGCGGCCCGAGGGTGCCGTTGAATTCGTCGCTTTCCTGCGGGTTGCAGACCGGGAGTGAGGCCCGGGCTTTGGGCTTGCGGAAGGAGGCTACGGGTGCTCCGTTGTCTCCCGCCACGGGCCATCCCGTCTGCCAGTCAACAGGCTCGAGATACACCACGCGGCCGTAGGCGCCCCGGTCGTTGAAGTGCAGAAACCAGTCTTCGCCGTAGGGCGTATGCACCCACGCGCCCTGATGCGGGCCGTTGATGTCCGTCTGTCCCTGCTCCAGCACGCGTCGCCACTCGTAGGGGCCGTAGGGCGAGCGGCTGCGCATTGCCAGCTGCCATCCCTGCGCCACGCCGCCTGCGGGACACATGATCCAATACCAGCCCTCGCGCTTGTAGAATTTGGGGCCCTCGGCCGTGTGGTTTTCCTGCCCGCCGTCGAAGGCGATGCGGGGTTCTCCTATGGCCCGTGTGCCGTCGGCGGAGAGTTCGCGCACGGTGAGCACGGAGTTGAATCCGGTTCTGGAGGCCGCCCAGGCGTTCACCAGATAGCAGCGTCCGTCCTCGTCCCACAGGGGGCATGGGTCTATCATGCCGCAGCCGCTCACCACGCAGAGCGGCTCGCTCCAGGAGCCTTCGGCCCGGGTGCTTTTGACCATCATGATGCCTCTGTCGGGATCACCCCAGTAGATATAGAAGCAACCCTCGTGATGGCGTATGGAGGGTGCCCACACGCCTTTGCCGTGCTGCACGGAGGCGAAGACCTCGCGGGGCAGTTGTTCCTGCAGCGCATGACCGGCGATGCGCCAGTTGACCAGGTCGTTGGAGTGGAGCACGGGCAGTCCGGGGATGCAGTTGAAGGAGGAGGCCGTGAGGTAGTAGTCGTCGCCCACGGCGCACACGTCGGGGTCGCTGTAGTCGGCGTTGATGACGGGGTTCACGTAGGTGCCGTCGCCCCGGTCGGGGTTCCAGACGAGGGAGCGCTGCTGAGCCCCGGCTGTCGTCGCAGCCAGGATGAGCATGAGGATGATATCAGTGTGTTTCATGGTGTTGTTGTTTTTTCATCACGATCAGCATCACGGCGGAGAGGATGAGCACGATGCCGACGGCGAGTCTGAGGGTCAGCGTCTCGCCGAAGACCAGCGCCCCGATGGCGACGGCCGTCAGCGGCTCCAGGGCGCCCATGATGGCCGTCGGCGTAGCACCCACTTCATGCACGGCAACGGTCATGAAGACCAGCGAGAGCACCGTCGGCACCAGACCCAGCCAGCTGGCCCAGAACCACGCACGCGCCGAGGGCGGCAGCATAAGATGCAGCTCGGGCGAGCTGAACGAATAGGCCACGAGGCACAGCATGCAGATGAAGAGCGCGTAGAAGGTCAGCTTGAGCGACGACATGCGGATGCGCCACCGGTTGAGAATCACGATATAGACGGCGTAGGTCAGGGAGGAAATCATCACCAGCAGCACGCCCGTTGCGCTGAGCACGGCGCCCGTCCCGCCCCGGTAGAGCAGCGCGATGCCGCTCATGGCCAGCGCAATGGACGCCACCGTTGTGGCCGTCACCTTCTCCCCGAAGAAGGCCGCCATGATGACGGCCACCATCACGGGATAGACGAAGAGCATGGTGGAGGCGATGCCGGCGTCCATGTAGAGGAAGCTCCTGTAGTAGGTGATGCTGGAGGCGGCGAAGAGCAGCCCGAAGAGTCCGAGCACCGCCCCCTCCCGTAGGCTGAGGCGAAATGTCTTGCGTTGTGCGGCCATCATCACGCCGAGCATCACCACCGCCGTGGAGAAGCGGCAGAAGAGCACGGACGAGGTGTTCATACCCTCTGCGTAGAGCGGCAGCGCTCCTAATGGATTTGTGCCGTAGCACACCGCCGCCAGTATCCCGCATATGATGCCTTTGTGTCTCATCACCTGTTTTTCGGGTGCAAAGATACGGATTTTAGTTTAGAGTTCAGAGTTTAGAGTTTAGAGAAATATTGTTAATGCCGAAAACGTAACAATATTGTAACACGGACGTAACAGGCATGTAACAGGAATCCCGTACTTTTGCCGCGAACCAAATAAAGTATCAGACTATGACATTGATCGTGAATATTTTTTCGCTCGTCGGTTCGCTGGCACTGTTCCTTTTCGGCATGAAGACGATGTCGGAAGGCCTCGAAAAGTTCGCCGGCGACCGTCTGCGCAGCATTCTGGCGGCGATGACCAAGAACCGGGTGATGGGCGTGCTGACCGGCATTCTCATCACGGCGCTCATCCAGTCCTCAAGTGCCACCACGGTGATGGTGGTGAGCTTCGTAAACGCCGGACTGATGACGCTTGCACAAAGCATCGGCGTCATCATGGGCGCCAACATCGGCACGACGGTGACGGCGTGGATCATCTCCGCCGTGGGCTTCAAAATCAATATTGCGGCCTTTTCTATTCCGTTGCTTGCCATTGGCATGCCGTTGATTTTCAGCAACAAGGGCAGTCGAAAAAGCGTCGGCGAATTTATCTTCGGCTTCTCGCTCCTGTTCATGGGGCTGTCGTTCCTGCAGGAAACGGCGACGACGATGCACATCGGCGATATGGTGGCCAACCTGTTGGCTCATGTGCCCCAGAGCTCGTTCTTCACCATCCTGTTGTTTATTATTGTAGGCGCATTGGTCACGATGATCGTACAGTCTTCATCTGCCGCAATGGCCATCACGCTGATGCTCTTCGGCATGAACATCCCGGGCTTCGGATTCGAACAGGCAGCCGCCTTGGCTATGGGCCAGAACATCGGCACCACCATCACCGCCTTCATGGCTTCACTCACCGCCAACACACAGGCGCGTCGCGCCGCCTTGGCACACATGTTCTTCAACGTGTTCGGCGTGGTGGTGTTTCTCATCGTTTTCTATCCGGCCTGCAACGCCGTCAGCTGGGTGGTGGACAACGTGATGGGCGGCGGCAATAATCTCTTCAAACTGTCGGCATTTCACACTGCCTTCAACATCATCAACACGCTGCTGCTCATCGGCTTTGTCAAGCAGATAGAGATGCTTGTGTGCAAAGTGCTACCGATGCAGGTTCAGGATGAGGAATACCGTTTGAAGTTCATTAGCGGCGGCCTGCTCTCTACGGCCGAGCTGAGCATCATAGAGGCCCAAAAGGAGATCCTGCACTTTGCAGAGCGTTGTCAGCGAATGTTCGGATTTGTGCCTCAATTGATGCAGACGAAAGATGAAGTGGAGTTCAACAAACTTTTCTCGCGCATCGGGAAATACGAAAACATCACCGACTCGATGGAGATGGAAATCGCCGGCTATCTTAATAAGGTGAGCGAAGGACGTCTGTCCGATACCTCGAAGAGTCAGATACAAAAGATGCTGCGCCAGATCACGGAACTGGAGTCCATCGGCGACTCTGTGTATAATCTCGGACGCACACTCAACCGGCACCGCATGCACTGTCAGGATGAATTTACCCCCGAACAAATCCAGCACATGGAGACCATGCTGCAACTCGTAGGAGGCGCATTGACCGAGATGATGCACCACATCGAGCTGACGACGACGGACACGAAAATCACGACGTCCGTCAATATTGAGCACGAAATCAACAACTACCGCGAGCAACTGCGCAACCAAAATCTGCAAGACGTGAACGCCGGCCTCTACAGTTACCAACTCGGCGTGTTCTACGCCGACTTTATCTCGGAGTGCGAACACTTGGGCGACTACGTGATGAATGTGGTGCAGGCTCGCTAAAATCTCGCGAGGGTGAAGCTGACGGTGAGCCCTCCACCCGGAGAGGGATGTGCCGCCACCTGTCCGCCATGGACGGCGACGGCATTTTTCACGATGGCCAATCCGAGCCCCGTGCCGCCGAGTTTGCGGCTGCGGCCTTTGTCGATGCGGTAAAAGCGTTCGAAGATGTGCTCCAGGTGGCGCGACTCCACGCCGCATCCGTTGTCGCTGACGGAGAACTCGTAGAAATGACGCCCTTCGATCTCGACCTCGTGGCATACGATATTCAAGAGCGATGCACCGGCTGCATAGGCCACAACATTGTCGATGAGGTTGCGGAAGATGCTGTAAAGCAGACTCTGATCGCCCCACACCTCGACATGATCCGGTGCGTGAAGCTCGGGCGTGATGCCTTTGTCCTGCAACTGCAGGGCCGTGTCGTCAAGCGCACTGTGAATCACCTGAAGGACATCAACACGACGGCGCTCATGCACGAGCTGTGAGGTTTTATCGTCCAGCTCGTCCAGTTTGGTGAGTGCGCCCATGTCGAGTAGCAGTTTGCTCATGCGTTCGCTCTGTGCATAGCAGCGCTCCAGGAAATGCTTCTTCTTCTCCTCCGGCATGTCGGGGTTGTCCAAGATGCTCTCCAGATAGCCGTGAATGCTGGCGGCCGGTGTCTTCAGTTCGTGGGCAGCATTCTGTGTGAGTTGGCGCTTGATGCGCAGCTTGTCTTCCTCGGAGTGGCGGAGCTTCCAATAGAGTGTGGTGATTGTGTGACTGATGTCACCCAATTCGTCGTCGGGCAATCGGCGCTTCGGCTCGCTTTCAAGCTCTTGACCCTCTTCGGCTCTGACGGCAAACTCGCGCAGATAGCCGATATGGCGGCTGATGCGATGGGTGATGTGATAGAGCACGAGGCCCAATAGCAAGGTGAGTGCTGCGGCAAAGCAGATGTAGCTGTTGTCGGCCTCCAGCGAGCGCGTCAACTCTGCGGAATAAGGCACTGCCGTACGCACGATGATGTCGCCGAAGCGCGTGGCGGAGTAGAAGTAGGTCTCGTGGGTGGATTGGGACAAGCGCTTGATGTCGTAGCCGTTGCCATCGTGCAATGCGCGCTGAATCTCTGCACGCTGAAGATGGTTGTCCAGCGAATCCACATCGGCGTCATAGCTGTCGAGCACCACCCGTCCGTTCCGGTCGATGATTGACACGCGAAGGCCCTCCATGATGTGGCGCGCCACATAGTCACGAAAAAGGTGGGGGCTGGCCAGACTGTCTTCGCCCAAAGTCTGCGCCATCTCGTAGTTGTACATCTGCAGGCGGGAGTGCAGGATGTCTATCTTGTATTCCTTCTCGCGCCGGTACTGATACACGCTGAAACAGACGGCGAAGAGCAGAAACACGCCGCCGATGCTGAGCAGCAGATTGCGTTGAAACGACTTACCTTTCGAAGCAGTAACCATAACCTACACGTGTTTTTATTTGCTCTCCGTAGCGGCCGATTTTCTTACGCAGACGGGTGATGTTCACGTCCACCGTGCGGTCGAGCACATGTACGTCTTGCGGCCAGCAATGCTTAAGAAGATCTTCACGGGAATAGACTCTGTTGGGATGCTGCAGGAAAAACGAGAGCAGCTCGAACTCCAGCCTGGTACACATCAGCGTCTGTCCGTCGAGCTTAACGGTCTTGGCATTCAGGTCGAGCGTGATGCCTTCATAGGCGACGATAGCGGTGTCGGCCGGAGCCGGTGCAGAGCGCCGGAGCACCGCCTTCACGCGGGCCTTCACCTCCTTCATGCTCAACGGCTTGGCGATGTAGTCATCGGCACCGATATTCAGCCCCTTCACCAGATGGTCTTCGTCATCAAGCGCCGTGATGAAGATGACGGGAATGTGTGCCGTGGTAGGATTGCCCTTCATGCTTCGGGCCAGCTGAAAGCCCGACATCTCGCCCATCATCACGTCGAGCAACACGAGAGAATAGTCCTGCAACGGAAGCAGGAGCGCCTCTTCCGCCGAACCGGCCGTTGTGACCTCGTAGCCTTCCGTTTCCAGATTGTATTGCAGTATCTCACAGATGTCCTGCTCGTCGTCCACCACAAGGATTTTCATCGATCTTCGCTGTTTGTTACATTATTCTGGGACAAATTTACGAAAATTTGACCAAAAATTCACTACCTTTGGGCATTGAAATTGCAGTATCGTGGAAATAATAGCCAAAGCAATGATAAGAAAAGCCGAGAAGCGCGACATCCCCGCTCTGATAAGCCTGCTCTACCAGGCAGACGCCGTGCACCACGCCTTACGGCCCGACCTCTTCAAGAACAACACACCGAAATATGACGAACGGGAGCTGGAGGCCATCATAGGCAGAGAAGACACCCCCGTCTTCGTCTATGACGACGGCAAGATAGAAGGGCACGCCTTCTGCCAAATCACACAGGTGAGAGACCACCGCCTGCTGCAGGACCGCAAGACACTCTACATCGACGACATCTGCGTGGACGAAACCGTGCGCGGACAGCACATCGGCCGGGCGCTCTACGAATACGTGCGCGACTACGCACGCTCGCTCCGATGCGACAGCATCACCCTCAACGTGTGGGAAGGCAACGACGGCGCTTATGAATTCTACCGCCGCATGGGCATGAAAGTGCAGAAGGCCGGCATGGAAGCCGTGCTGTGAGCTACTCCTCCATCAGCTTGCGGTAGCGCGTGCGTTTGGGCTCTTCCAGGCCCAGACGCTTGGCCTTGTTGATCTCGTAGTCGCTGTAGTTGCCCTCGAAATAGAACACACGGCCCTCGCCCTCGAAGGCCAGGATGTGCGTGCAGATGCGGTCGAGGAACCAGCGGTCGTGGCTGATGACGACGGCGCAGCCGGCAAAGGCCTCCAGGCCCTCCTCCAGGGCGCGCAGCGTGTTCACGTCGATATCGTTGGTGGGCTCGTCCAGAAGCAGGACGTTGCCCTCCTGCTTCAGCGCGATGGCCAGATGCAGGCGGTTGCGTTCGCCGCCGGAGAGCACGCCGCACTTCTTCTCCTGATCCGCGCCGCTGAAGTTGAAACGCGAGAGATAGGCCCGCACATTGACGTCCCTGCCGCCCAGGCGGAGGGTCTCGTTGCCCTGAGAGACAACCTCGTAGACCGACTTGGCCGGATCGATGTCCTTGTGCTGCTGGTCCACATAGCTCAGACGCACCGTCTCGCCCACGGAGAAGCAGCCTGCGTCGGGCTGTTCCAGACCCATGATGAGGCGGAAGAGCGTCGTCTTGCCGGCGCCGTTGGGGCCGATGACGCCCACGATGCCGTTGGGCGGCAGCATGAAGTTGAGGTCGGTGAAGAGCGTCTTCTCGGGGAAGGACTTGGCCACATGCTCCGCCTCGATGACCTTGTTGCCCAGACGCGGGCCGTTGGGGATGAAGATCTCCAGCTTCTCCTCCTTCTGCTTCTGCTCCTCGTTGAGCATCATCTCGTAGGAGTTCAGACGCGCCTTGCCTTTGGCCTGACGGGCCTTCGGAGCCATACGCACCCATTCGAGCTCGCGCTCCAGCGTCTTGCGGCGCTTCGAGGCGGTCTTCTCCTCCTGGGCCAAACGCTGGCTCTTCTGCTCCAGCCAGCTGGAGTAGTTGCCCTTCCAGGGGATGCCCTCGCCGCGGTCCAGCTCGAGGATCCATTCGGCCACATCGTCGAGGAAGTAGCGGTCGTGGGTGACGGCGATGACGGTGCCCTCGTATTGCTGCAGATGCTGCTCCAGCCAGTCGATGGACTCGGCGTCGAGATGGTTGGTGGGCTCGTCCAGAAGCAGCACGTCGGGCTTCTGCAACAGCAGTTTGCACAGGGCCACACGACGGCGTTCGCCGCCCGAGAGCGTCTTCACGCTCCAGTCGCCCGGAGGGCAGCCCAGCGCCGCCATGGCGCGCTCCAGCTTGGAGTCCATGTTCCAGGCGTCGGTGGCGTCGATGACGTCTTGCAGCTCGGCCTGGCGCTGCATCAGCTGGTCCATCTTGTCCGGGTCCTCGTAGTATTCGGGCAGGCCGAACTTGGCGTTGATCTCGTCGTATTCGGCCAGGGCGTCGTAGACGTGCTGCACGCCCTCCATCACGTTCTCTTTCACCGTCTTCTCCTCGTTGAGGGGAGGGTCTTGCGGCAGATAACCCACGGAGTAGCCGGGGCTCCAGACGACGTTGCCCTGATACTGCTGGTCGAGGCCGGCGATGATCTTCATCAGCGTGGATTTGCCGGCGCCGTTGAGACCGATGATGCCGATCTTAGCGCCGTAGAAGAAGCTGAGATAAATGTTCTTGAGCACCTGTTTCTGGTTCTGCTGGATGGTCTTGCTCACACCCACCATCGAGAAGATAATCTTCTTGTCGTCCACTGTAGCCATAAGGATGTCGTATTTTTCGTATCTTCGGCAAAGATACGAAAAATAGTTTAAAGTTTAAAGTTTAAAGTTTAAAGTTTTTGGGGAAAAGACACGAAAAAGGCCACCGGGACGGCTCCCGATGGCCCTTTTGCCTGTTCTCTCATTCAGAATTTGTAATCCACGCCGAGGCCGATCACATGATTGGTGCGGGAATAGGTCTCCATCACGGGGATGCCGGAGTAGCGGATGGGCTGCTCGCGGGTGTAGTCGCTGTAGATGGAGCAGAAGTATCCGGCGTTGATGCGCAGATGGGGCGTCACGTTGAAGGCGGCGCCAGTGCCGACGGAGTAGCTGTCGCAGGCAAACGAGGTGTTGGCCTGATAGCCGTCGGAGAGGCCGTAGTCCGTGCGCTGCGCACCGGCTGAGACGGTGAAGATCTTGTTGATGTCCCACTCCAGGCCGACGAGAATCTCATGCGTGTCGTGGGTCAGCAGGTCCTGACGGTTGCCCTGCATCTTGGCGTTCTTGTCATTGAACCAGTGATACTCCAGCGTGCCCCGGAACTTGCGGGGGATGAACTCATAACCCACGGCGAAGGTGAGCAGGCCGGGCATGTCGTAGCGCGTCGTCTCGCCGTCAAGATAGGGGCGCACCTTTTCGGCCATCTCCTGAGCCGCTTCTTTGTTGCCACCGGTAATCTGTTCTATTTTGGCAGTTATAGCGGCCACGGTGGCCTCGTTGCCGATGACGTGGCTCAGGGCGTTGACGTCGGTGGTCTGACCCATCAGGCCCACGCTGAGCACCTTGGTGTCGTTGGGCGTGTTGAGCTTGCTGCGGAACTCGTAGCGGGCGGTCACGAGCAGGCGCTTGTAGCGATAGTTGAGACCTAGGATGGGTGCCACGCCGACATCGTTCTGGTCGGCATCAATCTGCAGGTTGACCAGTTCGGAGCCCGTGGCATTGAGACGGCTGACGACGTGGCCGCGGTTGTAGCCCGTGTAGATGTTGACGCGCAGTCCGGCGGCGGCGGACCAGTGTTCGCTGAACTTGTAGGTGAAGCAGGCCTGAACGCCGTAGATGTACTGCTTGCCCGTCATAAAGGCGTCCACCGAATAGGCGGCGGGCGGGAGACCGTTTTGGTACATCATGCCGCGCACGGGGACTTCGAACATGGGGATGCCTTCGTCGTAGGTCACATGGCCGCCGCTGCCCACGATGCCGGCCATCAGGGAGACGGCCCAGCGCTTGTGCTTGTAGGCCGCAAAGAGGGCGGGCACGAAGGGATTGGCGTCGGCCTCGCCCTTGTAGAGTTTGTTCTCAAGGCCGATGGCGGTGGCGTAGGGCTGATACACGGTGGCCTCCACGTCGCGCCACTGGAAGGGCTTCTGCACGTTGAACGACAGTTGCCAGCCCTCGTGGCCCCAAGCCAGTCCGGCGGGGTTGCTGTAGGCGGCGTCGATCTCGGTGGAAGCGCCGCGCGCCATCATGCGGTCGAAGGCGATGTGGTAGTTGGTGTTGGTCATCAAACCGCCGGCTTCGACTGCAGATGCGGAGAGCATCATGCAGCCCAAAGCCAACAGGCGGCAAAAAAATCTCATCTTTTTCATAAACGATGAATGTTCAAAAAATTACAAATAAACAAACGTTTTACCGAATTCCGGTGCAAAAGTACGGCGAAAGTGAAAGATAAGCGTTATCCGAAAAGTCTTTTTTATTGCCATATTGTAAGATTTTCGTAGTTTTGCGGTGAAAAAAGCCTGAAATCGATGCTGAATGATACCATCACCTATGAGCTTTTCCGCAACACGGAGATCTGGAAGGGACACGGAGAGATCTTCCTCTCGGACCCCTTCTGGATGATACGCGGTTTCAACATACGCGGGCGCGAGTTCCTCTTTCCCGCACAGCCCTATCTTCTGCAGGAGCGGCGTGTGGTGTGGGTGAAGAAGGGTTGGGCCGTCTACAGCTTCAACCTGGTGGAGCACCGTTTCGAGGCGGGCAATCTGGTGGTGTTCTACGGCGACACGCTGGTGGAGAAGAAGGGCTGTTCGGCCGACTTCGAGTTCGACGCCTTCCGCTACGACAGCCTCCTGGACGATCCCCCCGTGCCCCGGACGGAAGTCCCAGAGGGAACGGACGCGGAGCCTCCCTGCTTCATCCGTCTGCCGATGGACGCGGCCTGCACGGCGCTCGTGGCGCAGCACTTCTCCCTGCTCTGGGATCTGGTGCGGCAGGAGCCCTTCCCCCGCGAGAATGCCGCGCTGCTGGTGCGCTCGATGCTGCTCTGTGCGGCGCAGCGCTACGGACAGGCGCCGGCCCCGCTGCCGCTTACCCGCCAGCAGGAGACGCTGCAGCGCTTCGTCGCGCTGGTGAGCCGCTTCGCCGTGAGCGAGCGCAACATCCCCTTCTACGCCGACAAGCTCTGCATCGCGCCCCACTATCTCAGCACGCTGGTCAAGCAGATGAGCGGACGCACCGTGATGGACTGGATCAACGAGACCGCCGTGAAGGCCGTGAAGGTGTGGCTGGCCTACAGCGACGAGACCGCCGCGCAGATTGCCGAGCGGCTCCGTTTCCCCTGTCCGGCATCGCTCACCAAGTTCTTCAGGCGCGCCACGGGGATGACACCCGGACAATACCGGGCGGAGCACAAAGTCGCGGGCAGTTCCTCCAAGACAGAAAACAAACTTAAATCCATAATGTTATGATCAGGAAAACGATTTTTGCAGCCCTCGTGTGCTGCCTGTGTCTGCCTCTCGGGGCTTTTGAGCCCAACTGGGAGAGTCTGCGCACGTATGAAGTGCCGGAGTGGTTCCGCGACGTCAAGTTCGGCATCTGGGCCCACTGGGGCCCTCAGTGTGTGGAAGGTTCGGGCGACTGGATGGCGCGTGGGCTCTATGAGGAGGGCTCCCGTCAGTCGGATTTCCACCGCAGTCACTACGGCCATCCTTCGGAGGTGGGCTTCAAGGACATCCTGCCCCTGTGGAAGGCCGAAAACTGGGACCCGGACGCTCTGGTGAAATTCTACAAGGAAGAGGTGGGGGCGCAGTATTTCTTCGCTCTGGGCAACCACCACGACAACTTCGACCTTTGGGACTCGCAGTATCAGGAGTGGAACTCCGTCAACATCGGCCCCAAGAAGGACATCCTGGAGGGATGGTCGAAAGCGGCCAAGAAATACGGACTGCCCTTCGGCATCTCCTTCCATGCCGACCACGCCTGGACCTGGTATGAACCCTCGCGCGGTTTCGACATGAAGGGCGACAAAATCGGCGTGAAATACGACGGATGGCTCACGAAGGAGGACGGCTACAAGAAGAACGCTGACGGCACGGACAAGTGGTGGCGCGGCCTTGATCCGCAACGCCTCTACCGTCAGCAGCACGACTTCAGCGACCGCACCTGGCGCAACAACACGGGGCGCATCTGGGGCTGGGAAAACTGTTCGCAGCCCTCGGAGGAGTTCGTCCGCGAGTTCAAACTGCGCACGATGGACGCCATCCGCCGCTACAAGCCCGACCTGCTTTATTTCGACGCCACCGTGCTGCCGTTTTATCCCATCAGCAACGTGGGTCTGGAGATCACCTCCGAGTTCTACAACGAGGGCGAGAAGGTGGTCTTCGGCAAGATCCTCAGCGAGGAGCAGAAAGAGGCCCTCGTGTGGGACGTGGAGCGCGGCGCACCCAACGCCATCATCGAGCGCCCCTGGCAGTGCTGCAACTGTCTGGGCAACTGGCACTACAACACCGAGTTCTACGAGAAGGGCTGGTACAAGAGCGCCCACACCGTGGCCAAGCTGCTGATGGACATCGTCTCCAAAAACGGCAATATGCTGCTCTCGGTGCCCCTGCGCGCCGACGGCACGCCCGACGAGAAGGAGCTGGCCATCCTGCGTGAGTTCGGCGCCTGGATGAAGGTGCACAAAGAGGCCATCGTGGGTACCCGTCCCTGGTGCAAATTCGGCGAAGGCCCCATTGCCGGGCAGGACATCAAGATCAACGACCAGGGCTTCAACGACGGCAACTACATCAAGGCCGGCAGCGAGGAGGTGCGCTTCACCACCAAGGGCGACATCCTCTACGCCGCGTTCTTGGCTTGGCCCGAAGGCAGCCGCGAGGTGTGCATTCGCTCTCTGGCTAAAGGCAGTGTGTGGCGCGCGCGTCCCGTCAAGAGTGTGGAGCTCCTGGGCTTCGGCCGTCTGAAGTTCACGCAGACCTCACGCGGACTTCGTGTGGTGCTTCCTGCGGAAAATACCAACGCGCTGCTTCCCGTGCTGAAAATCAAGTAAAAAGAGAGGCTTACGCTTTGCGGGCGGCCAAAGGGGCCACGATGCTCATGAGCAGCAGCCCCGGCCATCCGCCGACAAAGTCCTGAAAGGCATAAGCCGCTCCCGTCAGAGGCCACTCTGCGAGGGCGGCCAGAATCCATGCTGCGGCGACGGAGAGCGCAGCGGCGGGGATGTTGCGACCGATCCGGTGGCAGATGAAGCTGGCGCACAGCGAGAGCAGCGTGCCCTTGAGCAGCATGTCGGGCAACATGGCGGCAGCGGGCGCTCCGAAGATGAGCCAGCCCAGCAGGGGTGAGAGCAGCGCGGCCGTCAGCCCGACCGTCAGTCCGCAGGCCATCGCGCCGATGAGGGTGAACCAGTAGATGGGCAGGAAG